>DATCPD010000217.1:0-26982 GCA_036564325.1 Solirubrobacteraceae bacterium | reverse complement strand
GCGACGGCGAGCGCGATGACGCCGCCGGCAACGGCCCCAGCCACGATCGGGAGTATTCGGCTCAGTCGTTTCATGTTCGGTTTCTCCTGCTCACATACATCGGCTCAGTACAGCCACTAAAGCACCCGCCTGTGAGAAACCCTTCAGAAGTGGGTGAGAGGACGGTAAGAGCGGGCTTGGCCGGATACGCGGCTAATTTCAGTATGGAGTAGACGCCGGAGCGCCCGGAGGCGGTGTCGGGAGGGCGGCCGGCCCGGGCGGCTGCGGCATCGGGCCACCGGGAGGCCCACCGGGCGCCATCCGGGAAGCGCCGCCGGCACCGTGGAGGCGAAAGCCCTCGCGGTGGAAGGGGAACCCTGAGCGATTGATCTCGGCGTCGAGCCGGGCCGGCAGGCGGCTCAGGAACTGCTGCTCCTGCGCTGCGGTGATCAGCTTCGAGGCCACCGCCTTGTCGAGCCGAGCGTGGATCGCCGCCAGCATGGAGGCCTTCAGGCCGCTGACCGACTTTCCACGCGCCTGCGCGACCTGCGCCAGCGACTTTCCGCCGGCGAGTTGACCGAACAGCTGCTTCGGGCTCAGGCCGAGGTAGCCCGCGGCTGCCTTGAAACGGCCGCCCGGGCCGGGGCCGGGGGCCACGAGACCGGGCCCTCCGGGTCCGGGCGCTCCGGGAGCAAGGGCTCGGGGGCCGACCGCTCCGGGTCCGGGCACCACGAAGCCGCGTTGCATCCCGCGGAATCCGAGCCGGGGACGACCGAACCCGCCGGGCGCTCCGCCGCGTTGCTGCACGCGCTGCTTGATCTTGTCCGCCTGGGCTTGGGTCAACTTCCCGGCCGCCACCGCCGCGTTCAGCTGATCGAAGAACGCGCCCTGGAACGCCTCGCGCAGCTTCTGCGGCGTCACGTTCAGCCGTTTGGCGGCGTCGTTCAGCAACGCCTGACGAGGAGAGGTCGTGGCTGTCTGGGTGGCGGCATAGGCCCCGCCGGCAGCCGCCGCCGTCGCCAGTACGGCGATCGCGGTGATCAGCTTGCGCTTGGGCATGAAGTTCATGGGCCTCCTCCAGGGGGACGCAACGTCTGGCCAGTCTCCGCTAGGTAGCCTGTCAGCCGAACCTCAGAGGAGCGTAAGAAACCCCCTACTCCCCGGCCATCTCCACGAACACGTCGAGCGCCTCGGGGTTGGCCAGCGACTCGCGGCTCGCCGCGTCCTCGGCCGGCGTTCCCATCAGGATCCGCTTGACCGGGACCTCGAGCAGCTTGCCCGACAGGGTGCGGGGCACCTCGGTGATCTGGCGGATCTCGTCGGGGACGTGGCGCGGCGAGCAGTCCTCGCGTACCCGCCGGCGAATCGCGCCGGCGAGCGAGTCATCCAGCGAAACCCCCTCGCGCAGGACGACGAACAGCGGCATCCAGCCATCCGTTCCCTGGCGGGGGAGGTCGACGACCAGCGCGTCGGTCACCTCATCGACGGCCAGCACGGCCCGGTAGATCTCGCTCGTCCCCATGCGCACGCCGCCGCGGTTGATCGTCGAGTCCGAGCGGCCGTAGATGATCGCCGTGCCACGGGAGGTGATCTTGATCCAGTCGCCGTGGCGCCAGACCCCGGGATACATCTCGAAGTACGACTCGCGGTAGCGCGAGCCGTCCTCGTCACCCCAGAAGTAGATCGGCATCGTGGGCATCGGCTTGGTGATGACCAGCTCGCCGACCTCGTCGACCAACGGCTTGCCGGAGGGGTCCCAGGCCTCCACCGACGCCCCCAGGGCCCGCGCCTGGATCTCGCCCAGGTAGACGGGCAGGGTCGGCACGCCGCCCACGAATGCTGTGCACATGTCGGTGCCGCCGGAGGTCGAGAACAGCCAGATGTCCGAGCCGAGCTGGTCATACACCCAGCGGAAGCCCTCGGGCGAGAGCGGCGAGCCGGTCGACCCGACGGCCCGCAGCGCGCTCAGGTCCCGGCCGGAACGCAGCTCCACGCCGTCCTCCATGCAGGCCGCGATGAACGCCGCGCTGGTCCCGAACAGTGTCATCTGCGTGTCCGCCGCGAGGTCCCACAGCGTCCCCAGATCCGGGTAACCGGGATTCCCGTCGTAGAGCACGATCGACGCCTCGCTGAGCAGCACACCGACGAGGAAGTTCCACATCATCCATCCCGTGGTGGAGAACCAGAAGACCCTGTCGTCCGCCTGAGCGTCGAGATGCAGGTCCTTCTTGAGCTGCTCCAGCAGGATCCCGCCCTGACTGTGCACGATCGGCTTCGGCAGCCCGGTCGTGCCCGAGCTGTAGAGCACCCACAGCGGATGATCGAACGGAAGCGGGGTGAACTCCAGCTGCTGTGGCGGGTCCGAACCGAGGAATCCGTCCTCCCAACCCGACCCATCCAGGTAGCCCAATGTGACCATGCGCTCCAGGGACGGAATCTCGGCCGCGATCGCCGACACGACCTCTCGCCGATCGAAGTCCTTGCCGCCGTAGCGGTAGCCGTCGACCGCCAGCAGCACCTTCGGCTCGATCTGGGCGAAACGGTCGATCACGCTGCGCGCGCCGAACTCCGGCGCCGCGGAGGACCACACGGCGCCGATCGACGCGCAGGCCAGAAACGCGGCGACCGTTTCCGGGATGTTCGGCATGTACGCGGCGACCCGGTCGCCCGGACCCACCCCGAGCTCCCGGAGCGCGGCGGCGATCGCCGCGGTCTCCGCCCGCAGCCGCGCCCACGTCCAGCTGTCCAGAGAGCGCAGCTCCGAGGCGAAGCGAAGCGCGACCGCGTCCGGCGACTTCCCCCGGAAGACGTGCTCGGCGAAGCTGACCTGCGCGCCGGGGAACCATTCTGCCCCGGGCATCGAGCTGTCGCCGAGGACGCTGGACCCGGGCACCTCGAAGCGAACGTCGAAGAACTCGACGATCGAGGCCCAGAACGCCTCTACCTCATTGACCGACCATTGCCACAGCTGCTCGTAGTTGTCAAAGCGCAGACCGCGCGAGCGCTCGAGCCACTGCTGGTAGCGGGTGATCTGGGCACGCTCGATCCATTGCGCTGAGGGGGTCCAGAGAACCTCGGGCTCGGTCATCTGACCGTGCAGTATCCCGCAGCCGCCCTCCCGGGCGCCCCCGTCGTCGACCGGCACCAACTAGCGGCGGTGCGGGAGGAAGGCTGACACGGGACCCCCCGGCCACATGTCAACCCCGTTCCCGCACCGCCGCACCCTACCCGGGGCCCGTGCGGAAGCCGTGCTCAGTGGCCTGAGATCAGCGCCAGCTGTGCGATACAACGGTCGACCGCTTGCTGGATCGGAGCATCGCGCCCAGGCGGGCCGTCGAGCGGCACCGCCAGGTACTGGCCGGTCCTCTCGAGTTTCAGCATCTGCGGTTTCGGTTGCATCGCGTTCCTTCCGGCAGTCGGGGATCGTGCAGTGGAGACTGGCAGCGTCGCCCCGGCCTCGATACCTCCTGGAGGCAAGAGATCAGATGCCATCGTTATCCACCGGGCCTGCCCGCGTTCGCACGTTGCGGGATGATCACGGCGTGGGGACCGTTTCCGAGTCGACACTGCTGGCGCCGTTCGCGGGGACGGTGATCGCTATCGCCCGCGCACCGGGGGACCGGGTCTCCGCCGGGACCGCGGTGGTGATCCTCGAGGCGATGAAGATGGAGCACGAGGTGATCGCTGAGACCGAGGGCGTCGTCAGAGGTGTGGACGTGGCCGTCGGCGAGACGGTCGACGAGGGACAGCGCCTCGCCGTGCTTGACCCTGCCGAGGCGACGCCAGCGGACACCGCGCCGGCGCCCGACGGCCAGCCCCGGGAGGAGCGCGAGGATCTTCAGGCCGTGCTCGACCGACACGCGATCGGGCTCGACGACGCCCGGGGCGAGGAGGTCGCCAAGCGCCACGCCGGCGGCCACCGAACGGCGCGTGAGAACCTGGTCGATCTGGTCGACGAGGGGACCTTCGTCGAGTACGGCCCGCTGATCTTCGCCGCCCAGGAGCGCCGGCGGGACCGGGAGGAACTGATCCGCCGCACCCCGGCGGACGGTCTTGTCGCGGGGGTCGGCGACGTGGACGGAGCCCAGACCGTGGTCATGTCCTACGACTACACGGTCCTGGCGGGCACGCAGGGCATGCGCAACCACCTCAAGAAGGACCGGCTGTTCGAGATCGCGGAGCGCCGGCGCCTTCCGCTCGTGCTGTTCGCCGAGGGCGGCGGCGGGAGGCCCGGGGACGTCGACTGGCCGATCGTCGCGGGTCTGGACTGCCGGGCGTTTGCCCTGTTCGCGCAGCTGAGCGGACTGGTGCCGCTCGTCGGCATCGCGTCCGGCTACTGCTTCGCCGGCAACGCGGCGCTGCTCGGCTGCTGCGACGTGGTGATCGCCACCGAGGACTCGAGCATCGGCATGGGCGGGCCGGCGATGATCGAGGGAGGCGGGCTCGGGGTCTTTGAACCCGCGGCGGTGGGTCCGATCGACGTCCAGTACGCCAACGGCGTCGTCGACCTCAGGGTCGGCGATGAGGCCGGCGCCGTCGCCGCCGCCAAGCGCTACCTGAGCTACTTCCGCGGGGACAGCGAGGCGGTTCCAGCCGCCGACCCGGACAGGCTGCGGCAGCTGATCCCCACCAACCGCAAGCGCGTCTACGAGGTCCGGACCGTGATCGACGCGCTGTTCGACGCGGACTCGGTGCTCGAGCTGAGGCGCGGGTTCGGGCTCGGGATCGTCACCGCGCTCGCGCGCGTGGATGGTAAGCCGCTGGGCATCATCGCCAACGACCCCTCGCATCTCGGCGGCGCGATCGATGCCCATGGCGCCGACAAGGCAGCGAGGTTCATGCAGCTGTGCGATGCCTTCGAGTTGCCGCTGCTGTTTCTGTGCGACACGCCCGGCTTCATGGTCGGTCCGGCCGCGGAACGCACCGGGACCGTCCGCCACTTCGCGCGGATGTTCGTGACCGGCGCCAACCTGTCGGTCCCCACCGGCACGGTGATCCTGCGCAAGGGCTACGGGCTGGGCGCCCAGGCGATGGCCGGCGGCAGCTTCAAGGCGCCACTGTTCACCGTCGGGTGGCCGACGTCGGAATTCGGCGGCATGGGACTCGAGGGCGCCGTCCGGCTCGGCATGCGACGCGAGCTCGACGCGATCGAGGATGAGGCCGAGCGCGAGCGGATGTTCGAGGCGATGGTCGCGGCCGCCTACGAACGCGGCAAGGGCATCAGCATGGCCGAGTACGGCGAGATCGACGACGTGATCGACCCGGCCGACACGCTCCGCTGGGTGAGGACGCTGTTCGACCGCCACTCCGGCGAGTGGTGGCGGCGCGAGGCCAAGCGCCGGCCCCATGTCGACACCTGGTAGGCGCGGAAGGCCGCCCCGGGCACCCGCTGAAAAGCGTCAGCCGCAGCTCCGGCAGGCGCCTCGCAGCAGCACGTCGTGGCTCTCGATCCTGGCCCCGAGGCGCTCGGACAGCCGATCGATTGCCCGCTCGAGCCCGGGATCGTCGAACGCCTCCAGCCGACCGCACTGCTCGCACACGAGGTGATGATGATGGTGACCGCCGAGCCGTACGCGCTCGAAGCGGGTCTGACCGTCGCCCACCGTCACGCGCTCGAGGAGACCGTGCTCGGCGAGCAGCTCGAGCACGCGGTAGATGCTGGCCCGGCCGGTGGGGCGCCCGCTCGCGCGGAGCGCGTCCTCTATCTCCACGGCGCTGAGCGCGCACGGCTGAGCGGCCAGCAGCTCGATCACCCGGTCCCGGGCCCCGCCCCGATTCAGGCCCGCCGCGGCCAATACTGCTTGAACGTGCTCGCGCCAGTCGATCGTCGCCATTGCCAGTAGAGCCTAGCGCGCCGCGCGGACTAATAAGAATGAGACTCAATCTCAGCTTTGCTAGGTTGTGGGCGTGCGCCGCCGCTTCTCCGCTGCCCTCATCCTGCCGGTCCTCGCGGCGATCCTCGCGCTGGTCGTAGCCGGCTGCGGCGGGACGGCCGGTGGCACGGGAGGCGGTGCGGGAGGCGGTGCGGGAGGCGGGCTGCAGATCGTCGCCGCGGAGAGCTTCTGGGGCAGCATCGCCTCACAGCTCGCCGGGAACCGGGGAACCGTCCACAGCGTGATCGTCGACCCCGCGCAGGATCCCCACTCCTACGAGCCCGTTCCCGCTGACGCGCGGGCGCTGGCCAGCGCGCAGTTCGTGATCGTCAACGGGATCGGATACGACACCTGGGCCCAGCGGCTGCTGTCCGCCAACCCGGCGCCGGGACGCGTGGAGCTGGACGTCGGCCGGCTCCTCGGTCTCACCGCCGGCGATAACCCGCACCGCTGGTACTCCCCGGCCGACGTCGAGGCCGTGGCGAACGCGATCACGCTGCGGCTGGAGCAGCTGCAACCGAAGTACGGCGCCTACTTCAGACAGCGCCGCGCCGCATTCGAAAGCACCGGCCTGGCCGGGTATCACGCGGCGATCAACGGCATCCGGGCGCGCTACGCCGGCGTGCCGGTGGGCGCTTCGGAGAGCATCTTCGCACTGCTGGCGCCGTCGCTGGGGCTCCGGCTGCTCACCCCGCCGAGCTTCATGAAGGCGATCACCGAGGGGACCGACGTCAGCGCTCAGGACACGATTCAGACCCAGCAGCAGATCACGGCTCACCAGATCAAGGTGTGGGTCTACAACGCCCAGAACGCCACGCCTCAGATCCAGCGTCTGAACGCGCTCGCGCGGGCACAGGGGATCCCGGTCGCCACCATCACCGAGACGCTCTCCCCCGCGAGCGCCACCTTCCAGCAGTGGCAGGTCGCGGAGCTGACCCAACTCCGCCGCGCACTCGCGCAGGCGACCGGGCGATGATCGGCGCCAGCCCTCCCACCGCTCCGGGCCTCGCGCAGTCCGCGCTGTCTCTTCATGGCGTCGCCCTCGAGCGCGGCGGGCGGGAGATTCTGAGCGACGTCGAGCTCGAGGTGCGGCCCGGAGAGTTCGTCGCCGTGCTCGGGCCCAACGGCGCCGGAAAGTCGACTCTGATGAAGGCCATCCTCGGGCTGGTGCCGCTGGCGACGGGGTCGGTGACCGTGCTCGGAACGGACCCAACCCGTGCGCGCGGGCGGATCGGGTACCTGCCCCAGCGCCGGAGCTTTGACCGGACCACGCGCATCCGGGGACTCGACGTGGTGCGGCTGGGGCTCGAGGGGACCCGGTGGGGGCTTCCGCTGGCCGTGACCCCGGCAGCCCGCACCCGCCGGCGAGCGGTGCGCGAGCGAATCCGCGAGGCGGTGGCGCTGGTCGGCGCCACGGCCTACGCGGCCCGTCCGATCGGAGAGCTCTCAGGCGGGGAGCAGCAACGCCTGCTGATCGCCCAGGCGCTCGTCGGCGAGCCCAAGCTGCTGATCCTCGACGAGCCGCTCGACAGCCTTGATCTGCCCAACCAGGGTGCCGTGGCCGCGCTCGTGCGGAGGATCGCCACGGAGCAACGAATCGCCGTGCTGCTCGTCGCCCACGACGTCAACCCGCTGCTTCACCATCTCGACCGCGTGCTCTACCTGGGCGGCGGCGGCGCCCTGGCGGGAACGGTCGACGAGGTGATCACGGCCGAGAAGCTGTCCGAGCTCTACCAGACACCCGTCGAGGTGCTCCGCGCTGCCGACGGCCGGCTCGTGGTGGTCGGGCAACCCGAGGCACCGCACCATCACGACACCGATGACGGGTAATCCCTCCCTCTCGGCGGACCTGATCGCCGACGTGCGCCAGCTGCTGGCCTTTCCGTTCATGGTCAACGCGCTCGAGGCCGGGACGATCGTGGCGATCCTGGCCGCGGTGGTCGGCTGGTACATGGTGCTGCGGCGGCAGAGCTTCGCCGGGCACACGCTCTCGGTGATGGCGTTTCCCGGCGCCACCGGCGCGGCGCTGGCCGGGCTCCCCACGACGCTCGGGCTGTATCTCGTGTGCAGCGCGGCCGCGGTGGCGATCGGAGGCACCGGGACGCGTGGAGGCCGCAGCCTGGGCCGGGAGACCGCGGCGATCGGCACGATCCAGACGTTCGGGCTGGCCGCCGGCTTCCTGTTCCTGTCGCTCAACAGCGCGGTCCTCGGAGGCCCCGAGACGCTTCTGTTCGGCACCTTCCTCGGCGTGAGCAGCGGGCAGGTGCTGGTCCTGGCGGTGGTGGCGCTCCTCGCCCTCTCGGTGCTGACGCTGATTGGCCGGCCGCTGCTGTTCGCGACGATCGACCCTGAGGTCGCAGACGCGCGGGGCGTGCCGGTCCGCGCCCTGGACATCGGCTTCCTGCTGCTCCTCGGCCTGGCCGTGGCTGCCACCAGCCAGATCACCGGCGCGCTGCTCGTGTTCGCCCTGCTGGTGGCGCCGGCGGCCAGTGCGCAGCTGATCACCAGCCGGCCCGTGGCCGGGCTGCTCCTGAGCGTGGTGCTCGCGGTGCTGGTGGTCTGGCTCGCCCTGGCGCTGGCCTACTTCTCGATCTATCCGGTCGGCTTCTACGTCACGACGCTCGCCCTGGGGGTTTACGTGCTCATTCAGGCCGGGCGCCGGACCGCGCGGAGGGCGTAGCCGATGTTCTCGCACGAGTTCGTCCGCAACGCGTATCTGTCCGGGACGTTCATCGCGCTGGCCTGCGGCGTCGTCGGGTGGTTCGTCGTGCTGCGCGCGCAGGTGTTCGCGGGGGACGCGCTCAGCCACGTCGCGTTCGTGGGGACGATCGGCGCGGCGCTGGCGGGGGTGAACCAGCAGCTCGGGCTGGTGGTGGCGACCCTGGCGGTCGCCGGCGTCATGGCTGGGCTCGGCCGCCGAGCCCAGGCCGACGATGTCGTGATCGGCATCGTCTTCGCGTGGATCCTGGGGATCGGCATCCTGCTGATCACGCTGCTCGCGACGAGCGCCCGGGGCGGCCAGGGGACGATCACCATCAGCGCCCTGTCCGGCTCGATCTTCGGGCTCAGCGCGGGAGCGGCCTGGATCGCGGCCGGAGTCGGGCTCCTCGTCACGGTCGCCGTCGGAGCGGCATTCCGGCCGCTGCTGTTCTCGACGCTCGATCCGGAGCTGGCGACGGTGCGCGGGGTTCCCGTCCGCGCGCTGGGCATCGCCTTCCTCGCCGCGCTGGCGCTCGTCACGGCTGAGAGCACCCAGGCCGTCGGCGCGCTGCTGCTGCTCGGCCTGCTCGCGGCCCCGGCCGGGGCCGCACACCACCTCACCGATCGGCCTCGCCTGGGGATCGCCGTCTCAGGCCTGATCGCCGTCGCGGCCATGTGGGCCGGCCTGGCGCTCAGCTACGCGATCGCCTCGCTGCCCCCGAGCAGCGCGATCATCGGGCTCGCGGCGGGCGCCTACGGGGCCAGCGCGCTGGTGGTGCGGGTGCACGTCAACAAGTGGTCTCCGACGTAAGTGCGGTCGCACCGAGAGGTGGCACTGGTGGATGCCGGGCGAGGACGCGGAATGCGATGTGCACCTCTGGTGCATGAGCATTCGAGGACAGCCGGATGACTCGGGCACGGCCCGTTTTGGCGAGGCTGGATGCCGAGCGGGCCGCAAGCCCGAGCAGGCGCCGCCAGAGCCGCCTCGAATGCAAGCGTATTTGCGTCGGCGACCACTAGTCAGGACGCTCGGAGCGCCTCGGTCGGACTCAGCCGCGCGGCCTTGGCGGCCGGGTACAGCCCCGCCACCGCGCCGATCAGCAGTCCGGCCAGCGGCGCGCTGACCAGCGCGTATCCCGGGATCACCATCGGCTGGTTCTGGGCCAGCGAGTAGACGAGCGTCGCCGCGGACCCGAGCAGCAGGCCCGCCACGCCGCCGAGGGCGGCCAGCAGCGCCGACTCGGCCAGGAACTGGCTGCTGATGTGCCGCCGCGTCGCCCCGAGCGCGCGCCGCAGGCCGATCTCGCCTCGGCGCTCGAGCACCGAGATGACCATGATGTTGGCGATCCCGATCGCGCCGACGAGCAGCGCGACCGCCCCGAGGCCGAGCAGCAGGGTGGTGAACTGTCCCTTCGCCGCCGCTCGCGCCTCGAGCGCGTCGGACGGGCGGCTGACCTGTACCCCGTCGGGCGTCTGCGGGTCCGCGGTCGCCGCCAGCAGACCCGACACCTGGCTGACGTTGTTGACGTCGGCCCGCACGTAGATCTCCGATGGGCTCGGCAGCGCCCGGAACAGTCGCTCGGCCACCGGCAGCCCGATGAACGCGGTGCTGTCGAGGTTCGGGTCGAGGGTGACCGGCCGCATGATCCCCACGACGTTGAACCACGTGCCGCCGAGGAACACCTGGATGTGTCCTCCGACGCCGTTGATCTGCAGGACCGAGGCCGCCTGCGCCCCCAGCACCACGGTGGGGAAGCGCTGGTTGGCCGCCGACAGGAACTGGCCGGCGGAGAGCTGAGCGCCGACCGCGGCGAGCAGGCCCGAATCGGCGGCGTTGACCCCCACCCCTCCGGTCTGCTCAGACGGGACGTAGGGCGTTCTGCGCACGGTCACGCCGGAGAGCGCGTAGATGCCCGAGTCCCGCTGCACCGTCGGCATGTGGTCGATCGCGGCCAGCGCGGTGCTCGGCAGCGCCTCGTTGGCGCCCAGGAACGTCTGGCCGGGGGCGACGGTGAGCAGGTTGGTGCCGAGGCTGTCGATCGTGGCCAGCAGGTTGGCCTGGCTCGAGGCCGAGACCCCGACCACCGCGACCATTGCCCCGATGCCGATGGCGATCCCCAGCGCGGACAGCGATGCGCGCAGGCGCCGCGTCCGCAGCCCCTGCACCGCGACTCCCAGCAGCTCTCGCGCCGGCAACTTCGTGCGCTCGCTGGAACCGGAACCGCGCCCGGGGAAGCGGCGCCGGGGCAGCCGCATCCGCGGCGCCGCGACACTCATTGGCGCTCGTCTCCGACGATCTCGCCGTCGCGCATCTCGATCTGCCGGCCAAACGTCTCGGAGATCCCGCGATCGTGCGTGATCAGCACGAGCGTGGCGCCGCCGTCGGTCAGCTCCCGCAGCAGCGAGAGCACCTCCTGCCCCGATCGCGAGTCGAGGTTGCCGGTCGGCTCGTCGGCGAGGATGATCACCGGTCGCTTGGCGATCGCGCGCGCGATCGCGACCCGCTGGCGCTCACCCCCCGAGAGCTGCTGCGGACGGTGGGTGACCCGGTTGGCGAGGCCCACACGCTCGAGCGCGGTCTGCGCGGCCTCGCGACGGGCGCGGGCCGGCGCCCCGGTGTAGAGCATCCCGTTGGCCACGTTGTCCAGCGCGGTCATCGTGTCCTGCAGGTGGAAGCCCTGAAACACGAAGCCGATCTCGTGGGCGCGCAGCGCCGCCAGCTGCACGTCCGACGCGCCGACGACGTCCCGCCCCGCCACCTCCACGACGCCGCTGCTCGGCCGCTCGAGCGTTCCGAGCACCGTCAGCATCGTCGTCTTGCCCGACCCCGACGGGCCGACGACCGCCACCTGATCCCCGCCGGCCACCTCGACGCTCACGCCCCGCAGCGCGTGGACCTCACCGGGATATTCCTTGCTCACCTCGCGCAGCCGAAGCGCGCTTGCCTGCGGGGCGGCGCTCATCCCTGCGAGTCGGTGACCTGAAGACCGGGAGAGATCTGCGGGCCGGAGACCTGCACGTAGCCGGCCGCGAACAGCCCGGGCGTGACCGGGATCAGACGATGCGGGGCGGCCGCCTCCTGGACGTCGTAGCCGCCGCCGGCGGTGGCCAGCAGCGCCGAGACCGGTACCGACAGCACGTTCCTCGCCTTCTGCTGCTCGAAGTTGACGCTGACGGCGGCCTGGTCAAGGCCGTTGACGTGCCGGCTGTTGCGCAGGGTGATGGTGATCGGAACGGTGGCCGTCGGGGTGCTCGACCCGCCCGAGCCCGACGCTGACGACGAACTGCTGGTGCTCGACACCGCCACCGGGCTGACCGCGGTGATCTTGCCGTCCTGCGTGGTGCCGTCTGGCATCTGGACGGTCACCGGTCCGCCCACCACCGCCTCTGACTGCTTCGTCGCATCGAGATCGACGGTGACCACCAGCTTGGTGGAGGTCGTCTGCATGATCGCCTGCGCGCTGGGAGACGCAGCGGATGCGGCCCCCGACCCCGCCGATCCTCCGGCCGAGGATCCCCCGCCGCCAGCCGAGGACCCAGCCGACGAGCCGGCGGACTTGCCGGTGGAGCCGCCGGCCGCACCCGAGCCTGAGACCGTGCTCGCTCCCGCGGCGCCGCTCTTGCCGCTCGCCCCGGGGGACGCAGACGTGCCGGCGCTCTTCTTGAGCTCGGCGATCTCGGCCTTCAGCAGCGCCACCAGGGCGGCCAGCGAGCTCACCGTGGTCCCCGTGGTCGGCTTACCGGATCCGGAGGTCGGCTTGGTCCCAGGCGTTCCGGGGGGCGTTCCCGCGGCCGGAGTCGTGGTGCTCGTGCTCGTGGTCGTGCTGGTGGTCGTAGTGGTCAGGCTGACGAACTCCGGGCGCGGCGGCGCCGGGGTGACGCTCGCGGTGCTGCCCGTTCCTGAGGTGCTGCCCGAGCCGCCGGAGGACCCCGACCCGGATGAGGACCCGCCCGTCGACCCGAGCGCGGTGTCGATCGCCGTGACCCGCTGCGATCCCGGCAGGAAAACCACCTGCCCCAGGGAGACAGTGCCGGTTTGGGTCTCCCCCAGCGCCGCCTGCCAGCGGTCGACTGCGGCCGCGGTCGCGGCGTCAAAGGTCTGATCGACCGTGATCTGGCGGCTTGGGTCGAACCCGAGCGCGACCAGGTTCTGCTCCAGTTCCTGGACGTCGGCACCAGCGCTCACGCCTTGAGAGAGGTCCCGGTAGGCCGGCACGCCGCCGGTCATCAGGATCACCGGCGCTCCGCTGACCCGGTACAGCGTCTGGCCGGGAGCGATCGTCTGGCCGACGGACGGCAGCGAGGTGACAGTGCCGCTCAGCCGGTTGAACACCGTATGCGGATTCGCGTAGCTGAGCGTTCCCGGCTCGGTGTCGGTCTGGACCAGGTCACGGCGCTGGACCGTCGCCGCGCCGGCGCTCTTCGCCGGCTGGCTCGCGCCGGCACTGGTCCCGCTCAGGCCCGCGCCGAGGATGACTCCGGCCGCCACCGCGACGCTGGCCAGCGCGCCCAGGGCGATGAACGCGCGCTGCCGGCGCGGCGGGGCGAACAGCTCCCGCATGATCTGGCCGCGTTGACGCTCAGGCACCGGGGGTCCCTGGACCGCCGCCTGGGCCGCCCCCGCCGCCTGGGCCGCCCCCGCCGCCCGGACCAAACCTCGGCCTCACGCTGGCGCACG
Organism: Solirubrobacteraceae bacterium; assembly: GCA_036564325.1. GTDB lineage: Bacteria > Actinomycetota > Thermoleophilia > Solirubrobacterales > Solirubrobacteraceae > Palsa-465. The sequence goes on along the minus strand of DATCPD010000217.1, from coordinate 13,752 downwards.
CCTTGCTCGCGGTCTGGAAGGCCGGACTGTTCCGGTCGACCGATCCGAATGCTCGCCGGAAACCGAACCCGCTGGTCCCGTTGAACGTCGGATCCGGGATGTTGACGCCATGCGAGCGCATGCACTGCGCGAACTTGACCAGCTGCTGCTGGACCTGAGCGCGCTGGGCGGGGCTCAGATTGGCCTGGGGGAAGGCCTTGGCGAAGTAGGCCCGGCAGGCGGCCGTCGCGGCCCGTACCTGCGCCTGGGAGTAGCCGTTCAACGACCGGAAGATCCCACCGCCCCCTCCGCCGCCTCCGGCCGCGCCGCCGCCGGTCGTCGGGTCGGGCACATTGAGTCCGTGAGCGCGGAAGCACTTGGCGAGGTTCAGCCGCGCCTGGGTCCGGGAGCTGCTGGATGCGGTCGTGCCCGCGGAGGCGGTGCTCGATGATGATCCGCAGGCGCTGAGTCCGGCGGCGAGCATCAGCCCGGCAAGGCTCACGAGCAGCACCCGGCGCGCGCGGCTTGAAGTTCGAAGAAGGGACATCGGCAACACCTCTTGGTCGGGGTGGATGCCGCGTTTGTAGCGGTGGCGCCGTCAGCTCTTCGTAAGGGCCGTGACGGTTCGCGCAACCACAACATTCGGCGTGGCTCCCGCCGGCTCGGCGGGCAGCGTGACCGTCACCTCCAGCCCGCCGTCGGCCGGCGCGGACAGCCTGAGCGCGCCGCCGTGCGCATCGCAGACCGAACGGACGATCGACAGGCCCAGTCCGAACCCCGCGCGCGTACGGTCCAGACGTCGGAACGGCTCGGTCAGAGTCACGAGCTCCGCCGCCTCGATCACCGGCCCGCCATTGCGCACCTCGAGCCGGACGTTCTGCCCCTCGGTGACGGTCCGGACGACCAGATAGCCGCCGGGATCGTTGTAGCGCAGTCCGTTGTCAATCAGGTTTGCCACCATCCGCTCGAGCAGCGAGCCCTGGCCTCGGGTCAGCGCGGGCGCCAGGTCGGTGGTGACCTTGACCTCGCCCCCGTGCACACGCGCGCGCAGGTCGGTGATGCAGTCAGCCGCCAGCGCGGACAGATCGACCTGCTCCTCGGCCCCCGCGGCAGCCTCGCTGCGGGCCAGCATCAGCAGACCCTCGATCAGCTGCTCGCAGCGGTCAACCGTCTCCCGGACGGCCTCACCCATCCCCCGGAGCTCGCCGGTTCTGGCGTCGGGGTCAGCCAGGGCAACGTCGACCTCGGTGCGCATGATGGCCAGCGGGGTGCGGAGCTCGTGGGATGCGCTGGCCACGAAGTGCCGCTGGCTGGCGAAGGCAGCGTCGAGGCGCCCGAGCATCCCATCGAACGTGTCGGCCAGCTCCTTGAGCTCATCAGCCGGCCCGGCCAGTCCAATCCGCTCACCGAGGTTCTCGACCGACACCCGCCGCGCGGTGGCGGTGATCTCCCGCAAGGGCGCCAGCGCCCGGCCGGCCAGCAGCCACCCCGCGCCCACGGAGATCATCGTCATCACGCCGAGGGCGAACAGACACTCGATCAGCAGCTGGTGCAGCGCCTGCGCTCGCAGCTGGTTGCGCACGGCCTCGGCCACGTTGGCCTCCGGCGATCCCGGGCTGAACGAGAAGCGGCCGAAGAACGGCGCTGCCGGCGGCGGAACGAGGCCGGCCTTCTGCAACTTGGAGCGGATGTTCGCGCTGTCGAGGTTGTGCCGCGCGAGGACGTAGACGATCGTCAGCAGCACGGCGCCGGTGAGCAGGAACACCAGGCCGTAGAGCACGGTCAGCCGCAGCCGGATCGTTGGCGCCGGACCGGCGTGTCCGAGCCTCGCCAGGCGCCGGCGCATCCTCACCCCATCCGGTAGCCGACGCCGATCACGGTCTCGACCAGCGCGGGCTCGCCGAGCTTGCGCCGGAGTGTCATGATCGTCATCCGCACGACGTTGGTGAACGGGTCGGTGTGCTCGTCCCACACGCGCTCGATCAGCTCCTCCGCGGAGACCGTCGCGCCGCGGGAGGACATCAGCGTCTCGAGCACCGCGAACTCCTTGCGCGCGAGCTCAATCGGCTCTCCTCCCCGCGTCAGCCGCCGCTGCGCGGGATCCAGCTCCAGATCCCGGTGGTGGAGCACGGGGGGATTGCGGGGCGAGGCCCGGCGCGCCAGGGCCCGGATCCGCGCGACCAGCTCCGCGAAGCGAAACGGCTTGGCCAGGTAGTCATCAGCACCGAGCGACAGACCCGCCACCAGGTCATCGACCGCGCCGGCGGCGGTCAGCATCAGGATTCCGGTGTCCGGTCGTTCCCCGCGGACCGCGCGGCAGACCTCGTCGCCATGGACCCCCGGCAGATCGCGATCGAGGACCAGCACGTCATAGCGCACGATCCTCGCCTTGTTCAGCGCCTCGGATCCGTCGGGCGCGAGGTCGACCGCCATCCCCTCGCGCCGGAGCCCCCGCGCGATCGCATTCGCCAGACGGCGCTCGTCCTCTGCGACCAGTACGCGCACATGCGCAGCATGACGGGGCGCGCGTAAGGACGGCGTAAGAGCTTCTCGGGATCGGCCGCCCGGCGGGCACGATGACATCAAACGACGTCACAACAACGCGTGATATCTTCCCGGCATCATGGCCACCGAGCAACAGAATCTCGCCGAACGCGGCATGGCCGTCGGGCTTCGCGCGCTGAATCGCCTCGCGGCCTCCGGCCTGGTCGATCGGTTCGGCCTGCGCCAGCCCACCGAGCGGTTCCTGCACGGCGCCTCGAAGACGACGATGAAGACCGCGGCCCGGGCGGGCCGCACGTTTGCCGCGGCGCAGCAGCTGACCAAACCCGCGCGGCAGCCTCGGGCCAAGCGCAGCGATCTGTTCGACCTCACGCCGGACGACGAGCAGCAGATGCTCCAGGAGTCGGTGCGGGACTTCGCCGCGGCGAAGGTGCGCCCCGCGGCGCAGGCCGCGGATGCGGCGTGCGCCGCTCCGGTGGAACTGCTGGCCCAGAGCAACGAGCTCGGCCTGACCATGGTCGGGGTTCCCGAGGAGCTCGGAGGCGCGGTGCAGGAGCGGTCCGCCGTCACCTCGGTGCTGATGAGCGAGGCACTGGCGCACGGCGACATGGGCTTCGCGGTGGCCGCGCTCGCCCCCGCCGGGGTTTCGACGGCGCTCAGCCTGTGGGGCGACGCGGATCAGCAGGCGACCTACCTCCCGGAGTTCGTGGGCGAGAACGTGCCCGCGGCCGCGCTCGCGCTGCTCGAGCACCGGGCGCTGTTCGATCCGTTCAAGCTCCAGACCACGGCGCGCTCGCAGAACGGCGGCTACGTGCTCGAGGGCGCGAAGTCGCTCGTCCCCCGCGCTGCCGACTCAGAACTGTTCATCGTCGCGGCGGACCTTGAGGGTCGCGGACCGGTGCTGTTCGTCGTCGAGTCATCGACCTCCGGCGTGCTCGTCGCACCAGAGCCCGCGATGGGCATCCGCGCCGCCGGCACCGGCACACTGAGTTTCGAGAACGTGACGCTGCCCGCCGGAGCTTTGCTGGGTGACGGAGACCCCGACGTCTACCGCGAGTGCGTCCAGCTCGGTCGCCTCGCCTGGTGCGCGCTGGCGGTCGGAACCGGCCAGGCGGTGCTCGACTACGTGATCCCGTATGTCAATCAGCGCACGGCCTTCGGCGAGCCGGTCTCCAACCGCCAGGCCGTCGCGTTCCTGGTCGCGAACATCGCGATCGAGCTCGAGGGCATGCGGCTGGCCACTTACCGCGCCGCCTCCCGCGTCGATCAGGGGCTCAGCTTCGATCGCGAGGTGGCGATCGCGCGCCGGCTGTGCGCCGAGCGCGGGATGGCGATCGGCTCCGACGGAGTGCAGCTGCTCGGCGGGCATGGCTACGTCAAGGAGCATCCGGTCGAGCGCTGGTACCGGGACCTCCGGGCCGCGGGACTGATGGAAGGAGCGCTGGTTCTGTAATGCCGATCAACCTGGAGATTCCCAAGAAGTTCGGCATGCTCGTCAATCAGTCGCACCAGGTCGCGACCGAGGTGTTCCGGCCCAACTCACGCAAGTACGACATCGCCGAGCACGAGTACCCCAAGGAGCTCGACATGCTCGCCGCGGTGATCGACGGCATGAACGAGAGCGGGGCGCTCGGCGGCGCCGGCGCGGGCGGCGTTGGCGGCGGCCCGAGCAGCGAGAACGGGAGCTCCCGCGACGCGGGCGGTAACCGCAACGGCAGCAACATGGCGAGCCTGCTCGGATTGACGGAGCTGTGCTGGGGCGACGTCGGCCTGCTGCTGACCATGCCCCGCCAGGGTCTCGGTCAGGCGGCGATCGCCGCCGTCGCCAACGAGGAGCAGCTGAAGCGCTTCGGCGGCAAGTGGGCCGCGATGGCGATCACCGAGCCGGAGGCGGGATCGGATTCCGCGGCCATCCGCACCACCGCGCGTTACGACGCGGGCACCGACGAGTACGTGCTCAACGGCGAGAAGATCTTCGTCACCTCGGGTGACCGCGCCGAACTGGTGGTCGTCTGGGCCACGCTCGACCGCAGCGCCGGCCGCGGCGCGATCAAGTCGTTTGTCGTCGAACGCGACAACCCCGGGCTGAAGCTCGACCGACTCGAGCACAAGCTCGGCATCCGCGCCTCGGACACGGCCAACTTCGTGCTCGACGAATGCCGGGTGTCGAAGGACAACCTGCTCGGTTCGCCCGAGATCCAGACGTCGAAGCAGGGATTCGCCGGCGTCATGCAGACGTTCGACAACACGCGGCCGCTGGTCGCCGGAATGGCCATCGGCGTGGCCCGGGCCTCGCTGGACCGCACGCGTGACCTGCTCACCGAGGCGGGCATCGAGATCGACTACGCCGCCCCGCCCCACGTCCAGACCGCCGCCGCGTCGGAGTTCCTGTCGATGGAGTCCGACTGGGAGGCCGCCCGCCTGCTGACGCTTCAGGCCGCCTGGATGGCCGACAACCGCAAGCCCAACTCGCTCCAGGCCTCGATGGCCAAGGCCAAGGCCGGGCGCTCGGGCACCGACATCGCCCTGCGGTGCGTCGCGCTGGCCGGGAGCATCGGCTACGGCGAGGGCGAACTGCTCGAGAAATGGGCGCGTGACGTGAAGATCCTCGACATCTTCGAGGGCACGCAGCAGATTCAGCTGCTCGTCGTTGCCCGGCTGCTGTTGGGCAAGTCGAGCGCTGAGCTCAAGTAGCTGTTCCCGGCCAGCGCGCGCCGGACGCGGTCGACGGTCTGTGCCTCGTGCTCCGGCCGGGTGTCCTCCCAGCGCAGCCTCAAGACCCGGAGACCGTGGCTCTCGAGGACCGCCTGCTTACGGCGGTCCTGCGCCTGGCGGAGCGGCGTGTCGTGGTACCGGGCGCCGTCGGCTTCGATCACCACGCCGTGCTCGGGGTACAGGAAGTCGACCTCGTGGCCGGCGATCGTGACGTTGGTCTGAGGCGGCCGGAGGCCGTGGCGGGTCAGGAGGTCGTCGACGGCGTCCTCGAGCTCGGAACGGGTCGGCCGGGGGCCGGGCGCGATCAGCTTCGCCAGACGGGGGTTGGCCACGGCTTCGATCTGGGCGTGCGTGACGCGGCCGAGCGACTGGGCCTCGTGGGCCGCACGTTTCATCGCCGCGTCGCTGCGTAGGACGCTCGCCAGGTCGTTCAGCGTCCGGGCGGCGGTGGTAACGGGCACGCCGCGCCACCAGGTCCGGTCGGCGCGAGCGAGCGTCTGGACGCAGTGCACCCGGATTGCCGCGCGCGAGCGCACTCGCCGAGGGACGGTCACGTCGAAGGGGGGTTCTGGCGGACTGCGCCAGAAGCCCCAGAGAAAGGCGGCAGCGAAGTGGCTTACGACGGCGTCCTCGCCGATCGCCAGGGCCGCCGCCAGCACTTCGCCCTCGATCGTCAGGTCGGCCCTGCCGACCGCGTAGACGCCGTGGTGCTTACGGTGTAGCCGCCCGGTCTCGACCCTACGAGCGATCGAGGCGCTGGAGAGCCCGATCTCCTCCAACTGCCGCCGGGTGATGAGGCCTTTACGGCGGCCCGCAGCGTTCTGTATGCAGAGTTCCGTCCGCATATAGCGGACGTTTCGGTGCGGCGACGGTTCGCGGACGCCATACGCGCCATGATCGCCCGACCCCCTGTAACGACTCAAGACGCGTTAAGTGCCATCTCTGAACGCGATCAAGCCGCCCAGGGTCCCCAGGTAGGCCGTGCCGCGGCGGCTCAGGGCCAGCCCGGCGTAGTTGTTGTTGAACCCGAGGCTCCCGGTCCCGGCCAGCTGCTTGAACACCGTCTTGCCGGTCCGGAAGTCGAGCGCCGCCCAGTACCACGGGTCAAGCACCCCCGGGTCCTTGGTGTAGGTGTAAATCAGACCCGTGGCCAGCGAGAGCTTGGAGACGACGGTGGGGGCGCGCTCGGTGGAGTTCGTCCAGACGCGGTGGCAGCCGCGACCGTCCTTGTTCATGTCGACCCGCTCGAACCCCGGCGCGGTCAGGGCGCCCGCGGTGACCGACCCGGGGCTCTGGTAGCCGTAGTTGTTCTCGATCATCATCGCGCGGCCCGCGACGATGATCGAGTTCTCGCTGGCGCTGGTGCCGCGGGTGAACAAGGGCACGTGGCAGACCATCCTCGCGACCCGGACGCGCCTAGGCCGCCGGCCGTGGCGACGAACAACGCGCGTCGGCCTCACGGCGGTTCGATAGACGACGACATCCATCGGATCCGCGTTGTCGGTGATGCTCACGTAGCCGCCGGCCATCACGGTCGGGGTCGTGCCGGTGCCGTCGTCGACCTGTCCGGGCTTCGACTTGAAGCTGTTCGGATACGTGACCTGCCAGCTCATCTGCGGCACCCCGCCGCGGCCGGCGACGAAGCGGTACAGCTTGCGGTTGCTGGCGATGTACACCCCGCCGCCCGCGTCCGTGGCGAACGAGTTCTCAATCTCGCCCACGGCCCCGCTTCCGACGCGCAGCACGTGGATCGCGCCGCTCCCCAGAGCTAGCGTCCCGACGACCCCGTCGCTGCGAGCTACGAACCACAGCAGGCCGTGTGCATCGGGAAGCGCGGAGGTGATCTTCTCCGTCGAGGTGAGCACGTGGCTCAGGTCATAGTCGTGCTGGAGCGTGAAGCCACCGGGCGTCTCGGCGATCACGTAGATGTGCCGGGTGGTGGTCGAGGTCACGACGCGGTCCTGGTTGTTCAGGTAGAAGTAACCGCCTCCGGTGAAGTCCTGAAACAGGTTGGAGGGCAGATCCTGGCGGGACGGCAGCGAGAACGTGGCCAGCGTCGCCAGCGTGTTCGGATCGAACATGTACAGCTGCGGTCCCAAGACGCCCACGCAGACGGAGAGCACGCGCCCGTGCCGATCGAAGGCGATCGAGCCGCAGTCGCGATTCGGAGCCAGCATCGAGGACAGCGTCTGCGGCGAGCGCCCGAGCGGTCCCGCCCAGGCGTAGGCGTCGGTCTGCCATGCGTCGTTGTGAATCTCCGACCCGCCGTTGGCGGCCATAAACGGGTTCTGGGGAGTGGGCGCGATCCCGTGCACGGGCACCGGGGTGGCCGGGTGTCCGCTGTAGGTCGGCGTGGTGGGCACGAAGGGAATCGGGATCACGGCGACCAGCGTGAGCAGCATCCGCCTCATAGTCGAGCCGCCTCGCGCCGCAACACGTCCCAGGCCAGCGCCACGTCCGCCTCGGTCGTGGCGGCCTGTCCGACGGCTAGCCGGAGCACGTATCTCCCATCCAGGACCGCATGGGAGACAAAGATCTCACCTCCCGCGTTGACGCGCTCCAGCAGTGCCCGGCTTCGCTCGTCCTCGCCCTCCAGGCGGAAGCACACGACCGAGAACGGCCGCGGGGCGCACAGCTCCCACCCCGGTTCGTCGCGCACCCATTGCTCGAACGCGGCGGCCAGCGCGATCCCGTTGCGGATGTGGGCCTGCAATCCGCTGCGACCGTGGCAGCGCAGTACCGCCCACAGCTTCAGGGCGCGGAAGCGCCGCCCGAGTGCCGGCCCGTACTCGCTGAGCGAAAGCGCGTCCTCGGTGTCCGGGGTCTGCAGATAGGCCGGGATCAGACTGAACGCCCGCCGAAACGCGTCCGGACGCCGGGTCCACAGCAGGGAGCAGTCCATCGGCGTGAGCATCCACTTGTGGGCGTTGACGACGAGCGAGTCCGCGCGCTCGACGCCCTCGAACGCCCACCGGTTCTCCGGACACACCATCGCGGCTCCGGCGTAGGCGGCGTCGACGTGCAACCACGCGCCCGCCGCCGCGCACTCATCAGCAATCACCCTCACCGGATCGACCGCGGTTGACGAAGTCGTACCGACGGTAGCGACCATAACGGCGGCATCGGACAAATCGCCAACCGCGTCCGGTCGCATCCGAAACTCGTCGTCCACCGGAACCTTGCGCAACCTCATGCCCAGCATCCGAGCAGCCTTCGCCACCGATGAGTGCGCCTGCTCGGAACACACGACCTCCTCACGCCCGGTCGCCTCGCGCGCGGCGATGATCGCGGCCAGCGTCGAGGTCGAGGCGCTGTCCTCGATGTGGCCGTGCCAGTCCCCTGGCAGGCCCAGGAGCTCGGCCGTCCAGTCGAGCACGACCCCCTCGAGCTCGGTTGCCGCGGGAGCGGTCCGCCACAGGAACGCCACCGAATTCAGCGTGGCGGCCAGGAGCTCGGCCAGGATCGCGGGTTCTGAGGAGCTGATGGGGAAGTAGGCGAAATAGCGCGGGTGCTGCCAGTGGGTGACGCCCGGCAGCAGCACCTCATCGAGATCACGCAGGACGGCCGAGAACGGTTCGCCCTCCTCAGGAGCCCGCAACGGCAGGCGCGCTCGGATGTCCCCCGGCTTGACCTGGGCCAGGACCGGGAGCTCCCGCACTCGCTCCAGGTAGCTCGCGGCCCACTCCAGCACCGCGGGACCGTCGCTGCGCAGAGTGCTCACACGGCGGCCGGCTGGGAGAACTCGTAGCTCACGCCGGTGAGCTCCTCCGAACGTTCCCAGAGCTTGCGCCAGATCTCCTCGTCGTAGGCCTTGCCGGCTCCGCTGACGACGTGGGGGTAGCCGCGCTGCTCCATGAAGCCATCCGGCCCGACGAACGAGCCCCCGGGAACGTCGGCGGTGGCGGCGTACAGGGTCGGGAGCGCGCCCATCTCCGCGCTCTGGGCGATGACCTTGTTGGCGACGCCCATGATCGCCTTCTCGTAGAAGCGGCTGGGACCGGCGAACTGGAGGTTGGTCGCCGCATACCCCGGGTGGGCGGCCACGCTGCGCAATGCCACGCCGGCCTCCGTGGCGCGGCGCTGGAGCTCGAAGCAGAACATCAGGTTGGCCAGCTTGGATTGCCCGTAGGCGCGCCAGTTGTTGTAACCGTGCTCGGACTGGAGGTCCTTGAAGCTGATCTTCCCGAGCCGGTGCGCGCCACTGGACAGGGTCACGACGCGCGCTTGGGGAGCGGCCAGAAGCAGATCGAGCAACCGGCCGGTGAGGGCGAAATGGCCGAGGTGATTGGTGCCGATCTGGCTCTCGAAGCCGTCACGCGTGAGCCGCCGCGGTGGCGCCATCACCCCGGCGTTGTTGACCAGGAGATCGAGCGTGTTGTGCTCTGAGTGCAGGCGATCGGCGAATGCGCTGACTGAGCCCAGGTCCGCCAGGTCGAGCTCGCGGAGATCGAGCTTCGCCGAGGGCACGGAGCGGCGGATCTGGTCCGCGGCCTGCTCGCCCTTGCCCAGGTTCCGGCAGGCGATTACCACGTGCGCGCCGGCCCGGGCCAGCTCCTGCGCCGTGATCAGACCGAGCCCGCTGTTGGCGCCGGTCACCACGGCCAGGCGACCGGTCTGGTCCGGAATGTCGGCCGCTGTCCACTTGCCTGCCATCAGCCCTCCGTTCGTTTGGCTACCGAGTCCGAGTACGCCGCGGGACGGAACCGCAGCACCGGGTCCTCGGAGCATTCGATTCCGTCGGCCACGCGGCTGGGATCGAATACCAGCACGTCACCGCCCGTCTCACGTTCGGTCTCGAGCCCGGTGATCTCAAGTGTGCCCGCGATCACGCGCTGACGCCGGCTCGGCCACGAGCTGGCGGGATCGTCGACGTTGTCTCCGGGTTGTGCAATCTGGAGTTCGAGGTCGAAGCGGATCGGTTCACGGGCGACCCGCTCCCGGATCTCCTGCTGCAGATACTCCGGGCCGCGCCGCTTGGCCTCTCGCGGGCCCAGTCGCCGGTCCCCGGCGGCGGGCAGGAACGTGTATCGCACGTAGTGCGCGCCGCCACCGGAATCCAGAAATCGGTAGGCGTGAATCGCGTAGTAGCGGCAGGTGGCGTAGCTCTCCGGGGGGCGCAACGCCGGGACATTCGGCGGCAGCCGCACGAGCGCCTCGGGGTGCCGGGCCAGGAACAGCGGCAGCTTCCAGGCCATCGCCGGGGAGGGCTTCTGAGCGCGCAGCAACTCGAGAAACGCCTCCGGCGTGCGCACCGGGAAGCGGGGAGCGGTCTGGGCCACGATGTCGGTCCGCGCCCCGTCGGGCAGGTAGAACTTCACCGCGAGCCCGCGGACGTCTGGCATGTAGTCGGGGACCTGCGGATCGCCGTTGCCGTTGGACACCCTGACCGTGACCGGGACCGGGTCACCCTGGAGGTGTCCGGCCCGGGTCAGCGAGGCCGCCTCGGGCGTGGCGGTGAACGTGCCCTTCAGCAGCACTCCCCGCGCGTGCAGAGCGCGATAGCCCGGATGGCGCCCGAACGCCTCGTTGGCGGCTCGGGTGGCGTCGGCCGGTGTGGCCTTCACCCGGGCTCCACGGTGCTGAACTGGATCCCCGCGCGGATCAGGCGGTCGATCAGCGGCTGGCCCATGGCCACGGCCGGGGTGAGTTGTCCACTGCGCTCCGGCAGGTTGTCGTGGGCCAAGCAGAGCGCCGCCTCCGAGAGCATCTTCGCGGTCTCGGTGTAGCCGGGGTCGCCGCCGGTGACCTCGGTGACCACCCTGCGTCCGCCGCCCTGGCCGACCATCCGGACCTTGAACCACGCCTTCTCACGCTGCTCGGGCGTCGGCCCGTCCCCCGGGTCCTTGAGCTTCAGAAGCAGCTGCCGGGTGGGCGGAAGCTGGGCCATCGCGATCGCGGCTCCAGCGCCGGCGGCGAGGCCGATCAGCACCGGCAGCTGCTTGGCCACCAGGTAGTGGCTGTAAGTGAAATCGGGTCCGTAGCGATCGAGCGCCTTCGCCGATCTCAACACCGTCTGCGGATCGATGGTGGGAAACGGGAGGACCCAACCGCCGGCACCGGCGTCCTTATGAGGGGTTCCCGGCTTGCCCCGGACCCGACGGCCGGGGGGCTTGGGCTCGGCCTCACGGCGCTCACGCGCGACCTTGACGCTCTGGCGCAGGCGTGACATGGCGCCGATCGCAGAGTGAAAGGTGCCGCCGGAGAACGTGCCGCCAGCTCGGACAAAGCCCTCGAGCTCGATCGGCACATCCTCGGGAAGCTGATTCACGGTGAACAGGGCCCCGAGGTCGTAGGGGATCGAGTCGAACCCGCAGGAGTGGACAATCCGGGCGCCGCTCCGCTCTGCCTCCGCGTGATGGTTCAGCCACATGCGATCGACGAACTCGGGCTCCCCGGTGAGGTCGACGTAGTCGGTCCCGGCCTGCGCGCAGGCGGCCACCGTGGCTTCACCGTAGGCGAGGTACGGACCGACGGTGGTGATGATCACCCTCGTTGATTCGGCCACCGTGCGGATCGAATCCTGATCGGTCACGTCTGCCTTGAGCAGCGGGAGGTCCCGCCCCACCCGATCCCTGACACCCTCGAGCTTGCCGATGTTGCGCCCGGCCAGGGCAATCCGGGATTCCTCCGGCGCATGTGCCACCAGGTACTCGGCGGTCAGCGCGCCGGTGAACCCGGTGGCGCCGAAGAGGACGATGTCGTGCTCGCGCTCAGCCATCGGTCTTCACCTCTCCTGCCAGCTGCATCGCCCGGCCGAGATCGACGCCGGCGCGCGCCGCCATCCAGCAGGCCACCGGCGCGGCCACGCGCTCAGAGGAATGGGCGGCCACGCCGGCGAGGTCGAGAAGCGTCTTGAACTCCTCCGGTGTCGGAGCGTCGGTGCCCAGCTTCTCGGCGTAGGCGGCGAGCCATTCGTTCGCGTTCATGTGCCGCGTGACTCTATCCACTGCCAGCGCGACGCGAACCCTTCGCCGCTGACATCATGCCCACGCTTCCGCAGACGAACGAAAGGCAACTGACATGGCAGTCCTCGACGGCAAGGTCGCGATCGTGACCGGCTCGGCCCGCGGCATCGGCCGCGCGACCGCGGAACTCCTCTCCGAGCAGGGCGCGAAGGTGCTGATCAACGATCTCGACGGCGACGTCGCCGAGCAGACCGCCTCCGAGATCGCCGGCGAGACGCTCGTGTTCGGGGGTGATCTGACCCAGCCCGGCATCCCCGATCAGCTCGTCCAGAAGGTGGTCGACGAGTGGGGCCAGGTCGACATCCTCGTCAACAACGCCGGCTACACGCTCGACGCGGCGATTCACAAGATGAGCGACGAGTGGTTCCAGCGGATGCTCGACATTCACTCGATCGTCCCCTTCCGCATGTGCCGCGCGGTCGCGCCGCACATGCGCGCGCCGGCCAAGCAGGAGCGCGAGCAGGGGCTCGAGGTGTTCCGGAAGATCGTCAACGTCTCCTCCATCTCCGGCACGATGGGCAACGCCGGACAGGCGAACTACTCCTCGGGCAAGTCCGCGGTGGTGGGGCTGACCAAGACCCTGGCCAAGGAGTGGGGCCAGTTCAAGGTCAACGTCAACGCGGTGGCTTTCGGCTACATCGAGACCCGGCTGACCGCCTCCAAGGACGAGGCGAACACGATGGAGATCGGTGGCGAAAAGGTCCAGCTCGGGATTCCGGACCAGCTTCGGGGCATGGCCGCGATGCTGATCCCGCTCGGGCGCCGCGGCACCCCGCAGGAGGCCGCCGGCGGCGTGTTCTTCCTCTGCTCGCCGTGGGCCAACTACGTCAGCGGGCAGGTGCTGAACATCACCGGGGGCCAGTTCACCGGGATGACCTCGTAGCCGGTGGGGAACCGCGCGGGAGTCTTGGGGGATTTCTCGAGCCATGTTCGAGAAATCACCCGAGACACCCGCCCGCGGCTCACATCTGCAGCAGGACCGGCCGCGGGGCAAGGCGCAGGATCCGGTAGGCCACGCTCGACTCGATCCCGACCGACACCAGCTCGCGGTTGTGTCGACCGCACCGAGGATCGCCTTGGCCACCACCGCGGGCGAGTGCCCGAAGCGGAAGGCGCGGATCGCCTGCTCGCGCTTGTCGGCCATCGGGCCGACCATCCGCGTGTTGGCTGGGATCGGCGTGTCGATCACGCCGGGGCAGATCGCGCTGACGCCGACCCCCGAGCGCGCCCAGCCGGCCCGCAGGCCCGCAGGCCCGCAGGCACTGCAGGCACTGCAGGCACTGCAGGCACTGCGAGAACATGATCACTGCGGCCTTCGAGGTGCAGTAGGCGGCCAGGCTGCCGTTTGGCATGTAGCCGGCCATCGAGGCGATGTTGACCACGTGCCCCCGCCCGCGCTCCACCATCGGCCGGCCGAAGACATGCGCGCCGTGCACGACGCCGTCGATGTTGACCGAGCGCAGCCACCGCCAGTCCTCGATCGAGTGCTCGAGAAACGGGCCGGCGACGGCGACGCCTGCGTTGTTGACGAGCACGTCGACCGGGGCCTGCTCGGCTTCGATTCGCTCCGCCACGGCCACGACCGCGTCGT
>DATCPD010000191.1:0-19195 GCA_036564325.1 Solirubrobacteraceae bacterium | reverse complement strand
CGTCTTGGTCTCTCCTGAGTTCGGCGATCGTCCATCCGTGGAGGTCGATCCGGCGGTGCTCGCGCAGCCCCGCCCGCGCATACGCCCCGAGCACGCGGGAGGCGTCCTGCGGGCCGAAGCCGCTGATCAGCCCCAGCTTCGGACTCGGCATGCCCCACCCGTCGGCCAGCCCGGCGTGGAGGGCGGCGGGGACGTTGGCGGCGAAGCCGTCGCAGCCGGGCGGCGGGGTCAGGGACAGGTCGCCGACCACGGCGTTTATCTGGCCGCGGTTGCGCTCTGCGTTCGCCCGGGCCGCCGCGACGCTGTCCTCGTCGATGTCCACCGCCCAGACCGGCCGCCAGCCCAGGCTCCCGGCGAGCAGGGCGATCACGCCGGTCCCGCAACCGAGATCGGCAAACGCGCCCAGCACCGGGAGCTCGAGCAGCCATTCCAGGCAGCGCCGGGTGGTGGGATGGGTGCCGGCGCCGAACGCCGAGCTCTCCCCGAGCACGAGTTCGAGCATCCCGGAAGGCGCCGGCGGGGCCCACTCTGGGCGTACCAGCAGCCGTCCGGCAATCGGCTCGGCCCGATAGTCGGCCAAGCGCCGCGCTCGCCAGTCATCCGGGATCTCCCGTTCGGCGAGCTTGTGCGGCCAGCGCCCGGCCGCCTGCACGAGCGCTGCTCGTTCGGGGATCCGGTCCCCGCGGAGCCGCAGCTCGACGTGGCGCCCGGCGGGCACCTCTCGGACGCCTCCCGGCGCTATCGGAAGCAGCCGGTCGAGCACATCTTCGACCGCGATCCGAGGCACGATGAGCACGATCTCCCGCATCGGGTCAGGGCATGACCGCGATCCAGATGTAGTAGCCCGCGACCACGGTGAAGATCACCGCGTCGAGGCGGTCGAGCGCGCCACCGTGGGGGCCGAACAGCGTGCCCGCGTCCTTGGTCCCCGCATCTCGCTTGACCACCGACTCGAACAGGTCGCCCAGCGGAGCCAGCACAGCGATGACCACGCCGAGCAGCAGCGCGTCGCCCTGCGTCAGCCAATCCTGGTAGAGCCCGGCGAAGAACACCGACAGGATCGCGATCAGCATGCCGCAGGCCAGGCCCTCCACGGTCTTGTTCGGCGAGATCTCGGGCGCCAGTGGTCGCCGGCCGAACAGGCGCCCGCCGATGTAGGCGGCGGTGTCGCCGAGGAACGTACCGATCAGCACGTCGATGATGATCGCGTTGCCGTGGTGGAGCTCGCGGAGCAACACCGCGTGGGCGAAGGCCAGGCCGATCCAGTAGACCCCGAGCAGCGTCCCCGCGATCGCCACCGTCGCCCCTCCGCGCCGGCCGCGCATGACGACGGCCAGGAACAGGATCGGGACCGTGCCGACCGCCACCTCCAGCACCGGGCGCTGGCCGCCGTAGCGAGCCGCGAGGACCATGCCGGCCAGGGCGGCGAAGCCGACCACGGGAACGGGTCGCCAGCGGCCCAGCAGCCGGTAGAGCTCGTGCAGGCAGGCCCAGCCGAGCGCGATCATCAACAGGGCGAAGGCCAGACCACCGAGATCGATGAAAACGACCGCGACGATCGCCGCCGGCACCCCCACGAGCACCCTCGAGAGCAGGTCCGACCGGCGGCGGGGCGGGGTCGTGCGGCGTTGGGCTCCGGGCGCGCGGCGGGCCGGCGGCATCCTCAGCGACCTCCGAAGCGCCGGCGGCGGCGGGCGAACTCCTCCAGGCTCTCCTCGAACGCCACGCGCGAGAAGTCGGGCCAGAGCTCATCCCGGAACACCAGCTCCGCGTAGGCGCCCTGCCAGAGCAAGTAATTGGAAATGCGCTGTTCGCCGCTGGTGCGGATGATCAGGTCTGGGTCGTGCATGTCTGGTGCGTACAGGTGCGAGCGGAAATCCGCCTCATCGCCTCCCGTAAAGGTTCGCGCCGCATCGACGATTTCCGCCCTGCCGCCGTAATTGAAGGCCACGAACAACGTGATCCGGGTGTTGTTCGCCGTCACGCCCTCGGCCCATTCCATCTGCTCGCTCAGCCTTGGGGGGACGGGGGCACTGCGCCGGCCGATGAAGCGCATCCGCACCCCCTGCTCGTGCAGCTCGGGCGTTTCGCCCTCGATCCGGCGACCGAACATGTCCATCAGGGCGGAAACCTCATCCTCGGAGCGGTTCCAGTTCTCGGTCGAGAACGAGTAGACCGTGAGCTCGCGGACGCCGAGGTCGACGGCGTCGCGCAGCCGGGCCTTGACGGTGTCCGCCCCCGCCTCATGGCCGGCCACCACGGGCAGCCCTTCCCGCTCGGCCCACCGACCGTTGCCGTCGGTGATGATCGCGACGTAGCGAGCGCGGGTCGCCTCCGAGTCAGGGCCGCCGTCGGCGCCCATCTAGACCTCGAGGATCTCGTCTTCCTTGTGCTTGAGGAGGTCGTCGAGCTCGCTGATGCGAGCATCGGTGACCTTCTGAAGCTCGACCTCGGCCCGATGCTCGTCGTCGGAGCCCGCCTCGCCCGCCTCCTTGAGCTCCCGGAGGTCATGCATCACGTCGCGGCGGACGTTGCGGATCGCCACCCGGCCCTCCTCGGCGATCTGACGCGCCACCTTGACGAGTTGCCTGCGGCGCTCCTCGGTCAGCTCGGGCACGCCGAGCCGGATCACGTTGCCGTCGTTGTTCGGGGTGAGCCCGACGTCGGACTCGAGAATCGCGCGCTCGATCGCCTTGATCGAGCTCTTGTCGTAGGGCTGGACGGTCAGCAGACGAGGCTCCGGGGCGCTGATCGTCGCCAGCTGCTTGAGCGGGGTGATGGCGCCGTAGTAGTCGACATTGACGCGGTCGAGCAACGCCGGACTGGCCCGGCCGGTGCGCACCGACCCGAACTCCTGCCGGATCGCGTCGACCGACTTGGTCATGCGCTCGCCCGCGTCGGCCACCAGCTCATCGGTCATCTCAGTCATGTCTGCACCAACGTCCCCACTCTCTCACCGGACACTATCTTGTCGATGTTGCGCCCGTCGGCCATGTTGAACACGACGATCGGCAGGTTGTTGTCCATGCACAGGGCAAACGCCGTCGAGTCCATCACCTGCAGCCCGCGCGTCAGGGCGTCCTTGTGGGTGATCTCGGGGATGAACTCGGCGTCGGCGTCCCGGGCCGGATCGGCCGTGTAGACGCCCTCCACGCCGTTCTTGGCCATCAGCACGACGTCGGCGTGCAGCTCGGCCGCCCGCAGCGCCGCGGCGGTGTCGGTGGTGAAGAACGGATTGCCGGTCCCGGCCGCGAAGATCACGATCCGTCCCTTTTCCAGGTGGCGCATCGCGCGCCGGCGGATGTAGGGCTCCGCGACCTCGGAGATCGTGATCGCGGACTGGACCCGCGTGGGAATCTCCTCCTTCTCCAGCGCGTCCTGGAGCGCCAACGCGTTGAGCACGGTCGCGAGCATGCCCATGTAGTCGCCGGTGGCGCGATCCATGCCGGCGGCCGCGGCCGCGAGGCCGCGATAGATGTTGCCGCCGCCGACCACTATCGCCACCTCGACTCCGCGCCGGTGCACCTCGGCCACCTCGCATGCGATCGCCGCCACGCGGTCGGGGTCGGTGCCGTACTGCAGGTCGCCCATCAGCGCCTCTCCGGAGAGCTTCAGGAGGACGCGCGTATAGGCGGGCGGAGGCTTGGCGACGGCTCCGCTCACCGGTTCAACCGCCAACGGCGAAGCGTGTGAAGCGCCGGATCACGACGTTCTCGCGTGTCTCCGCGGACAGCGCCGCACGCAGATCCTCGATCGTCTTGCCACCGTGCTTGTCCTCGTTGACGTGCTTCTGGCGCAGCAGCACCACCTCGTCGAGCCACTTGTCGAGCTTCCCGGTGACGATCCGCTCGCGCACGTTCTCGGGCCGGTCGGCGGCCTGCTCGACGGCGATCCGCTCCTCGCGTTCGCGGTCCTCGGCCGGCACGTCCTCCTCGGTGAGGGCCAGCGGAACGGCGGCCGCGATGTGCAGGGCCACGTCGCGAGCGAACTCGACGAACTTCTCGTTGCGCGCGACGAAGTCGGTCTGGCAGTCCACCTCGACGAGCGCGCCGATCTTGCCGCCGGCGTGGATGTAGCTCTGCACGACGCCCTCGCGTGCCTCGGCCCCCGAGCGCTTGGCCGCCTGGGCCTGACCCCGGGCTCGCAGGATCTCGACCGCCCGATCGAGATCACCGGACGCCTCGCCGAGCGCCTCGCGACATGCGAGCACGCCGGCCCCGGTCCGGTCGCGCAGGGCCTTGACGTCCTTGGCGCTGACCTCGCTCATGCCTGCTCCTCGCCGTCGGCGACCGGGGGCTGTGGCGCAGCCCCGGGCTCCGGCTCTGGGGCAGTTGCGGGCTCCGGCTCTGGGGCAGCTGCGGGCTCCGGCTCTGGGGCAGCTGCGGGCTGAGGTGCGGAGGCAGTCTGAGCGACCGTGGCCTCATCCGCAGGCGGCGGTCCCTGGGACTCGGCCGCGGCTGGAGCCTCAGCGGAGCCGGCCGCAGCCGCAGCGGCCTGCTCGGCCTCCACGCGGGCTCGCTCCTCGGCCTCCAGGCGAGCGCGCTCCTCGGCCTCCTGGCGGGCGCGCTCCTCGGCCTCGCGGCGCTCGCGCTCTTCGTTCTCGCGGCGCTCGCGCTCCAGGCGCGCGCGCTCCTCCTCGGCTCGGAACAGGTTGTGTCCCTCGGACACGACATCGCCGATCGCCGCCGTGACCGCCTTGCACGAGCGGATCGCGTCGTCGTTGCCGGGAATCACGAAATCGATCCCGTCGGGATCGCAGTTCGTGTCCACCAGGCCGATGATCGGAATCCGCAGCCGTTGCGCCTCGCGGACCGCGATCACCTCCGTCTTGAGGTCGATCACGAACACCGCGTCGGGCACGCGCTGCATGTTCTTGACTCCACCGAGGTTCGCCCGCAGCTTGGCCAGGTCGGCCTGCGCCGCCATCCGCTCACGCGTCGGCAGCAGCTGCAGCTGGCCCTCGGTCTCGTAGCGCTCGAGGTCGTGCAGGCGCTTGATCCGCAGGGAGATGGTCTGGAAGTTGGTCAGCAACCCGCCCAGCCAGCGGTGGTTGACGTAGGGCATGTCGGCCTCGGTGGCGATGTCACGCACCGCGTCACGGGCCTGCTTCTTGGTTCCGACGAACAGCACGGTTCCGCCGCGGCGCGCGATGTCGGCGGCGAATTGGCGCGCCTTCTCGAGCAGCGCCTCCGTCTGCAGTAGATCGATGATGTAGATGCCGTCCCGCTCACCGAAGATGAAGCGGCGCATTTTGGGGTTCCAGCGGCGCGTCTGGTGGCCGAAATGAACTCCGGCCTCCAGCAGCTCCCTGATTCCGACTTGAGCCACGGTTCCTACTCCCTTGTAAATGTGTGAAACGACAGGCCCGTCAGCCGGTCTTCGCGCACCTCGTCAGAGCTTCCGAGGCAGGGGTCGCGCTCCGTGCAAGACGGGATTGAGGATGAGGTGAAGAAAAAAGTTTACGCAAGTTTCCTTAACACGCTACGTTTCAACCTACAGCGGGGCGTCACCCTTCCCATAACCTCGGTGATGTCCCGCTCCCGCGGGCCGATCCTCCCTTCCCCTACCTCCGGTGGCTCGGTTCGCAAAATGGTCGGCGGGGTGGCTTTGGACGGGCCGCCCCGCCGACGCTTTTAATCGCCCGGGTGCTCGGCCGCCGCAAGCGCCGCGGCCAGGTCCTCGGGCAGCGGCGAGCTCACATCGATCGGCTCGCCCGTCACCGGGTGGGCGAAGGCGAGGCGGGCCGCATGGAGGAACTGTCGCTGCAGGCCGTATCGGGGCGTCCCGCCGTATTGCTTGTCGCCGCACACCGGATGGCCGATCGCCGCCATGTGAACCCTGATCTGGTGGGTGCGCCCGGTGTCGAGCACCACCTGCAGCAGCGTGGTGTCGGCCAGTGCTCGCAGGATCTCGAAGTGGGTGCGCGCCTCGCGCGGGTGCTCGGAGTCGATCGACATCAGCGTCCGCTCGCGACGATCGCGTCCGATCGGCGCTTCGATCGTGCCGCTGCGGGCCTGCGGACGGCCTTCGACGAGGGCGAGGTACTCGCGCCTCAGCAGCCGCTGCGCCAGCAGTTCCTTGAGTGCGCGGTGGACGGGATCGCTCTTGGCCACGACCAGCAGCCCGGACGTGTCCCGGTCGAGCCGATGCACGATTCCCGCCCGCCAGGGTTCATCGCCGCCGGCGCCCTGACCGACCAGGGCCTGAGCCAGCGTGCCGGTGCGGTGACCGCGGGCCGGATGCACCACCACGCCTGCGGGCTTGTCGACGATCATCAGGTGCTCGTCCTCGTAGGCGACCGAGAACGGAACCATGACGTCCGCCTCGGGCTCGGGCACGGGCTCGTCCTCGCGCACCGCCACGCGCTCGCCTGCCGTGACCGCGTGACGCTTGGGGCGCCACTCTCCGTCGACGAGCACGCGGCCCGCTTCGATCAGGCTCTGGGCTCGTGACCGGGATCCGAGCGGACCGGCCAGGAACTGGTCCAGCCGGGTCCCTTCCGCCTCCGGAGGTACCTCCAGCGTCCGCAGGGTTTGTTCAGCCTGCATCGCCGCGGCGCCCTTCGAGCACCCACAGAAGTGCCAGCACGCCAAACGTTATCGCCATGTCGGCGACGTTGAACGCCGGCCACAGCGGCAGCTTGATGAAGTCGGTGACCGCGCCGTGGGCGAGCCGGTCGATCAGGTTCCCGATCGCTCCGCCGATCAGCAATCCGGTTGGCAGCCACAGCCACGGCCGCTGCGGGCGCAGGTAGAAGTACAACAGCAGGGCGCCGAGGGCAGCCAGGGTGAAGACGAGCACGATCGCTCCGCCGCCCGAGAGGAAACCGAAGGCCACGCCGTGATTGCGGACGTGGACCAGCTTGATTCCGAGAAACACGCTGCGGCCCTCGTTGGCGGCGTTGCTGGTTGCGATCGTGTGCTTGGTCAGCTGATCGAGCGCGATGACGGCGACCACCACGATTCCCGCGCGCGTGAACGCGCCTGCTCTCAGCCTCGGCGATGCGCTCGCCTGCAGTGCCATCGACACCCCCGAGGACTCAGCCGCCGGCGATCGCGTTGCCGATGATCGTGCGCAGGAATCCGAGCACGATGATGGCGATCATCGGCGTGATGTCGATCATGCCGATCGGCGGGATGAAGCGGCGAAAGATCCTCAGGTAGGGCTCGCAAACATCCCGCAGGAAGTTCAGCAGCGTGTCCGACCAGCGCGAATACGGCAGCCGCACACCGAACGAGAACAGCAGGTTGAACACGATGTAGAGCAGGATCAGGATGATGTAGACCTCGAACAGCGCGTCCACGTAGTTGGCGATGTCGACTCGTGTCAGCGCCAGACCCAGCATCAGCCATTCCCTTCGTTCAGGACCGCGTCGGCGGCATCCTGGAAGGCTGCGCGCACACCGGCGCGCTCGAGTGCGGCCATGCCGCGTGCGGTGCTACCCCCCGGGGAGGCCACCTCCCGCCGGACCGCGAGCGTGTCGTACCCGCGTGACTCCAGCAATGCGGCGGTCCCGGACATCGTCTCGACCACGAGCTGGCTGGCCAGCGCCGGCTTCAGCCCGTAGCGCACGGCAGCGTCCACCTGCGCCTCGGCGACCAGTGCAATGTAGGCTGGTGCGACGCCCATCGCCGCTGTGGCGGCGCCCAGCAGGCGCTCCTCGATCGGTGCGACGATGCCCGTCCGGCTGAACAGCTTCACCACCTCCGCCTCGAGCTCGGCGTCGACATCGGGCGCGACCGAGATGCAGGTCACGCCGCGTCGCACCTCGACCGGGGTGTTGGGCATCAGCCGGAACACGTCGACTCCGGGGTAGGCGCTCTGCAGCGCCGAGATCGTGACGCCCCCGAGCACCGACGCGATCGGCTTTCCGCTCGGCGCGACTTCGGAGGCGACGCTGTCGAGCTGCGCCGGCTTGTGGCAAAGCACGACCAGGTCGGCGCGCTCAGCCACCGCAGCCGGACCATCGACCGCCTCGCCCCCCAGCTCCTGGGCGAGCGCCTGCGCGCGCCCGGACCCGGCGTCGCAGCACAGGACGGGATCGCCCCAGCCGCGCGCGAGAGCACGCGCCATGTTGCCAGCACCGATCAGCCCGACTTGCATGATGAGAACGTTACCGGCGTCCGGACGCGGGACACCGGGCGTGAGCTAAGACTGATTGAAGAAACCCTTTTCCACCAGCCGCGCGCGCTCCTCGGCCGAGACCTCGACGTTGCGCGGCGTGAGCAGGAACACCTTGTCGGCGATCCGCTGCATGCCGCCGTCTAGCGCGTACGTGAGCCCGCTGGAGAAGTCGATCAGGCGCTTCGACAAGTCGGTATCCGTGCTCTGCAGGTTGAGGATCACGGGGATCGTGTCCTTGAACTTGTCCGCCACGTCCTGCACGTCGTTGAAGTTCTTGGGAGCGACGAAGTGGACACGAACGTCCCCTCCGCCCCGCCCGTTGCCGCGTCCGCCCCCGACCGGCCGCAGCGCCGTCGTCCGTCGATCGGAAACGGAATCGTCGGCAAAGATGTCGTCGATCTCGTCGCGGCGGCGTCGGGCGCTCAGCCGCCGGACGTTGGGCCGCTCACGGTAGGTGTCCTGCAACTCGACCTCCGGCTCGGCGTACGGCTCGACCTCCTCCTCATAGGCGGCGTCTTCGGCCAAGCCGAAGTAGACGAGCGTGCGGTGCCAGGTGTCGCGGAAGGCCATGGTTGGGGGGAAGTTTCGCTGAGCCGAGGAGTTTCCCTGCCCTGATTATGACGCGCCAGGCGCCGGTCTCAACGTCAGTGCGCGTAGAGGCTCGTGCCGAGCCGCACAATCGTCGCTCCCTCCTGCACGGCGACGAGGTAGTCCTGGCTGGTCCCCATCGACAGCTGAGGCAGGTTGTGGCGCTCGGCCAAGCGGCGCAAGGTCACGAAATGCCGACGGCTGTCCTCGGGGGTCCGGGCCAGCGGCGGCATCGTCATCAGGCCCACGACCTTGACCGGGCATCGCTTTAGAAAATCATCGAGTTCGGCTACCGCCACGCCGCTCTTGCCCGGCTCCCCGGCGACGTTCACCTCCACCATGACCTCGGTCCGGTCGCTCCCGTGGCGCCCGAGCTGCTCGAGCACCGAATCGCTGGCCACCGAGTGGACGTAGCGAACCAGCGGCAGCACCTGTCGGACCTTGCGGCTCTGCAGGTGGCCGATGAAGTCCCAGGTGAAGCGTCCCGGATAGGCCTCCGCCTTGGCCGCGAGCTCCTGCGCGCGGTTCTCGCCCACCAGCTCAACGCCGGCGTCGGCCAGGGCGCCGAGGGCCTCGAGCGGCACGTACTTGACGGCGGCCAGGATCTGCACCTCGTCGGGATCGCGCCCGGCGGCCGAGATCTCCTCCCGGGCGCGCTCGAGGTTGCGCCGGACCGTGGCCGCATCGAGATCGTGGATCAGCTCAGCCACGCGATGCCCGCCTGTCGCCCCGTCACGCCATGATCGCGCCGGTGCGAGAAGAACAGGGTGCGATCCGAGCAGATCGTGCACAGGGCCACGTCGTGCACCTCGCCGACCCCGGCGCGAGCCAGCTCCAGGGAGGCGATCGCCTTGAGATCCAGGTTCCGGCCGCGTCGTTCGTCGGCCGAGCGGGCGGCAAACGCATCGTGCACCGCCTCGCTGACCTCGTAGCAGCACGGTCCCGCTCCCGGTCCGATCGCAGCGGTGAGGGGCGCGTCTCCGGCCAGCTCGCGGATCGCCGCCACCGTCTCCCCCACGATCCCGGCCGCCAGCCCGCGCCAGCCGGCGTGGAGCATCGCCACGGCGCCGCCCCCGGCCACGGCGACCGGCAGGCAGTCCGCGGTCAGCACCATCGGCGCGACGCCGGCCAGCATCGTCGCCTGGCCGTCCGCCTCGGCGGGCGGGGCCTGCGGGGCAGGGGGATCGGCCGGCGGCTCGTCGCTCACGCGCTGCACGAGCGTCCCGTGCACCTGGCGCCCGAACGCGAATCGCACCCCCAGCCCGCGCGCCAGCGCGCTTCGGTTGTGCTCCACCGACTCGGGCCGGTCCTCGGTCCACCGACCGAGGTTCAGGCTCTCGTAGGGGCCACCGGACACTCCGCCGCGACGGGTGGTGAACAGCGCTCGCGCGCCGGACAGCTCGACCGCGATGTGCTCGCCCTGCATGAAGAACGGCTCCGCGAGGTTCACGAGGTGACCAGCTCGAGGCCGGGTACCGGCGATCGCTGGGCGTACTCGAAGTGGGTCCGCCCGGGGGCCGTCAGCGTCGTTCGATGAGACCAGCCGCCGGTCGCGCGCGAGCGCTCCAGCACATGCAGCCGCATCGACGCGACCTCCGTGTTGTAACAGTAAGCGGGCTCGCCGTCGGGGTCGTGGTAGGTGACCCCGGCCAGCTCGGAACGCTGTGCGTCAACCTGCCCGATCAGTTTGCGCGCCCCGTCGACCGCCTCGAACCGCCACCCCGTGAGCGCGAACGTGCTCGGGTTGGTGAGTACGCGCAGCGGCGACGTCGACCGGAAATCCCGGCCATCGATGCGTCCCACCACCGGCGTGTTCGGCCCAACCTCGCGCCCGGCGCGTGGCACGCGGACCGAGACTCCGTCCACGAACGCGCCCGGCACCGGCTGGCCCTCGGCGGTGAAAAAATCGTTGCAGTGCACCCACGCCCACGAGCTGGCGTGCTTGGAACCCCACAGGTGCGCCTGCCCGCCGCGGGCTCGCGTCAGCGCCAGCCGCTCGCCGGCCAGCCTGATCGTGCCGTCGATCTCCAGGTCGGCGTGCGGGAGCACCAGCACCGTCTTGGCGATCGCGGCCCGGCGCAGAATCGGGTGCACGTGCTCGTAGGCGCGCTCGCCCGGCTGCCAGCGCAGCTCCCACTCCACGTCCTCGAAGGCGCCGCTGGTGCCGTGGTCGGTGAGCACCGCGGTGTCGATGGCCAGCCTGAACGGATCCGCCTGCGCGTGCAGCGCCTCGATCGGGAACGTGTGCTTGCGCCCGAACACCGGCGCCCGGCCCGCGCGCGGATCCATCGCCAGCAGCCACAGCGCTGCGGTGGCGGCCCCCCCGCCCGGCTGGGGGGCGAGCAGCGAGAATCGGAGCCAGATTCCCACTCCGCTCGCCGGATCGGTGACGGTCAGGTAGTAGACCTCGTAGCGGCCGCTCTCGCCGGCCCACTGGAGCGCGTTGGGCGTCGCCAGCATCGGCGCAGGCTACCCGCTCCCGCGAGCCGCGCGCAGCGCCTGCGCGAGCTCGGCCTCCTCGTTGGGCGCGCGTCCATCGAGCTTGGCCGCGAGCGCCGCCCGCAGCCCCTGACCGATCGCGGGTCCACTCGGGACACCGGCTGCGAGCAAGTCAGATCCGTCGATCGCCAGCCGGATGTGGCGCAGGCGCGTCAGCCAGTCCCGTGCCGGCTCGGGCGCGCCGAGCGCCCCGGCGAAGGCGATCAGCTCCGGGGGGGCGCCCTCGGCCGCGGCGGCGATCTCGGACGGCCGCGTGGCCTGCGCCAGGGCGCCGGACATCGCCTGTGCACGCGTCGCGGTGCCAAGGATGGCGTCACGATCGCCGGCGCTGAACGACAGCGAGTCGAGCAGTACGGCGAGCCGCGCAGGCGGGATTCGGTGAGCGGCCAGCGCGAGCACCAGCCGGTCGCGCCGCTCGCCCTCGACAAGCAACTCCAGCGCTTGCTGCGCCAGCGCCGGATCGCCAAGCCCGAAGTCGGGGTCGATCGCTGCGTCGACGTGCAGATCGCCAAGCGCGCTCAGGGCCCCGAGCGGGTCGGGCTCGCGCGCCAGCAGCCGCAGCTCGGCGCCCAGGCGCGCCCCGCTCACCGTCGCCACCGCACCGCCGGCCACCGCGGCATGCGCCAGCGCCAGGGTGTGTGCGTCGGCGTGAAACCGCAGCCGGGCCGCGTAGCGGGCGAGCCGCAGCAGCCGCGTCGGGTCGTCGAGGAAGCTCTGATCGTGGAGGACCCTGAGAACGTTCGCCTCGAGATCCTCGACCGCCGTCGGCATGGCGATGAATTCACCCGCCCGCTCGCCGGCGAGCGCGATCGCCGCGGCGTTGACCGTGAAATCCCGGCGGCGGAGATCCTCGTGCAGCCCCGCCGGCCTGACGTCGGGCAGCGCCCCGGGTCGCGAGTACGTCTCGCTCCGCGCCCGGGCAAGGTCATAGCGGAAGCCGTCCAGATCGACCGAGGAGGTGTCGAAGCGATCGTGCACCCGCCGTGCCCCGCCCAGCCGCTGGGCGACGAGGTCAGGGTCGCCTTCGACGACGAGGTCGAACTCGAGCGGCTCCCGCTCGAGCAGCAGGTCGCGCACAGCCCCTCCGACCAGGTAGACCGGGGGCTCATCGGCGAGGCGCTGCAGCAGCGGCGCGGACGCCGGTAGCGCTCGCAGACGCTGCAGGAGCTCAGCTGGGGAGGGAATGTCCACGGTTAGATCTTCGCGATCCCGGAGCCGCGACGCGTCTCGGTGACTAGCATGACCGGCATGCCGAGTCCCGGTCCGCGGCGTCTGCGGCGCTGGGGCATCGCCGCCGTCGTGCTGCTGCTCATCGCGGGCGGCGCGGTGGCGTTCGTGCTGCTCCACGCGCCCGGCAACGTGTCGCACCCCAATCTGTCGTTCACCAGCTCCACCACGAGCACGAGCACGAGCACGACCACCAAGGCCAAACCGGTGGTGCTCAACACGTTCGAGTGGCCCCGCTACGGCTTCGACGCGGGACGCACCCGGGTCTTCGCCGCCAGCCCCCGGCTCGCGCCGCCGTTGCGGGTGGGCTGGCGCTTCAACGACTTTGCGCTGCTCGAGTTCCCGCCGGTGATCTACCGCAACACCATGTTCCTGGTCGACGACGACGGGTCGGCGAAGGCGATCAACAAGCTCAACGGTCGGGTCCTGTGGGCGCACAAGGTCGGAACTCTGGCTGCGGCCTCGCCGGCGATCGGCGTCCGCGAGGGACTGGTGTTCATGCCGGTGCTCTCGACGCGCGGGCGCAGCCCCGGCAACGGCCGCTTCGTCGCCCTGTCGATGAAGACCGGCCGGGTCGTCTGGTCGCGGCCGGTGGGCGCGGGTAGCGAATCCTCGCCGATGGTTTGGGGCTCGACGGTCTACTTCGGCGACCAGAGCGGCCGCATGTATGCGCTCAGGGCGCGCGACGGCCATCAGTACTGGAGCTACCAGGCGAGCGCCGCGATCAAGGGCGGCCCCGCGCTGTCGAACAACATCCTCTACTTCGGCGACTACGCCGGCCGGGCCTATGCCGTCAATGCCGACTCCGGTCATCAGGTCTGGGCCGTGAGCACCTCCGGCGCCCGCTTCGGCTTCGGATCAGGAGAGTTCTACTCCACGCCCGCGGTGGCGTTCGGGCGCGTGTACATGGGCAACACCGACGGGCGCGTCTACTCGTTCGCGGCCCGTACGGGTCAGCTCGCCTGGGCCACGGGGACCGGAGCGTACGTCTACGGGTCAGCCGCGGTGGAGAACACGCCGGGGCTCGGACCGACGGTCTACGTCGGGTCCTACGACGGCCACATGTACGCGTTCGATGCTCGCTCAGGTGCGGTGCGCTGGTCTCACAACGCCGGGGCCAAGATCTCCGGCGCCGCCACGATTGTCGGCAGCGTCCTGTATTTCTCAGTGCTAGGAGCCCACAACACCCAGGGGCTCGACGTTCGCACCGGTCACCAGGTGTTCTTCTTTCCCGACGGCGCCTTCAACCCCGTGATCGCCGATCCTGGCGCCATCTACCTGGTGGGCTACACGCAGATCTACCAGATGCTCCCGCGCCCGCCCCACGCCACGCGGCGGGCGAGTTCCCAATCCCGTCCCCATTCCCACCCGCGGCAGCGTAGACTGCACGCTCACAGGACCAAGACCACCCACCGACCGCGTCGCAAGTAGCCGCCCACGGAATGTGCGTTCTGCCTGGCTTGCTATGATTACGGGTCTATGCGTTGTCGTAGTGGAAGTCACTGTCAGCAGCCGGCCCTGAAGGGTCGACGGTTCTGCGCGGATCACTCGGCGGAGCTCGATCGCATGCGCGAAGAGCTCAAGGATGCAGCCGCTGCCCGCATCGGTCGCGGCCGCCCTAAGAGGTCGTCCACGTGTTGCCGTCCCGGTTGCTACGAGCCTCGCGTTCCCCCCGCCGCGTACTGCGATACGTGTTCGGCCGCGGGATACGTGGAAGAAGCCGCTTAACCGCGGCCCCACCCCACCGCCGGGCACTAATAGAACTGCATGATTTGCCGGATCCGGCCGCTGGGTTTCGCGGCGCGAGGACGGCTGAGTTAGATCGGCCGGACGCGCACGCCCGCCGCCGCGAGCTGCTGCTTGGCCTCGGCGACCGTGTGATGTCCGTAGTGGAAGATCGACGCGCACAGCACGGCATCGGCACCGGCGCTCACCGCCTGCGTCAGGTGGCTGATCTCGCCCGCGCCGCCCGAGGCGATTACCGGAACGGTGACCGCGCTCGCCACCGCGCGCGTCAGCTCCAGGTCGTAGCCGGCGTTGGTCCCGTCGCGATCCATGCTCGTGAGCAGGATCTCGCCCGCCCCGCGGCTCACTCCCTCCTGCGCCCAGGCGACGGCATCGCGCCCGGTGGGAGTCCGGCCTCCGGCCACGTAGGCCTCCCAGCCTCCGTTCTCACGCGCCTTGGCGTCGATCGCCAGCACCACGCACTGCGCGCCGAACGTCCGCGCGAGCTCGTCGATCAGCTCTGGACGGGCCAGTGCGGCTGAGTTGATCGAGACCTTGTCCGCACCGGCGTCGAGCACCGCCTGGGCGTCGGCCACCGAGCGGATCCCGCCGCCGATGGTGAACGGGATGAACACCTCGTCGGCCGTCCGCCGGGCCAGCGCGACCACCGTGTCGCGCTTGTCCGAGGTGGCGGTGATGTCGAGGAACACCAGCTCGTCGGCCCCGGCATGGTCATAGCGCGCGGCCAGCTCGACCGGATCGCCGGCGTCCCGCAGGTCGAGGAAGCCGACGCCCTTGACGACCCGTCCGCCGCTGACGTCCAGGCACGGGATCACGCGCTTGTAGTGCATCAGGCCTTCGCCCGGCGCTGGCGATGGCGGTCGAGGATCTGCTGCGCCTCGCCGACCTCGAAGCGCTGCTCGTACAGGGCCGTGCCGACGATCACCCCCGCCAGGTTGACCTGGCGCAACAGCGCCAGCGCCTTCAGATCCTCCAGTGAGGAGACGCCGCCGGAGTAGAGGAAGCTGCCGCGCACGACCTCGGCGATCTGCCGCACCGCCTCCAGGTCGGGGCCCTCGAGCATGCCGTCGCGGTCGATGCTCGAGTACACGAAGCGGCGCACTCCGCGCGCTCCCAACCGCTCGATCACGACCTCCGCCGGAATCTCGGTCTGCTCGGTCCAGCCCGATGCCGCCAGATGGCCACCGCGCACGTCGACCGACACCACGACGCGGTCACCGTAGCGCTCGAGCGCCGCGTCGAGAAAGTCGACGTCGGTGTAGGCGGCGGTGCCGAGCACGACGCGTGCGGCACCGGCCGCGATGGTTGCCTCCAGCGCCTCGGCGCTCCGCAGGCCACCGCCGACCTGGACGGGGACCGGGGCCGCCTGCGCGATCCGCGCGACGTGCTCCAGGTTCGCCGGCGCTCCGGTCCGCGCGCCGTCCAGATCGACCACGTGCAGCGTCCGGGCACCGGCCGCGACCCAGCGTTTGGCCGCCTCCAGCGGATCCTCGTCGTAGATCGTTCGGGCGTCGAACTCGCCACGGGCCAGGCGCACCGCCTTGCCCTCCAGGATGTCGATCGCCGGCAGCAGGATCATGCGCGCGCAGCGGCCGGTCGCGTAGCCGCCGACGGTGCGCCGCGGCAGATCGCGGTGAAGTTCGCGAGCATGCGCAGACCGTGGCGGGAGGACTTCTCCGGGTGGAACTGCACGCCGAACACCGATCCGCTGGCCACGATCGTGGCGAAGCGCTCGCCGTACTCCGTGCTCGCCACGACCACGTTCGGATCGTCGGGGCGCGCCACCAGCGAATGCACGTGGTAGAAGGGGCAGCCGTGCTCCGGCAGCCCTTCGGTGAGGGGTGAGCCGCGCTCGAAGCTCACCTCGTTCCAGCCGATGTGGGGCACCGTCCGGCCGGTTGCGCGCAACGGCGTCACGGCCCCCGGGATCAGTCCCAGTCCGGCGGTGTCCTCCAGTTCTTCCGAGCGGTCGAACAGGAGCTGCATCCCCAGGCACACGCCCAGCAGCGGCGTGCCCGCGTGCGCCGCGGCGAGGACCAGCTTGCTCAAACCCAGCTCGTGCAGGTTGCGCATCGCCAGCGGGAACGCTCCCACCCCGGGCACGACCAGCCCGTCGGCCGCCGTCAGCTCGTCGGGGTCACGGGTGATGGCGGCGTCCGCCCCGACGTGCTCGAACGCCTTCTGGACGGAGCGGCGGTTGCCCATCCCGTAGTCGACGATCGCCACCCGCGGCCGCTGGCGGGCGGCGCTCATACGAGGGTGCCCTTGGTGCTGGGAACGCCCGGTTCGCTGGGATCGAGGGCGGCGGCGGCCCGCAACGCCCTGGCCAGGGCCTTGAACGCCGCCTCGATCATGTGGTGGGCATTGGTGCCGGCCTCCACGGTCAGGTGCAGGGTCAGCTTCGCGTTGCTCGCGAAGGCACGGAAGAACTCCTCCGCCAGCTCGTGGTCGAAGTTGCCGATCGCGCCGGGCGGCAGCTCCGCCTCGAACACGCACAGACCGCGGCCGGAGATATCGATCGCGCAGGCCGCCCGAGCCTCGTCCATCGGCACCACGGCATGGCCGTAGCGCACGATCCCGGCACGGTCGGCGAGCGCGCGGTCGACCGCCTGCCCGAGGCAGATGCCGACGTCCTCCACGGTGTGATGGGCGCCGGTCTGCAGGTCGCCGCGGGCCTCGACGGCCAGCGTCAGGCGGCCGTGGCGGGCCAGCAGGTCGAGCATGTGATCCAGGAAGCCGACGCCGGTCGTCCGCTCCCCGGCGCCGGCGCCATCGAGCGCCAGCTGCACGCGAATTTCCGTCTCGCCTGTCCTGCGGTCGATCTCGGCGGTGCGCGTCATCGCTCCCCATTGTCCCGGATGCGCGCCTCCATCGACCGGGCGTGGAGCTCGAATCCCTCCGCCCGGGCGACGGAGGCGCCGGCGCGGGCGAGCCGGGCCGGATCGCTGATCCGCACCTCGGTGAAGCTGCGCAGGAAGTGCGCCGGCGAGAGCCCCGAGGCGAACCGGGCGGCACCGTTGGTCGGCAGGACATGGTTTGACCCGGCGACGTAATCGCCGAATGCGGTGCCGGCGGCCGCGCCGACGAACACGCAGCCGGCGCGCGTGGCCCGCGGGGCCAAGGCCTCGGCGCCGGCGCCGACGAGCTCCAGGTGCTCCGGCGCGAAGGCCTGAGCGAGGGCCAGCGCGCTCTCGAGCTCCTGCACCCCGACCAGCGCGGCCACGGCGCCGGTCTCCGGCGCGTCGGCGAGCAGCGGCTCGATCCGCCGCAGGAGATCGTCCGAGGTCGAGATCGCCACCACGAGCGTTCCCGGGCCGTGTTCTGCCTGCGCGAGCAGGTCGAGCGCCAGCAGCTTCGGATCGCTGTCCCGGTCGGCGATCACCACCAGGTCGCTCGGCCCCGCGAAGCCGTCCACTCCGACCTGGCCGAACACCTGGCGCTTGGCTTCCTGCACGTACAGGTTGCCCGGCCCGACGATCACGTCGACCGGGTCGACGCTCTCGGTCCCGTAGGCCAGCGCCGCGATCCCCTGCGCGCCCCCCATCCGGTAGACATCGCTCGCGCCGGTCAGCTCGCAGGCCGCGAGGATGACCGGATCGATGTCGCCGCCCTCCCCGGGGGGAGCGCACACGGCGATCGCCTCCACGCCCGCGGCCCGGGCCGTGATCACGCCCATCACGACCGTGCTCGGATACGGGGCCCGCCCTCCCGGCACGTAGATCCCCGCGCGCTGCACGGGCGCGCGACGCAGGCGCACCTCGTGGGTATGCAGATCGACCGTCCGGTCGAGCTCCAGATCCCAGGCTCTGGCCACCGCATCAACGTTCGCGATGGCCAGCTCCAGCCCGGCGCGGAGAGCCGGCGGGAGTTCCTGCGCCGCAGTCTCGCAATCGTGGTCGGGCACCTTCAACTGGCCGTTTGCCTCGCCGCGGTCAAAGCGCCGCGTGTACTCGCGCACCGCCTCGTCCCCGCCGTCGCGCACCCCCGCGATGATCTCGGCCACCGCGTCCTGAACCGATTCCGGTGCCGGTATGAGCTGCCGCAGGGCCGCTGCCGCGGCTACCGCATCGAGCTCCAGCGTTTGGCGCTCACACTGCATCGACGCGCTCCAGGAGCGCGTCGATCTCCCGCGCCTTGAGCTTGTGGGCAACCCGGTTGGCGATCAGGCGGGCGGTGCAGCGGGCGATCTCCTCGCGGATCACCAGACCGTTCTCGCGCAGCGTCGTACCCGTTGCCGTCAGGTCGACGATGCCCTCGACCAGGCCGGTCAGCGGGGCCAGCTCAACGGACCCCTTGACCTCGACGATCTCCGCCTGGCGTCCGGTCTCGAGAAAGTGCCGGGCGGCGATCCGCGGGTACTTCGTGGCGATTCTGACCACTCCGAGCCGGCGCAGCGCCTCGGCGGCGCGATCCTCTCCGGCCACGGTCGCCAGCACCATCGTGCAGTGCCCGTAGCCGAGGTCGGCCAGCTCGTAGACCTCACGCTCGGCCTGCTCCATCAGCACGTCCTTGCCCGTGATCCCGATGTCGGCCGCGCCCGCCTCGACATAGGTGGGCACGTCGGATGGGCGCATGGTCACGATCCCGGCCTCTTCGAACAGCAGCTTGCGGTCGTTCTCCCGTACCTCCCGAGTGTCCAACCCGAGCCGATCGAGCAGATCGAGCGTGTCCCCAAACAGCGCGCCGCGGGGTACGGCGATGCGCAGGCCGGTCATGACAGACCGCGTTCCTCGCCGGTCAGCGCGATGTGCAGCCGCTCGACGTTCAGGGCGAATCCGACCGCGGACAGCGGGCGGCCGAAGCGCCCCAGCAGCTCGTCGTAGCGTCCGCCGCTGCCGATCGGAACTCCGTAGGCGGGGTCGTAGACCTGGAATACGGCGCCGGTGTAGTACCCCAGGCTGCGCACCAGGCCGAGGTCGAAGATGATCCGCCGGGCCACCTCGGGCGCCAGCCGGGCGTGCAGCTCATGCATGCCGGTCCCCGCGGCCGCGAGCGGACCGGTCAGCTCGTC
>DATCPD010000180.1:0-8913 GCA_036564325.1 Solirubrobacteraceae bacterium | reverse complement strand
CCGCTGCACGAGCGCCTCGAAGTCGGCCTCTGACTCCGGATCGCGCCACCCGGCCAGCCGGATCATCACCAGCAGCGCCGCGGCGCCGATGATCACGGCCCCCGCCCCGAACACCACCAGCCCCTGCAGCAGGCGCAGCGGAAACGAGGTGCTGAACCCGGCGATCAGGCTGGCCGCACCGAGGCCCACCGTCAATGCCGCCAGCGCCGAGCCGAGGATGCGGCGCGGCGTTGGCGTAGTACCCGGCATCGCGCTAGCGCAGCGTGCGGGCGATCACGAGCCGCTGGATCTCGTTCGTGCCCTCGTAGATCTGGGTGATCTTGGCGTCCCGCAGCATCCGCTCGACGGGATATTCCTTCACGTAGCCATATCCCCCCAGCACCTGCACCGCCTCGACGGTGGCGGACATCGCGACATCGGAACAGAACAGCTTGGCCATCGCCGAGTACTTGCCGATGTCGGCGTCACCGCGATCGACCTTCGCGCACGCCTGGTAGAGCAGCTCGCGACCGGCGGCGCAGTGGGTCTCCATGTCGGCGAGCTTGAACTGGATCGCCTGGAAGGAGTTGATCGGCTTGCCGAACTGCTTGCGCTCGCGCGCGTAGGCGGCCGCGTAGTCGGTGGCCCCCTGGGCGATCCCGAGTGCCTGGGCGGCCACTCCGAGGCGCGATCGATCGAGCGTGGCCATCGCGACCTTGAAGCCATCGTTGACCTCGCCGACGACGTTCTCCTCGGGCACCCGGACGCCGTCGAAGATCGGCTGGCCGGTCGGTGAACCGCGGATGCCGAGCTTGTGCTCGAGCTTGCCCACGCTGAACCCCGGGCGGTCGGCCTCGACCACGAACGCGGTGATCCCGTGGGCGTGACCGGCCTCCCGGTCGGTGACCGCGAACACCACATAGAAGTCCGCGATTCCGAGGTTGGTGATCCAGTTCTTGGTTCCGTCGATAATCCAGTCCTCGCCCTCGCGCTTGGCGCGCGCTCGGCCTCCAGCCTCGCCTGATCGCGCGCCGCGCGAGTCATCCAGCTTGACCGCGCGCGTGAGCATGCCCCCGGGATCCGATCCGGCTTCGGGCTCCGACAGGGCGAAGGCCGGAGACCACTCGCCGCTCGCGCACCGCGGAAGGAAGCGAGCCTTGAGCTCCTCGGAGCCGAACAGCTTGATCGGCAGCGTACCCAGCTCCTGCACCATCAGGATCAGCGCGGTCGACGCGCAGGCCTTGGCGATCTCCTCCACGGCCATGTTCAGCATCAGCGTGCCGGTGCCCGTGCCGCCGTGCTCTGACTCGAACGGAAGGCCCAGGATGTCCTGCTCGGCGAGCAGCTCACGCAGGTCGCGCGGGTACTCGGCCTTCTCGTCGATCTCCGCCGCCCGCGGGGCGATCCGCTCGACTGCGATCTGGCGGATCGTGTCCCGGAAATCGAGGTGCTCCTGCGGGATCGTGTAGAGCTCGGCGATCGCGGACATGGCTCTCTGGATGCTACGTCACGCCGGGCTCC
The DNA here is from genome assembly GCA_036564325.1 of Solirubrobacteraceae bacterium. Taxonomy (GTDB): domain Bacteria; phylum Actinomycetota; class Thermoleophilia; order Solirubrobacterales; family Solirubrobacteraceae; genus Palsa-465. The sequence goes on along the minus strand of DATCPD010000180.1, from coordinate 7,413 downwards.
GGCACGGCGCGAGCCGTGAGCTACGATCGGCCAGATGTTTGCCGCCGCCATCATCAAGCGCCGCCTCGCGCGATGCACGCGCGGGGCCGGCCTGGCGCTCCTGTGCACCGGCGCCACCGCCACGGCGGCGTCCGCGGCGTCGCTCAGCGTGGGCGTGCCCGCGCACAGCGTCAGGCAGCACCACACCTTCGTGATCAAGCTCTCCGGCAGCTACCGGGCCTCTGAACTGCAGGGCAAGGCCTTTCTGGTCGCTGCGTTCCAGTACGACTCCAAGCCCTGCAAGGCGACGGGCGCCGCGGAGGCCGGCCGGAGCGACGCCTCGTTCTTCTTCTTCAAGAAGATCTCACCCTCGCCGTTCGTCCGGCGGTTCGGCTACACGGCCGGCCAGCCGGGACCGCGGCGGGTATGCGCGTATCTGTACCCCAAGGTCGTCTCGCCGAAGGACACCACCACGCCGATCGCCACGGCCAGCGGACTGTTCCACGTGGTCAAGTAGCGGGCAGAGCACCGGGGCGCGGACGGAGGATCCGCCCACGCCCCGGCAATTTCACAGTCCGGAGGGGTGACGCTCGACGTAGCCGCCGTTCGAGCGGCCCTGCGTCGTCCATCGCGAGCCGCCGTTCGAGCCCTGCGCGCTGGTGTCGAAACGCAGCCCGGCGACGTACATGTAGACGTGTCCGCTGTTGGCCCAGATCGTGATCCAGGTTCCGGGGCCGGAGCGACCGTAGGACTCGAGTGTGCCGGAGTCCTCTGGCGAGGACAGCAGGCCGCCGCCGTGGAGCGCGTAGCTGACCGAGCCCGAGCAGTCGTAGCCCGAGTCGTTCCAGCTGCCGTGACCGCCGCCCCAGAGGTAGGGCTTGAAGGCGATCCGGTTGCCCGCCGCGATGACCGCCTTGACCGACGCGGGAGCGTTCGCCGGGGCGATGGCCAGCCCGTTGCTGATCCGTCCCCGGCTCCCCGCCACCGTGCTGGTCTGCACGTTCGTCTGGCTGGCGCCGACGGCCGAGCGCAGGGCCTGCGCCACCGACCAGGTGACGACCCCGTTGGCGCTGAGATGGTGGGGCCGCTGGAAGCGGACGACGTTGCGCTTGGTCGTGGGACCGAAGCGTCCTACCACCGGCGTCGGGGAGCCGGCTTGGGTCAGGAAGTCCTGCAGGACCCGGACATCATGGCCCGACATTCCCGAGCGCAGGACCCGGTCACCGAGGTGCTGGGAGTCGCCGGGATACGTGTGGCCATCGCTGAGCATCGCCGTTTGGCTGACGCCGCCGGCGGATGCGCCTCCGCTGGACGCGGCGGCCGCCGCGGGGATCAGCGTGAAGGCAACCGACGCAGCACTAGCAGCGCGGGTGACTCGACGTAGACGTGGGGACAGCAATACAACCCCTTCTCTTTCCGTGCCTACGGGGTTAGCTGTCGGGCTCGCGCTGAAAGAGATTGCGCTACGCCGAAATTTCGGCGATTCGCCCCTGAAGCCGGGTGGCTCCGCTGGGTCCCCCGTTCTCCGCTGGTTGGGCACCGCGGAGATTCGGCTGGGTCTTTATGTCGGACGGCAGAGTAGCGGAGATGCAGGATGTCTGGCATCACCATGGTTATGGATACCCCGCATGGGGTACGGAGTCCGGTCGCTACGCTGAGCCGATGAGCTCGGATCTCACTCCCCAGCAGGTCGCGCAGCAGCTCGAGCGGGGCGAGATCCAGCTCATTGACGTGCGCGAGCCCTACGAGCACGAAGCCGGACGGATCGCCGGCGACCGGCTGATCGAGCTGGCCCAGCTCGCGGCCGCGGCGGAGAGCATCGCGCGCGACAGACCGGTGGTGTTCTACTGCCGTAGCGGCAGCCGGTCGGCGATGGCCACGGAGGCGTTCCGCGGCGCCGGCTTCGACGCGCACAACATGGCTGGCGGGTTACTGGATTGGGCCGCGACGGGGCTCCCGCTGGAGCCCGCCGACGGCCACGTGGCCTGAGCGCCGACTCAGCGCCGGCGGCGGCTCAAGGCCTGCGGCGGCTCAGCGCCGGCGCTGGCTCAAGGCCTGCGGCGGCTCAGGGCTTCCACTTGATCGAGCAGCCGACGGGCTTGGTCTCCGGCATCTGGGGCGCATCGCCCGCGAGCAGCGCGTCGAGCGCCGAGCGCATCCATTGCGCCTGCTGCCCGGGGTCGTCGTGGTCGCCGTCCGGCGCGCCGCGGTATTGCAGACGCCGCTGCGAATCGAGGATGAACACGTCGGGCGTGGTCTTCGCCCCGTAGGCCCGGGCCACGGTCTGCTCAGCGTCATGCAGATAGGGCATCGGCCAGTCCTCGGCGCGAACCCGGTTGCGCATCGCCTCGAACGAGTCCCGCGGGTAGCGGTCGGCGTCGTTGGAGTTGATCGCCAGCACCCGGACGCCGCGCTCGGCGTAGTCCCGCGCGACGTCGGCGATCCGCTCATGCCAGGCCAGCGCGTAGGGACAGTGGTTGCAGGTGAAGACGACGGCGGTGGCCGGCGCCTCCGCGCCATCGGCGCTCCAGCTGCGTCCTTCGGTGTCCGGCAGATCGAAGTCGGGGGCCTGCTGGCCGATCGAGACCGTCATGTTGGTGTCACCTCCACGCGCGCGGCCCGTCCCAGCGCCTCACGCAGGTCGTCGGGGTCCGGGGTCGGGGAGATCCGGCCGTCGCGGCGCCGGTAGACGCGGCAGGTCAGCGGGTTCGGGTCCGCCAGGTCCGTGGGCTCGGCCCCGGCGTCCACGTCGACGCCGTCGATCAGGATTGTGGGCGAACCTCTGAAGCCCACTTCGGCAGCTTCGGCGTCGGTCCGGATCTCGCGCTTGTGGACCGGCGTGCCACCGAGTCCGAACTCGAGCAGGATCTCCTGCAGCTGGGCCAGCGCGCCCTCGGTGGAGGGACAACCCTCCCACCACAAAAGCTCTATCCGGGGCGATCGGCTCACATCTCTGAGCGTAGCCAGCGCGGCATCGGTCCTTCGCTCAGCCACTCAGCGCGGATCCTCGCGGTCCAGATTCCAGTAGTGGATTATCTGGGAGCGCATGTTGCCCGTCTCGGGGTCGGGGCCGATGGCGAACCGCGCGATCGTCCGCTGCCCACCCTCGTGATCCCCGTAGATGAGGTCGACCATCACGCGCGTGCCCGAATCGATGGCCCGGCTGATGCCGTCGAAAAACGGATCCTCGCGGTCGCGGATCGCGCCCTGCCAGTAGCCGGCGTCGCCCGCCGGGATATAGAGATCGAGCTGCTGGCGGCGGAACTCCTCGGGGTCGGGCCGCTCCTGCATGTGTTCGCGAGCCATCGCCTCGGCGCGCCAGCCATGCAGCACGGCCAGGCCGGCGCCGCCATTGCGCAGGCTGATCGCCATGTAGAGCTTGTCGTCGGCGAAATCGACGGCGCCGCCGTGGCCGGCCACGGTCAGGTTGTGGTCATCCCCGAACCGCACCCGTATATCCGGATCGTCCTCGCGTGAGGGGATCAGCACGGGACGCAACCCGGTGAGCAGCGACAGCTCCGCCACCCGCGCCGACCGGTTGGCCGACCGGACCGAGCTGAACGTCGCAACAGCGAGGACCAACGTGCCACCGGCAGTCGCCAGCGAAGAGATAGTCACCCAGTCAGCCATCAAGGATCGCCACGCAATAAATCCCGGCTAGTCCAAAGCGAGCGGTCTCGCGTCGCCGTGGTAGGTCCGTCCCGGGGGCCTTTCGTCTGCGCCGCAGAGATCGTCCCGAGCCACTCGCGGCCTTTAGGCCGCCCGGTCGCGTAGGGATGATCTCCAGGCGTTCCGACTACAACTTCTCGACGTTGATCGCCTTCGGCCCCTTCGGGCCGGCCTCCTCCTCATAGGAGACCTTGGCACCCTCGGCGAGCGAGCGATAGCCGTCGGCGTTGATGCTCGAGTGATGCACGAACAGGTCCCGGTCGCCCTCATCGGGGGTGATGAAGCCGAAGCCCTTCTCGTCGCTGAACCACTTAACCGTTCCGGTTGGCATGTGGAGTGTTCCTCCGAAGCTAGAAGTGCTGCTACCGCGGGATGTTCTTCGAATACCACCGGGGCCTGCACCCGCATCTCGCCGCCCTCGGGCGGCCTTACGGGGCGGCACGGTATCACGCGCTCCCCGGGGACGGCCGGTCCGGCCACGTGGGGTCACAACCGGATCACAGGTCATCCTTCCGAGCATGGAAGATCCGATGCCCCTGGGCCGGCACGCCGCGATTCCGCTGCGCGAGGTGACGCTGCTCACGTCCCGCTCATCCGGTCCCGGTGGTCAGCACGCCAACGTCACCGCCTCGCGCGTGGAGGCGAGCTTCGACGTCACGGCGTCCAGCGCCCTGACCGAGGCCCAGCGCCAACTGATCACCTCGCGGCTCGGCCCGCGCGTGGTTGCGGTCGCCCAGGACACCCGCAGCCAGACCCGCAATCGCGAGCTGGCGCTCCAGCGGTTGCAGAACCGGCTCACGGGCGCGCTGGCCGTGCAGCGCCCGCGGCGCCCGACGCGGCCGAGCGCGGGAGCCAAGCAGCGCCGGCTGCAGGCCAAGCGCATCCAGTCCGATCGCAAGCGCGGCCGGCGGGCGCCCCGGGGCGAGGACGACTGAGCGTAATCTGAACATGTGCGGTGGCTCGTCGACGGGATGAACGTGATCGGCACCCGCCCGGACGGCTGGTGGCGCGACCGCGACGCCGCGATGCTGCGCCTCGTCGATCTGCTCGAGCGCTGGGCCGCCAGCGAGAACGAGGACGTGACCGTGGTTTTCGAGCGAAAGCCCTCCCCCCCGATCCGCTCCACGGTGATCGACATCGCGCACGCCCCGAAGCCGCGGCCCGACGCCGCCGACGACGAGATCATCCGCCGGCTGCGGGCCGATGAACAGCCCTCGGCGGTGCGAGTGGTGACCTCGGACCGCTGGCTGGCCGACCGCGCGTGGGCGGCCGGAGCCAGCGTGGAGGGCGCCGACACGTTCAGAACCAGGCTCGAGAGCGGCTAGCTGCTAGCTCAGAAGGCCCGGAGTCCGGGCTTGCGACAATTGGGCCCAATGGCCGAGGAACCATCTCGACGACCGGCAACACCACGAGGCCGACCGGCGGAGCCACCGCCGACGCCGCCGGGCTGGAAGGTGACCCCAGCACCCGACGGTCGCGCAGGAGCGAAGGGGCCCGGTTTGCCCAACCGACCCAATCCCCGCGTGCTCGTCGGCGTGCTGGTGCTCGCGCTGCTGGCGCTGAACCTGTGGATTTCGTCGCAGGCGCTGAAGCCGAACGCGCGGGTGCGAATTCCCTACAGCCCGACCTTCCTGGTCCAGGTCAAGGCCGGCAACGTATCCGAGATCTCCTCGACCGGCGATGCGATCCAGGGCTCGTTCAGGCACGCGATCAAGTATCCGGCGGGCGATCCGAACGCGCCCGCGACGACCAACTTCTCCACCCAGGTACCCGCGTTTGCCAACAACACCCAGCTGTTCAACCAGCTTCAGACCTCGGGGGCAACGATCGACGCCAAGTCCCCGGACGCTGGTCCCTCGTTCCTGGCCAGCGTGCTCTTCGGTTTCGGGCCGACGCTGCTGCTGGTGCTGCTGTTCGTGATGCTCATGCGCCGGGCCGCGGGCGGTGGCGCCGGCGGCCTGATGTCGTTCGGGCGCTCGCGGGCGCGGCGCGTGGAGGGCGGCGACCAGCCGGTCACCTTCGAGGACGTGGCGGGCATCGACGAGGCCAAGGCGGAGCTCTACGAGATCGTCGACTTCCTCAAGAACCCGGACAAGTACCTTCGCCTCGGGGGCCGCATCCCTCGCGGCGTGCTGCTGAGCGGGCCTCCGGGGACCGGCAAGACGCTGCTCGCCCGGGCGGTGGCCGGCGAGGCGGGAGTCCCGTTCTTCCAGATGTCGGCCTCGGAGTTCGTCGAGATGATCGTCGGCGTCGGCGCCTCGCGCGTACGGGATCTATTTCAGCAGGCCAAGACGGCGGCGCCCGCGATCATCTTCATCGACGAGCTCGACGCCATCGGGCGCTCACGTTCCGCCGGCAACTCGGGGTTCTCAGGCGGCCACGACGAGCGCGAGCAGACGCTCAACCAGATCCTCACCGAGATGGACGGCTTCGATCCGCGCACCGGCGTGATCGTGTTGGGCGCCACGAACCGGCCGGAGGTCCTCGACCCGGCGCTGCTGCGACCCGGTCGCTTCGATCGCCGAGTCACCGTCCAGCCGCCCGATCGCGTCGGCCGGGAAGCCATCCTGCGTGTGCACACCCGCTCGGTTCCACTCGCGCCGGAGGTCGACCTCGGCGCCCTGGCCGCCACGACTCCCGGGATGGTCGGCGCCGACCTGGCCAATCTGGTCAACGAGGCGGCGCTGCTGGCGGCGCGCCGCGAGCACGAGAAGGTCACCGCCGAGGACTTCTCCGACGCGCTCGAGCGGGTGGTGCTCGGCGCCGAGCGCAAGGTGGTGCTGAGCGAGGACGATCGCCGCCGCACCGCCTATCACGAGTCCGGACACGCGATCGTGGGGATGCTGACGATGGGCGCCGACCCGGTTCGCAAGGTCTCGATCATCCCGCGGGGCCAGGCGCTCGGCGTGACGTTCTCCGCCCCGGACGCGGATCGCTTCAACTTTGACCAGCGCCACCTGCTCGCGCTGATCAAGGTCGCGCTGGGCGGACGCGTAGCCGAGGAGATCGTGTTCGGCGACCTCACGACGGGGGCGGAGTCGGACATCCAGCATCTGACCCGCATCGCCCGGCACATGGTCGGGCGCTGGGGGATGAGCCGGGCGATCGGCCCGATCGCGGTGCTGCCGGTCGACGGCATGGGCCCGCTGCTCCCGGGGGCGTCCGAGACCTCGGAGGCCACCCAGAGGCTGGTCGACGAGGAGGTGCGACGGATCGTTGAGACGGCGCATGGCGAGGTCAGCGAGCTGCTCCGCTCGCATCGCTCGAATCTCGACACGCTGGCCAACGCGCTGCTCGAGCGGGAGACGCTCGACGAGGCCGGCGCCTACGCCGCGGCCGGGCTGTCACGGGACTCGGCGATCGCCGAACCGGCCGGGCTGCTCGGCGCCGGGTCTTTGGCGGACTTGGAGTCTTAGGTGGCTCGGGATCCACGGGTGGCGGCCGGGGATCTCCCTCGGCCGCGCCATCGTCGCCGCCTGATCTGAACAGTACGTCAAGCCCCGTAGAGTTCCCGCGCCGTGACGCGCTGTTCATCGCATGGATGAACAGTCCGACAGACCGGGGCGCGGCGGGCCGGGATTGTCGCGCCGTTCATCTCTGGCAGACCCGGTGCCACGACCGAACTGCGCCAAAGACGACCGCCCGCGCGTGCGGGGTGCGCATAATCGTCGTAGCGCGACCAAAACGCTCCGTCGGTCCGGGCGCCCCGCGACGTTTGCCACGGAATGGTCGTAACTGAGGGCGCGCCGCGACGTTGCCACGTAA
>DATCPD010000201.1:0-15908 GCA_036564325.1 Solirubrobacteraceae bacterium | reverse complement strand
CGGTGGGAGGCACCGGCGAGGGAGCGAGCAGATGGGTCGCCAGCCAGCCGGTGCTGAGTGCCGTGGCCACCGCCCCAAGCCCGCGCGAGCGCCAGTCGCGGACCGCCACCCGCGGTGGCTCGGCCTCGGGCTCCGGCCCGGTGGCAGGTTTCAAAGGAGGCTCCCGAGCCGGCGCCTCGGGCGCGAACGAGTGCTCGAGCGCGTCCGCAGCGGTTTGGGAGCCCGGAGCGCTCGGCCACGGGCTGGTGACGATTCCGGGCGTGTCCTCCACCTGGTCCAGCGAGGCCAGCAGCGCTCCACGCAGCTCGTCTAGCGTCCCCCGCTCCCGAGCCCGCGGACGCAGCGCGAGGTCGATGCCCCGCCCCAGCTCCCGCGGGAGGTCCCGGCGCTGACGGCGCAAGGGCGGGAGGTGGGCCCCGAGGCGTCGCGCGCGCATCGCCGCCGCGCCGGTCTGCACCGGATTGACGCCGGTAAGCGCCTCGTAGATGACCAGGGCCAGGGCGTACAGGTCCGCCGACGGACCGGCCTCGCGGCCCTCGGCCTGCTCGGGGGCCATGTAGGCGGCCGTACCGATCACGTCTCCGGTGCGCGTCAGCGAGTCCCCGCCGATCACTCGCGCCACGCCGAAGTCGGTCAGCTTTGCCGGATGCGCATGACTGCTCGGGCGCTCCGGCACCAGGATGTTGGAAGGCTTGACATCGCGATGCACGACGCCCTGGGCATGGGCATGCGAGAGCGCGTCGCAGAGCGAGATCGCGATCGCGACGATGTCCCGGTCCGACAGGCGCCCTTCGTCGAGCAGCGCGTGCAACGTCGCTCCGCGGACGAGCTCCGAGACGAGATACGCGCCGTCGTCGTCGACCGCGGCCTCGTACAGCGTCACGATGCCCGGGTGAGCGAGGCGAGCGGCGGCCCGAGCCTCCCGCTCGAAGCGGCCCCCGACGATGCGCTCGCGAGGAACGATCTTGACCGCCACCTCGCGATCGAGTCGCTCGTCGTGGCCCATCCAGACCGTGCCAAACGCCCCGGCTCCGACCCGGCGGAGCAGCCGGTAGCGCTCCAGCACCAGCGGCGACTGAAGCCCGGGGCGTGGGGCGGTGTTCTCCTCGGTGGCGGCCTTCCGGGTCGCGGCGGTCGCCGAGCGGCGCGCGGTCGGCAGCTGGCTCGCGCTCATGGTGTCGCTTTCCACGCCGGAGGCCATGTCCCTGCGTTCCCCGGAGGGCGATGGCGCGGCGTGAAAACCAGCCTCTCAGGCCCTCGGAGCGAGGCGCTGGGCCGGGCGCGCGCTTGCAAGCCCGCTGGCGAACTTGCCTTTCCGGCCGTCGTGCCGGTCATACTTCGCTTTTCCGATCCCCGCAAGGAGCGAGAAACGGTTGTCGTTCTTCGACGAGGCGGACGAGCCGCCCGCAGCGCCGCGAACTACCCCGCGTAGGCGACGTCCTTCGGGGACCGGTCGCCGCCCGCCGGGTGACCAGCAGTCAATCCAGGTCCGCCGGATGATCGCGGCGGGCGTGATTCTGGTCGTCGTGATCCTGCTCGTGGTCGGCGTTCACAGTTGCCAGGTCAGCGCCCGCAACAGCGCGTTGAAGGACTACGCCAATGGCGTCTCCTCCCTGATTGCGCAGTCCAATCAGACCGGCGATCAGCTGTTCAAGGAACTCTCGACCGGCGGCGGCAGCGGAAACGCCCAGGCTCTGCAGAACCAGATCAACCAGACCCGCGTCCGGGCCCAGAGCGACCTCACCCGCGCGCAGGGATTGAGCGTGCCTGACGAGATGAGGCCCGCTGACCAGAACCTGCTGCTGACGATGCACATGCGCCTGGACGGGATCTCCAACATCGCCATCGAGATCCAACCGGCGCTCGGGACCTCCACGAGCAAGGACGCGATCAACGCGATGGCCACCAACACGGCGCGCCTCTATGCCTCGGACGTGGCCTACAAGGGCTACACCGCCCCGCTGATCGCCAGCGCGCTGCACGCCGCCGGCATCGGGGTTGGTGGGACCAACGGGGTCCAGATCGAAGGTGGTCAGTTCGTGCCGGATATCCAGTGGCTGACGCCGGCGTTCATCGCCAACAAGCTCGGGTCACAGGCGGCCGCCGTCACCGGCAAGCCCGCCCCCGGACTCCACGGCCATTCGCTTGACTCGGTCAGCGTGAACGGCACCACGCTGCAAACCGGCTCCACCAACACGCTCACCGCCAACCCGCCCCCGAAGTTCACCTTGAGCTTCACCAACGGCGGCCAGAACACCGAGCACAACGTCATCTGCAAGGTCACGGTCAGCGGCACGAGCGCCAGCGGACAGACCACCGTCGCCCAGACCACCGCTGGGCAGTCGACGACCTGCGACGTCCCGCTGAGCAGCGCTCCCGCGCCCGGCAGCTACACGGTGACCGCGACGGTGCAGCCGGTGCCGGGCGAGAAGAACACCGCCAACAACACCCTGTCCTTCCCGGTCACCTTCCAGTAGGACGCGCCGCGCGGCCAACGGCGCGCCGGAGGGCGAACGGCGCGCGGGACGGCGAACGGCGGGCCCGAGAGCGATCTGCCTATTCTTACCCGGGTGCACGACCTGACCAGCACCCCGGGGATCGTGGCCATGGCGGCCGGTGCGGTAGCCCTGATCGCGCTTGCCTGCACGATCGGGTTAGCCGTTCGCCTGCGCCGGGTCCGGGCCGACCAGCGCGCGGTGCTGGGCAACGGCCGGCAGGATCTGGTGGAGCACGCGGCGTTGCTCCAGTCGCATTTCCAGTCCCTGTCCGATTATGTGCAGGATGCCGCCGGCCGGCTGGACGAGCGAATGCGGCAGGCCGAGCAGCGCCTGGACCGGTCGATCGCCTACAGAGCCCTGGTTCGCTACGACGCCTACGGGGAGATGTCCGGGCGCCAGTCGACGTCGATCGCGCTGCTCGACGCCACCCGCTCGGGCGTCGTCCTCTCCTCCATCCACCACCGTGATCAGGCCCGCCTCTACAGCAAGCAGGTTCGGGACGGGCAGGGTGAGCTGGAACTCTCTCCCGAGGAGAACGAGGCGATCCAGCTGGCGCTGCAGGGCGGCGGCAAGCAGCCGGACCCCGAGTAGCCCGCCGTGCGTGTCGCCTACCTCGGGCCCGAGGGGACATTCACCCAGGAGGCGCTGATCGGAGCCACCGCGGGACGGGAGCTCGAGCTGGTTCCGGTGTCGACGATCTACGACACCGTCATGGCGGTGCACCAGGGCACGGTCGACCGGGCACTGGTGCCGATCGAGAACTCGCTCGAGGGCTCGGTCAACGCGACACTCGACTCCCTGGCCATGGAGACCGAGGACGTCGCCATCCTCGGCGAGGTGATCCTTCCGATCCGCCATTGCCTGATCGCTCGCACCGAGCTCGAGCTCTCCGAGGTAGAGGTGGTGATCTCCCATCCCCAGGCCAACGCCCAGTGCGCTCGGTTCATTCGGACGCGGCTGGCGAGCGCCCGCGTGCAGATCGGCTCGTCCACGGCCGAGGCCGTCCGCACGGTGGCTGAGCACGAGGGACCCTGGGCCGCGCTGGGCAACCGGTTGGCCGCCGAGCTGTATGGCTGCGTGGTCCTGCGAGCCGGAGTCGAGGACGTGGCCGACAACGAGACCCGGTTCGTCTGGCTGGGCCCGGCGGGGGCGCCGGCCGGCACCCCCGGGGACCCCAAACCTCCGCGCGGGCCGTGGAAGACCGCCGTCGTCTTCTGGGGAGTGGGATCGGAGAGCCCCGGCTGGCTGGTCGGGTGCCTGTCGGAGTTCGCAGCGCGCGAGGTCAATCTCACCCGGATCGAGTCCCGCCCGCGCAAGCAGGGGCTGGGGCGCTACATGTTCTTCGTCGACCTCGAGGGGCGAGACACCGAGCCGCACGTCGCCGACGCGCTGGACGGCCTGCGCGGGCAGGTGGAGGCGCTCCGGATCCTCGGATCGTTTCCCGTGGCCTGAATTCAGGCGGTCCGCGCGAGACGGGCCGCCCGCGGCGCGGGAAGCGGGCCGCCCGCGTGAACGCCGCGGGAGCGGGGGATCTGGCCCTCACCCCCGCTAAACTGCCGCCCAGCCATGGCCAGTTCAGTACCAGCGCCAGCATGGTCCGCGTCGCTTCCATTGCACCAGCGACGCGGGCGTGAGGTTGGCCGGGTGCTCGTATTGAACGCCACGTTCGAGCCGATCAACGTGTGCACGGTGCGGCGTGCCGTCGTCCTGTTGCTCAAGGAGAAGGCGGAGATCCTCGAGCACGCCGACTGGGAGCTTCACTCCGCCACCCGCTCGATTTCACGGCCCGTGGTGATCCGGCTGGTCAGCTACGTCCGCATCCCGCGGGACACGCACCGTCGCAAGATCACCCGCCGGGCCGTGTTCGCGCGGGACGACTGGACGTGTCAGTACTGCGGCTCGCGCTCCAACCTCACCGTCGACCACATCGTGCCCCGCTCCAAGGGCGGCGCCTCGACCTGGGAGAACATCGTCGCCTCGTGCGCCCCGTGCAACCGGCGCAAGGGCAACGCGTCACCGGTCCAGGCGGGCATGCAGCTGCTCAAGCAGCCTCGCACCCCGAGCCCGCACGTGTTCATCCAGGTGGCGAGCCCGACCATCCCGGACGCCTGGGTGCAGTACCTGGCGGCTTAGGCCGGTCCGGGCTCGAGCCCAGGCGGGACGCTAGGCCGCCGCGTACCGCTGAGCGGACCGGGCGCGGGCCTTGGCAGCCTCGGCCTCCCGGTTCTTCGGCGGCGCGTTCGTCTGCAGCTCCTTCAGCAGCTCTCGGGAGATCGCCGCGACGGCGGTCACCGCATGCTGGAAGGCGTCCGCGTTGGCCTGCGAGGGCTTGGTGAAGCCGCTGACCTTTCGCACGTACTGAAGCGCAGCGGCCTCCACCTCGTCCTCGCTGGCGGGCGGATCGAAGTTGTAAAGGGTTCGAATGTTTCGGCACATGGCTGAATCGTAAACCCTCGGGAAAGACGAGGGGCGCCGTCGACACGGCGCCCCTCGCGAACTTCTCTGCTGACGAAAGTCGAGCTGGGTCTCGACGCCGGAGGGACTACTCCCGGCTCCCAACGCGACGGTGTCACGGCTGAGACTCCGCTAGGCGGGGTCAGCCTCCGACCTAGCGGCCGGACACCTCCAGGGTCCCGCAAAACATGTCAGACAAGCTCGGACCACCTCCTTTCTCTGGTGACCCTCAGATTAGCGAAAGCGGCGGCGAAACAAAACCATTCGACGCGCCCCTTCGTCCCTCGCTAACCCTCGTCTTCGGGTTCCGCTCCGGCCTCGGGTTCCGCACCGTCTTCCGCTCCGGCCTCGGGTTCTGCTCCGTCTTCGGAAACCACGTCCCCGTCGATCACCACATCCTCGCCGGCGGCGATGGCCGCCTCCTGTTCCTCGCCGAGGACCCGGGCGGCGGTTGCTGCCTCGGACTCGACCACGAGGGCGACGGCCGAGACCTGGTCGTCGTCGCGGATGTTCATGACACGCACGCCCTGGGAGGAGCGGCCGTAGCGGTTGATCCCGCGCACCGACGTGCGCTGGACCATTCCGTTCTGGGAGATGAACACGAGCTCCTGGTGCTCGCGCACGACCAGGGCGCCGGCCAGCTGACCCTTGTTCTCGGTCAGAGAGATCGTCTTGACTCCCATCGTCCCGCGGCCCTTGACGGGATAGTCGGGGATCGGCGTGCGCTTTCCGTAGCCGTTCTCGGTGACGACCAGCAGCTCCTGGTCATCGCGGGCGACGTCCATGGCCAGCACCGAGTTGTTCTTATGCGAGACGTTCATGCCTCGCACGCCGCTGGTGTCACGGCCCATCGAGCGGACCACCGTCTCGGTGAAGCGCGAGGCCTGACCGGAGCGAGAAACCATGATGATGTCGTCGTGACCGCTGGTGCGGCGGACCGCGATCAGCTCGTCGTCGTCGCGGATGTTGATCGCGATGATGCCGTCCGCCTTGATCGGCGTGTTGTAGGCGAGGAACTCGGTCTTCTTCACCAGTCCCTTGCGCGTGGCGAACACGAGGTACTTGCCCTCGGTGAAGTCACGCGTGGAGAGCACCGATTGCACCCGCTCGCCCTCGCGGAGCGGCAGCAGGTTGACCAGCGCTCGCCCCTTGGCGGTCCGCGAGGCCTCCGGCAGCTCGTAGACCTTGAGCCGGTAGACCTTGCCGCGGTTGGTGAAGAACAGCAGGTAGTCGTGGGTCGAGGAGACGAACAGGTGCTCGATGTAGTCGTCGTCCTTCATGTCCATGCCGGTCACGCCGATACCGCCGCGGCGCTGCTGGCGGTAGGTGGAAAGCGGCAGCGACTTGATGTAGCCCGAGTGGGTGATCGAGATCACCATCTGCTGATCGGCGATCAGGTCTTCGATGTCGATCTCACCCTCGGCGTGCGTGATCTCGGTGCGCCGGTCGTCGCCGTAGGCGTCCCGAATCTCGCCGAGCTCGTCCTTGATCAGCGCGCTGACCCGGCTCTCGTCGCCAAGGATCTCCCGCAGCTCCTTGATCCGCTCCATCAGATCGGAGTGCTCCTGCTGGATCTTGCCCGCCTCGAGTGCGGTCAGGCGGCTGAGGGTCAACTGCAGAATCGCCTGCGCCTGGATCACGGTCAGCTCAAACCGATCGACCAGCCCGTGGCGGGCAGTCTCCGGATCACGTGAACCGCGGATCAGCGCGATCACCTCGTCGAGGTTCTCGAGCGCGATCAGCAGGCCCTCGAGCACGTGGGCGCGGGCCTCGTCGCGGCGCAGCTCGAACTGCGTGCGGCGGATGATGACCTCGCGCTGGTGATCGACGTAGTGGCCGATGACCTCGCGCAGGGACAGCGTGCGCGGCACGTTGTCAACGAGCGCGACCATGTTGACGCCGAACGTCGTCTGCATCGGCGTGTGCTTGTAAAGCTTGTTGAGCACGACCTTGGGGATCGCGTCGCGCTTGAGCTCGATCACGATCCGCATCCCGTGGCGATCTGACTCGTCACGGAGATCGGAGATCTCGGAGATCTTCTTGTCGATCACGAGGTCGCGGATCTTCAGGATCAGTCCACCGTCGCCTCCCTTCCGCACCTGGTACGGAAGCTCGGTGACGATGATCGCCTCCTTGCCCTGGCCGATCGGCTCGATGTGAGCCTTGGCCTGGACGCGCACGCGGCCGCGGCCGGTGGCGTAGGCGTCCCGGATGCCCTCGCGGCCCAGGATCGTGCCGGCAGTCGGGAAGTCCGGACCCTTGACGTGGCGCATCAGCCCGTCGACGTCGATCTCCGGGTCATCGATGTAGGCGATCGTGGCGCCGATCACCTCGCGGAGGTTGTGCGGCGGGATGTTCGTCGCCATCCCGACGGCGATGCCCGAGGAGCCGTTGACCAGCAGGTTCGGGAAGCGCGCGGGGAGCACCACCGGCTCCTGGCGCGTTCCGTCGTAAGTGGGAACGAAGTCGACCGTGTCGGCGTCGAGATCTCGCAACATCTCGGTGGCCAGGCGGTCGAGTCGCGCCTCTGTGTAGCGCATCGCCGCGGCGCCGTAACCATCGATGTTGCCGAAGTTCCCGTGGCCGTCGACGAGCGGGTAACGCATCGAGAAATCCTGTGCGAGTCGCACCAGCGTGTCGTAAATCGACGCGTCTCCGTGCGGGTGGTACTTGCCCATCACCTCGCCGACGATCTGCGCGCTCTTCACGTGCTTGCGACCCGGCTGCAGGCCGAGCTCGTTCATCACGTAGAGAACGCGGCGGTGGACCGGCTTCAGGCCGTCGCGAACGTCCGGCAGCGCCCGTCCGACGATGACCGACATCGCGTAGTCCAGATACGCAGAGCGCATCTCCTCCTCGAGCCCACGAGGCTCGATGTTGCCGCCGCCGATGGTGTCGATCGCAGACATCGCCTACACGTCCAGGTTAGTCACGAGGCGGGCGTTCTCCTCGATGAAGGCGCGGCGCGGCTCCACCTGGTCGCCCATCAACATCGAGAACACATGGTCTGCCGACGCCGCGTCCTCCATCGTCACCTGAACCAGGGTGCGTGACGCCGGATCCATCGTGGTGTCGCGCAGCTCGTCGGCGTCCATCTCCCCCAGGCCCTTGAAGCGCACGTAGTCGACGCCCTTCTGAGCGACGGCGAGGATCGTCGCCCTGAGCTCTTCGAAGTTCGGCGCCTCGGTGCGCTGATCGCCGAGCCGGACGGTGAACGGGGCCGAGCCGGCCAGCGCCTCAAGCTCCGCATGGACCTCGGCCAGGTGCTGGTACTCATTCGCCTCGAGCGCGGCGCGGCGCACCCGATGGGTGCTGGCCAGGCCGGTCTTCGCCTCGATCGTCCGTACCACGACCTCGATCGGGTCCTCGGAGATCAGCTCGGTCTTGTACGGGGCGCCGTTCTGGGAGTCCTTGCGCACGTGGCGCAGGAGCCCATCGACATCGGTGATCTGCTCCTCGAGCAGCCGTCCCTCCTGAAGGAACGAGACGATCCCGTGGCCGTGGGCGGCCTGCAGCGCCGAGGCCCAGCCCTCGTACTGCTTGAGCAGTCGAGAGAAGCGCTTCCAACGCGCTTCGGTGAGCTTGAATTGCTTGTTGAAACGATCGAAGACCTCGATCTTCTCGAACTTGTCGCCGAGCAGGATGTCCTCAAGCTCGGATTCGCGCTCGATGTAACGGTGCTTGCGGCCCTGCCGCAGCGCGTAGAGCGGCGGCTTGGCAATGTAGACATAGCCCGCCTCGATCAGGGGCTGCATCTCGCGGAACAGGAGCGTCAGGGCGAGGGTGCGGATGTGCGCCCCGTCGACGTCGGCGTCGGTCAGCAGTACCACCTTGTGGTACCGGGCCTTCTCGATGTCGAACTCGTCGCGCACGCCGGTCCCGATCGCGGTGATCAAGGCCTGAATCTCCGTGTTGGCCAGGACCTTGTCGATCCGGCTCTTCTCGACGTTGAGAATCTTCCCGCGCAGCGGCAGGATCGCCTGGGTGTTGCGATCACGGGCGCTGACCGCCGAGCCGCCGGCGGAGTCGCCCTCGACCACGAACAGTTCAGCCAGCGACGGATCCTTGACCGAACAGTCGGCCAGCTTGCCGGGCAGCGTCGAGTTCTCCAGGGCGGACTTACGCCGGGTGAGGTCACGCGCCTTGCGCGCCGCGGCTCGTGCCTGCGCCGCCTGCACGGCCTTGGTGATCACGTCCTTGGCGTCGCGGGGATTCTCCTCGAAGAACTCCGCCAGGCGAGCGTTGACGATCGACTGGACGAAGCCGGCCATGCCCGGGTTGCCGAGCTTGGTCTTCGTCTGGCCCTCGAACTGCGGATCGGTCAGCTTTGCGGAGATGACGGCGGTCAGTCCCTCGCGGACGTCCTCCCCGGCAAGGTTGTCGTCCTTCTCCTTGAGAAAGCCCTTGTCGCGCGCGTACTTGTTGAGCACCCCGGTTAGCGCGGAGCGGAACCCAGAGAGGTGCGAGCCGCCCTCGATCGTGTTGATGTTGTTGGCGAACGAGAACACCGACTCCTGGTAGGAGGCGTTCCACTGCATCGCCACCTCGACCGCGCCCTCCTTGCCTTCGCCCGCCAACGAGATCAGGTTCTTGTGGATCGGTTCCTTGTTCTGGTTCAGGTAATGCACGAAGTCGACGATGCCGCCCTCGTAACGGAACTCAGCGCGGTGACCCTCCCCGCGCAGATCGTCGATCACGATCCGCAGCCCGGCGGTCAGAAAGGCGGTCTCCCGCATGCGCTGCTCGAGCGTCGTGAAGTCGTACTCGAGCGTCTCGAAGATGTCCGCGTCGGGCAGGAAGGTGATAGTGGTTCCGGTTTCCTTGGTCGGGGGGCCCTTGGTCAGTTCCGTAACGGGCTTGCCGCGCGAGTACTCCTGCGTCCATAGGAACCCGTCGCGGCAGACCTCGACGACCAGTTGCTCCGACAGCGCGTTGACCACCGACACACCGACGCCGTGAAGCCCTCCGGACACCTTGTAGCCGCCGCCGTCGCCGAACTTCCCGCCGGCGTGGAGCACCGTCAGCACGACCTCGACCGCCGGACGCTGCTCCTTGGCCATGATCGAGACGGGGATGCCGCGCCCGTTGTCGCGGACGGTCACCTTGCTGTCCGGGTGGATGACCACCGAGACGTCGTCGCAGTGTCCGGCCAGGGCCTCGTCAACAGAGTTGTCAACGACCTCGTAAACGAGGTGATGAAGGCCGCGTGGACCCGTCGACCCGATGTACATGCCGGGACGCTTGCGAACGGCCTCGAGACCCTCGAGGACGGTGATGTCCTGTGCGTCGTAACTGGTTTGGTTCTCTGGGCGCGTGGCGCCGCCGTCGTTAGCCAACGATCCTCCGATGACATCGAGACGCCCCGGGATTGCGCTTCGTTCGGCGCGCCGGGGCGTCAAAAGCTGGTGTACAGAAGAATAGCACAGCGACCCCCGGAAACCCCTCCGCCGTTACTGCCGATTTACCTGCAAATGTGCCGAAAATGGGGAGACGTGGATCCCCTCTGTAACGATCGTTTGCCGAGGGCGCGAGCCGGGTGCGAGGCTTGCTGGGCGGCGGCGCGGATACCTTGTTGCCGTGCGCGCGGCAGCTCGCCCAACCTCTCCCTCGGCACAGAGCCTCATCTCCCCCTCCAAAGCGACATTGACGGACGGCATCGCGGAGGCGGAGCGCGCCACCATCCGCGCCGGGCGACCATGGACAACGATCGCCGCGCTGGTCTTCCTGACCATCCTCGCCGCCCTCTTGCGTCTGCCTTTCCTGGACCATCAAAGCCTGTGGTGGGACGAGACGTTCACGGGCGGGATCGTTCGCCAGTCCGGGATCGGTGATGTTTGGCGACAGATCCAGGCGACGGAATCGACCCCCCCGCTCTATTACGTGCTCGTCTGGCTGTCTGGCGCGCGTAGCGCGGCTGCGATGCGGCTCATCCCGGCGCTCGCGCTCGTCTTGGCCGTGCCGGCGAGTTACAAGATGGCGCGCCAGTGTGCGAGTCGCGACATCGCCCTTGCCACTGCCGCTGTTGTCGCGACAAGCCCGGACCTCGTTTCCTACTCCACAGATGCGCGCAGCTACGGCCTCTTCGTGCTCACGGCGATACTGTCGGCCTGGGCCTTCCTGGTGTTACTGCGGGGCTACGGTCACCTGCGCGGCACCGCTTGGGTTCTCGCCTCGGCGGCCTGTGTCTGGACTCACTACTTCGGGATCTTCATAGTTGGAGCCGAACTCGCCGTACTGCTGGTGGTGTGTGCGCGCCGCCGGCAGGCCATCCTCGGCTGGGCTGCTGTCCTCGCTGTCAGTCTCCTACCCCTAATCCCCTTGGTCAGCAGCCAGTCGGGCGACGAGCGAGCACAGTTCATCGCGGGCATCTCCCTGCCGTCTCGCCTCACCACGACGGTACGGCAGTTCGCCATGGGTCCGAACGTTCCCCGAGCATGGCTTGAGGCAGCGGGCCTCTTGACATTCTGCGCCGCCGTCGCGGTTGGGACGGCGATCGTAATGCGACAACGTCAGAGGATGCCGCTCGTCCTGCTCGCGGTCGCCGCGGTCGGATTCCTCACGCCACTCGGACTGGGGCTCGTCGGGATCGAGGATCGCTTCTATGCGAGAAACGTGGTCGCGGTGCTCCCCCTCGTCGCCTTTCTGGCGGCACCGGCGCTGGTACGAGCCCGAGGAGTCCCCCTCGTCGCCTACTGCCTGCTCGCGGTAGTGACATCGATATGGGTGGCCAGCAACTGGCGCTATGAACAGGTGGACTGGCGCAGCGCGGTGGCAAGAATGCAGGCCGTTGATCCGTCGGCGGCCATCGTGGCCAGCACACCTGTCGGCGCTCCTGTCGTGCAGACATATCTCCACCGTTCGCCGGTTACGAACCTCAGCGGCCCGGTCAGCCGCGCGTGGATCGCGATCGAGCCAACACGGACGAGTGGCGAGCGCGCCCTTTCGCCGAGGCCGGGGTTCAACCTTCCGGGATTCTCCGCAGTGCGAACACTTCAGGTTCACGCCTTTCGACTGACACTGGTGCGCGCGATACGTCCGACGCGTCTTGCCTTGCCAACCGGTTTTGACGGTGCCGTCTTTCCTGGTGGCACCTAGGCGCTCAGCGCGGCTGATCCGACACTGCGACACAACGCAGGCGCTGCACCCGGTCGCCGCCGAGCACCTCGTTGAGGCGTTGAACGATCGTCGGTCCCATCAGGTCGAGCTCCTGCGCCCACACCGATGCGGAGCAGGAGACGGTCAACACGCCGCCGCGCTCGCGGGTCGGACTGGCCTCAGCGGCTATCGCCGCCCCGACGACCTGTGGCCAGACGCGCTGCGCCTCCGCCAGGATCGTGGCGGGGGCCCAATCTCCGCGCGCGTGCTCGAGAGCCAGGCTGATCGGTCGCGGGCTGCGACGCGACGGACTCATGCCGCGAGCTGCTCCGCCAGCAGGGTTCCGGAGGCGACCTCGAGCCGCGCGATGCCTTCGTCGCGCGCGCCGGGAACGTGGTCGACGTCGGTGGTCGTGATCACCGACTGTCCTCCGCCCGAGCGCAACAGGTCGACCAGCGCGAGCCTTCGGGTACTGTCGAGCTCGCTCATCACGTCGTCGAGCAGCATCAGCGGAGCAGCGGCCCGGGTCGCCGACAGCGCCTCGCGCTCGGCCAGTAGCAGCGCCAGCAGTCCCAGGCGCTGCTGCCCCTGCGAGCCGTAGGTCCGAAGCTCCCGGTCCTCACGCATGGTCGAGAGATCGTCACGGTGGGGGCCGTGGCCGGTGAAGCCGCGCTCCAGATCGCTCTCGGTGCGCTCGGCCAACTCAGCGGCGAGACCGGCGGCGTCCCCTGCGCCTGAACGTGGCCGGTAGGTGATCAGCGGGTCTCCGTCGAGCACGAGGTCGACCGCCAGGCGGCTGAACGATTCTCCGATCGCCTCGGTTGCCCGGCGGCGGTCGGCCATCAGCTCGATTCCGTGCCGAGCAAGCTGATGGTTCCAGCTGGTCAGGGAGTCGCGTGATCCGCGTCCGCTGCGGATCCGGCTGATCAGGGCGTTCCGCTGCGCGAGGGCCTGCGCGTAGGCCCGCCGGGTCCCCGCTCGGGCCGGCCACATGGCGGCGACAAATTGATCCAGGTGAGCGCGGCGCAACGATGGAGCGCCCTTGATCAGCTCGAGCCGGTCGGGCAGAAACACGCTCACGAGCGGACGCACCTCGAGTTCCACCAGGCGCTCGACCGGTGCGCCGTCGACCTTCATCCGCTTTGGCTGACCGGGCGCGAAACCGACGGACAACTCATGCGTGCCGTCGCCGGCCAGCGTGGTGACCACGACTCGCGTGGCGCCGGCACCGAAGCGAACCACCTCCCGCTCGTTGTTGGTCCGGCAGGAGCGGCCCGTGCATCCGAAGTACAGCGCCTCGAGCAGGTTCGTCTTGCCGGCCCCATTGGGGCCCGAGATGACCGTGAGCCCAGCGCCGAGTTCGGCCTGCGCCTTCTCGTACCCGCGAAAGTCGCGCAAGCTGACGGCGACCACGCGCACCGGCAGCTACACGTTCAACCTGATGGGCATGATCAGGTACTGGAAACGGCTTTCGTCCGCCGCCTCGATCAAACCGGGCCGGAGCGGGCTGATCAGCTTCAGCAGTACGTCGCCGTCCTCGATGGCCTCCAGGCCGGCGCGGAGGAACTCTGGGTTGAACCCGATCTCCAGAGGCTCGCCCTGGAAGGCCACCGGCAGCGACTCGAGGGCTTCACCGACATCGGGAGTCTGCGCCGAAACCGTCAGCTCCCCGGCGCTGAAGGCCAGGCGCAGCGGCGCGTTCTTCTGGGCCAGAAGACTTATCCGGCGGACCACCTCGGTGAGCTCGCCCCCCGCAATCCGCAGTTCGTGTTCGAAGCTCTCCGGCAGCAGTTGGCGATAGTTCGGGAATTGACCGTCGATCAGGCGCGACGAGAGGATCACGCGGCCGATCACGAACAGGACCTGGTTCTGGCGCACGCTGATGCTCAGCTGTTCTTCGTCCCCATGGCCCGCAACACGCGCGAGCTCCTGCAGCGCACGAGCGGGGACGTTGACCTCGAAGCCGGAGGACAGCGGTGATTCCAGCGTCGTCTCCTTGACGCTCAGCCTGTAGGAGTCGGTCGCCACCATCCGCAGCTCCCGGTCCGAGGCCGAGACGAGGATCCCAGTCAGCACGGGCCTGGTCTCATCCCGCGAGGCCGATCCCGCAACCTTGAGGGCCGTGGACACGAAGGCGCCGGCCGGAAGCGATATCGCGGAGTCGGGATCCGGCTCGGGAAACGGGGGGAAGTCCTCTGTGCGCAGGGTTCTGATGTGGAAGGTGGCCTTTCCCGAGACCAGCTCCACGTCCTGTTCGGCGCCGCGCAACTCGAGCGACACGGCCGAAGAGGGGAGTGAGCGGACCACGTCGACCAGCAGCCGCGCCGGCAGCACGACCACGCCTTCCCGGGCGACATCGGCTTCCAGGGGGACGCGCAGGCCGACGTCCATGTCGGTGGCACGGAGCTCGCAGGTGTCCGAGGATGCTGCGAGCTGAATGCCGGACAGGGCTTGGATCGCGCTGCGGGTCGATGCGACCCGGCTGACGGTCTGGAGCTGTCCGAGCAGAACATCTCGCTCGAGGGAGATCTTCACGATGAATACCTCAGAAGGAAGGTAGAAGTCATAGAGCGAATAGAAGCTGTGGATAAGTGCGCGTTCATCCGCAATGAGCGAGGAAGTTGTCGCTCGAGGGGGACAGGCCAGTCTGTCAGCAGTCGCGGTCGGCTTCGCCGCGGGCGATTGTCGCCGTGAGCTCGCGGAGGTCGTTTGTGGTCTCGGGAGTCTCCATCATGCGCTGGGACACGCGCTTGCACGCATGGAGAACGGTGGCGTGATTCCGTCCGCCGAAAGCGCCGCCGATCGTCTGCAGTGACGCGGTGGTGAGCTCTCGCGCCAGGTGGATGGCGATCTGTCGCGGCCAAGCGACGCGCGCGGCTCGACTCGGGGAGAGGAGCTCTTCGACCGTCACGTCGTAGTAGGAAGCGACGCAGGATTGGATCTTCTCAATCGAGAGGCCGCCGCCCCCGATGCTCGGATGCATGCCGTCGAGAACGGTCCTCGCCAACTCGACATCGAGTGGCCTGTTGGTCAGCGAGTGGTGAGCGACTATGCGAATCAGCGCGCCCTCCAGCGCCCTGACGTTGTCGGTGACCCGCTCGGCGATCAACTCGAGCACCGACACATCGGAGATCGCGATCGCGTCGAGCGCCGCGCGCTTGCGGAGGATCGCGACCCGCGTGGCGAAATCGGGTGGAGCGATGTCGGCCACCAGCCCTGACTCGAAGCGCTCTCGCAGGCGCTCCTCCACGCCGACCAGCTGGCGGGGGAGTCGGTCGCAGGTGAGCACGAGCTGCCGGCCGTTCTCGTAGAGCGCGTTGAAGGTGTGGAAGAACTCCTCCTCGGTTTTCGCCTTGCTGGCCAGGAACTGGACGTCGTCGATCAGCAGCACGTCCGCATCCCGGTAGGCGCGCTTGAAATGGTCGAGCGACCGGCTTCCGAGGGCGGTGATGAAGTGGTTCGTGAACGCCTCGACGGTCGTGTAACGGACGGAGGCGCCGCCGCCGAAGGTCAGCACATAGTTTCCGATCGCGTGCAGTAGATGGGTCTTGCCGAGGCCGGGGGGGGCGTGGAGGAACAGCGGGTTGTAGGCCTGACCGGGAAGCTCGGCGACCGCCAGGGACGCCGCATGCGCGAGGCGATTCCCGTCGCCGATGATGAACTGGTCGAAGCTGTAGCGGGGGTTGAGGCCCGAGCTGGTCGCCGGACGCTCGGCACCGCCGGGATGAGCGCGGGCGGTCTTTCCCGCCGGCGTCGTCTCCCCGGCGCCCGTGAACGAGACCTTGGCTGCCGACCCCACGACGGCCCGGGCGCAGTTCTCGAGGACGCCACCGAAATGCTTGGCAACCCACGCCTGGGTGG
>DATCPD010000153.1:0-16189 GCA_036564325.1 Solirubrobacteraceae bacterium | reverse complement strand
ATGACCTCCTCGAGCACGTCCCACACCTCGGGGATCATCGAGTCGACCATCTTCTTGGCCGCCTTGATGTTCTGCGCGGACTTGCGCTCGACCAGCCGGGCCATGATGAACGGCTTGAACAGCTCGAGTGCCATCAGCTTCGGCAGACCGCACTGGTGCAGCCGCAGCGACGGGCCCGACACGATCACCGAACGACCGGAGTAGTCGACGCGCTTGCCGAGCAGGTTCTGGCGGAACCGGCCCTGCTTGCCCTTGAGCATGTCGCTCAGCGACTTCAGCGGACGGTTGCCCGGTCCGGTCACGGGACGACCGCGGCGGCCGTTGTCGAACAGCGCGTCGACGGCCTCCTGGAGCATCCGCTTCTCGTTGTTGACGATGATCTCGGGGGCGCCGAGATCGAGCAGGCGCTTCAGCCGGTTGTTGCGGTTGATGACGCGGCGGTAGAGATCGTTGAGGTCCGAGGTGGCAAAGCGCCCACCGTCGAGCTGCACCATCGGGCGCAGCTCCGGCGGGATCACCGGCACGGCCTCGAGGATCATCATCTCCGGCTTGTTGCCGGAGGAGATGAAGGCCGAGACGACCTTCAGCCGCTTGACCGCGCGGGCCTGCTTCTGACCCTTGGCCGTCTTGACCTGATCCTGGAGATCCTCGGCCTCGGCCTCGAGGTCGACCTGCTGGAGCAGGTCACGCACCGCCTCGGCGCCCATGCCGCCGCGGAAGTACTCACCGAAGCCGTAGGGAGAACCGAAGCGATCCTTGAGCTCACGGAAGGTGGTCTCGTCGTTGACGACGTCCTTGGGCTTCATCGTCTTGAACAGCTCCCACACCTGGCGCATCCGCTCGGCGGCGTCCTCGATGTAGGCCTCGGTGTCGTCGATGTCGGCCTGGAAGCTCTTGCGGAGCTCCTTGAGCAGCTTCTCGCGCTCCTCGTCGGAGATCTTCGCGACGTTGACCTCGAGCGTCTCCGCCCACAGGTGGTCCTCATCGGAGAAGTCACGGCCGGTCTTCGCGGTCTCGAGGAACTGCTCGCGACGGGCCAGCGACTCCTTGAGCTCCAGGACGCGCTCCTCCTTCTCGGCGGCGTAGGCGTCGAGCACCTTGTTGACCTCGCCCTCGAGCGACTCCACGTCGCGCGCCCGGGCCTCGTCGTCGATCCACGTGACCATGGAGGCGGCGAAGTAGAGAACCTTCTCGAGCTCCTTCGGAGCCATGTCGAGCAGGTAGCCGATCCGGCTCGGGACACCCTTGAAGAACCAGATGTGGCTGACCGGAGCGGCGAGATCGATGTGGCCCATCCGCTCGCGGCGGACCTTCGACCGGGTGACCTCCACGCCGCAGCGCTCGCACACGATCCCCTTGTAGCGGACGCGCTTGTACTTACCGCAGTAGCACTCCCAGTCCTTGGTCGGACCGAAGATGCGCTCGCAGAAGAGCCCGTCCTTCTCCGGCTTGAGCGTCCGGTAGTTGATGGTCTCCGGCTTCGTGACCTCGCCGGAGCTCCAAGCACGGATCTGCTTGGACGAGGCGAGGCCGATCTCGATGGCGTCGAAATTGTTGATGTCGATCAAAGTGATTCCTTGTCAGTTGAAGCGGGCGGAGCGGTGTGCGGGTATCGGCCGCGTGTGATCACTGTTCCGCCTCCTCGGTTACGCCTTCGGCTTCGCCGGCTCCGATGTCGGTCTCGAGCATCGGATCGACGTCGGTGGCGAAGTCCTCCTCTTCCAGTTCCTCGCCGGCCTGGAGGGTGGGATCTTCGACCTCGGCTTCCTCTGCGGAGGCCTCGACCGTCTCTCCCTCGTGCTCGACGGCCTCGTCGGCGGCGCCATCAGCGGCTCCGTCGGTGGCGCGAACGCCACTGAGGTCGATCCCGAGCTCCTCGGCCGCGCGCAGGAGGTCGTCGTCCTCCTCACGCATCTCGGCCCGCTCGCCTTCCTCGGAGACGACGTTGACGTCGAGCGCCAGCGACTGCATCTCCTTGAGCAGGACCTTGAACGACTCGGGAATCGAGGGTTCGGCGATGTTCTCGCCCTTGACGATGGCCTCGTAGGCCTTGACCCGCCCGACCGTGTCGTCGGACTTGATGGTCAGCATCTCCTGCAGCGTGTAGGCGGCGCCGTATGCCTCGAGCGCCCACACCTCCATCTCGCCGAAGCGCTGACCGCCGAACTGGGCCTTTCCGCCCAACGGCTGCTGGGTGACCAGCGAGTACGGTCCGGTGGACCGCGCGTGGATCTTGTCGTCGACGAGGTGCAGCAGCTTCAGGATGTACATGTAGCCGACGGTCACCTGCTGCTCGAACGGCTCGCCACTGCGGCCGTTGAACAGCGTGACCTTGCCTGAGGCCTGCTCACCCTCGCGGCGCTTCTTGTCGACGTCCATGCGGATGTTGCCCTGATGCTCGTCCTGCCAGCGCACCAGTGCCTCATCCACGTCCGCGACGGTGGCGCCGTCGAACACCGGCGTGGCCACGTAGACCTTGCCGGGACTGCCGTCGGGGCGCCGACCACCGTTGGTGGCGATCTTCCGAGCCTCGGAGCCGTCCTCGTACCAGCCCTGAGCCGCGACCCAGCCGAGATGCGTCTCGAGGATCTGCCCGAGGTTCATCCGGCTCGGCACGCCGAGCGGGTTCAGAATCACGTCGACCGGAGTGCCGTCCTCGAGGAACGGCATGTCCTGGACGTCGACGATCTTCGAGATGACGCCCTTGTTGCCGTGGCGGCCGGCCAGCTTGTCGCCCTCGGCGATCTTGCGCTTCTTGGCCACGAACACGCGGACCAGGTCGTTGACCCCAGGCGGCAGGTCGTCGCCCTCGTCACGGCTGAAGGTCTTGACGTCGATCACGACGCCGCCCTCACCGTGCGGCACCTTGAGCGAGGTGTCGCGGACCTCGCGCGCCTTCTCCTTGAAGATCGCGCGGATCAGCTTCTCCTCGGCCGTCAGCTCGGTCTCGCCCTTCGGCGTGACCTTGCCGACCAGCAGGTCGCCGGAGGCCACCTCGGCGCCGATGCGGACGATGCCGCGGTCGTCGAGGTTGCGCAGCGACTCCTCCGAGCGATTCGGGATGTCACGAGTGATCTCCTCATCGCCGAGCTTGGTCGTGCGGGCGTCGATCTCGTACTCCTCGATGTGGATCGAGGTGAGCTCGTCATCCTGGACCAGGCGCTTGGAGAGGATGATCGCGTCCTCGAAGTTGTAGCCCTCCCAGGACATGAAGGCGACCAGCAGGTTCTTGCCGAGCGCCATCTCGCCGGAGTCGGTCGCCGAGCCATCGGCCAGCACCTCACCGGCATCGATCGTCGTACCAACGTTGACGATCGGCTTCTGGTGGATCAGCGTGCCCTGGTTGGAGCGCATGAACTTCTGGAGCTCGTACTCGTCGTGCTTGCCGTCGGCGGTCTCGACCCCGATCTGCTCGGCGTCGACGTAGGCGACCTTGCCGCCGTTCTTGGCGATCACGACGTCACCGGTGTCGATCGCGGCGCGACGCTCCATTCCGGTGCCGACCAGCGGTGCGTCGGTGACCAGCAGCGGCACAGCCTGCCGCTGCATGTTCGAGCCCATCAGCGCGCGGTTGGCGTCGTCGTGCTCGAGGAACGGGATCATCGCCGTTGCCACCGACCAGATCTGCTCCGGGGACACGTCGATCAGATCGACCTCGTCAGGCGTGACGGTGACGTACTGCCCGGCCTGTGTGCGGCACAGGATCTCCTCGCCGGCCAGACGACCGGACTTGTCAAGCGGCGTGTTCGCCTGGGCGATCAAGCGCTCCTCTTCCTGCGTGGCGTCGAGGTGCAGGATCTCGTCGGTGACCTTGCCCTTCCGCACAACGCGGTACGGGGTGGTGACGAAGCCGTGCTCAGAGATCTCCGCGTAGGACGACAGCGAGCCGATCAGGCCGATGTTCGGGCCCTCCGGCGTCTCGATCGGGCACATCCGGCCGTAGTGGGTCGGGTGCACGTCTCGCACCTCGATCGGCGCGCGCTCCCGGGTCAGGCCGCCCGCGCCGAGCGCGGACAGGCGCCGGCGATGGGTCAGCCCGGCCAGCGAGTTGGTCTGGTCCATGAACTGCGAGAGCTGGCTGGAGCCGAAGAACTCCTTCAGCGCCGCAACGACGGGACGGATGTTGACGATCGTCTGCGGAGTGATCGTGTCGGCGTCCTCGGTGGTCAGGCGCTCGCGCACGACCCGCTCCATCCGGTAGAGGCCGATCCTGAAGGCCTCCTGGATCAGCTCGCCGACGGTACGCAGCCGGCGGTTGCCGAAGTGCTCGTACTCATCGAGGTGGTCCTGGATCGGCTCACGGGGCATCGATACCGCTTCGGCGGCGAAGTCCTTGATCTCCTCCCCTGGCTCCTCGGGCATCCCGAGGCGCTTGGGCAGTGAGACGAGCTCCTTGACCAGGGCGATGATGTCGTCGTGGGTCAGGGTCCGGGTCTCGAGATCGATGTCCAGACCGAGCCGCGAGTTCAGCTTGTAGCGGCCGACTCGCGTCAAGTCATAACGCTTGGGATCGAAGAACAGCTGATTCAACAGCGCCTTGGCGGCGTCGATCGAGGGCGGCTCACCCGGGCGCTGCTTCTTGAACAGCTCGATCAGCGCGCCTTCCTCGCTGCGCGTCACCTCGGTGTCCGCGTCGAGCGTCAGCCGGATGTAGAGCGAGTTGTCGAACAGGCTGAGGATCTCCTCGTCCGACGCATACCCCATCGCCCGCAGCAGCACCGTCACCGGCAGCTTGCGCTTGCGGTCGATCCGGACGTAGACGCGACCCTTCTTGTCGATCTCGAGCTCGAGCCAGGAGCCGCGCGCGGGCATCAGGTTCGCGATGAAGACCTGCTTCTCACGATCCTTGGGCTCCATCACGTAGGCGCCCGGCGAGCGGACGAGCTGCGTCACGACGACGCGCTCGGTGCCGTTGATGATGAACGTGCCGCGTTCGGTCATCCACGGGAAGTCGCCCATGAACACCGACTGCTCGCGGATCTCGCCCGTTTCCCGGTTGATGAACGCGACGGTCACGGTCAGCGGCCGCGCGTAGGTCAGATCCTTCTCTCGGCACTGCTCCAGGTTGGCCACCGGCTCGTCAAACGTGAACTCGCCGAACTGCACGGCGAGGTTTCCGGTGTAGTCCTCAATCGGGGAGATGTCGTCGATCGTCTCCCGCAGGCCACCACCGTCAGGGTCGGTCAGCCAGGTGAAGGACCGGCGCTGGATATCGATCAAATTCGGGACTTCAAGAACCTTGTTCAGACGCGCGAAACTCCGGCGCGTCCGGGGGGCGTGAGCGGTTGCCAAGACGGCGACTCCTCGGGCGTTCGAGAGGGAGGCAGAGAGACGCTCTCCACGAGACCGAAACCTCCGCTGACGGAGGGCTCGACTCACTTGGAGCGCGACCAGCAAAGATAGCACACGGCATCAGCGCCCTGTGGAGGACCGCTCAGCTCTCACGGACCCCGCCCTCGGCTACCGCGTATGTGGCGCGGCGCCGCGTGATTGGGCGGCTACGACTATTGGCTGACGGGGTGAGTGTACGGGGTATCAGCGCGCTGAGCAAGCAGCGGGTGGGCGGGCGTTGGGGCGGGCCCTGCAGTCGGTACGGTCACCGACCGTGGCGAGCGCAGAGAATTCGACCAGCGTGCGTCAGCTGGTGGGGGTGGTCGGCGCGGTGGTGTTCGTGGACACGATGTTCTACGCCGCGATCGCCCCGCTGCTGCCCGCGCTCTCCCATGAGCTCCGGCTGTCGAAGCTCTCAGCCGGCGTGCTGACCGCGAGCTACCCCCTGGGGACGCTGGTTGGATCGGTGCCCGGTGGGCTGCTGGCCGCGCGCGCGGGACCAAAGCTCACCGTCTGCGCGGGGTTGACGCTGCTCGCGGTGTCAACCCTCGCCTTCGGCTTCCTCCACGGCGCCGTTTCGCTCGACATCGCTCGCTTCGTCGAGGGACTCGGCGGCGCGTGCTCATGGGCCGGCGGCCTGGCTTGGATCGTCGCCGAGTCGCCGCCCGAGCGCCGCGGCGCGCTGATGGGCTCGGCGCTCGGCGCGGCCATCGGCGGGGCGCTGTTCGGGCCGGTGATCGGCACGGTTGCCACCGCGGTCGGTCGTGGCGCCGCGTTCAGCGGCGTGGTGGTGATCGCCGTGCTGCTGGTCGATCGGGCCCGCCGCCTGCACTCCTCCCACGTCGCCTCCGACCAGGGCGTGCGGCAGCTGATCGAGGCGCGCCACAGCCGGCCGCTGATGGCCGGCATGTGGCTGGTCGCGCTTCCCGCGGTCGCGTCCGGGCTGCTGAACGTGCTCGGGCCGCTTCGGCTTCACCACTTCGGCGCCGGCGCGGCGGCCATCGGCGCCGTGTTTCTGATCGCCGCGGCGGTCGAGGCGACGATCAGCCCGATCCTCGGCCGGGTGTCGGACCTGCGGGGCCGGCTCGTCCCGCTGCGCATCGGCCTGCTTGCGGCCACGGCGTTGCTCCTGTGCTTCACGCTACCGAGGACCGCGGTCCTGCTCGGAGTCGTGCTGGTGGCGGTCTCGGCGGCGCTGGGTGCGTTCTGGGCCCCGGCGATGGCGATGCTCTCTGATGCGGCCGAGGCGCGGAGCCTGGATCAGGGTCTCGCGGCGGCGCTGATCAACCTGGCCTGGGCCGGAGGGCAGATCGCCGGCTCGGGAGCCGGAGGCGCGCTGGCCAAAGCCGCGGGGGACGGTGTGCCGATCGCGGCGCTGGCGGGGCTGTGCGCCCTCACGCTGCTGGCGATCCTGCGCCGGCCCGGCATGGCGGACGTCGGCTGACGCCGGGCGGGGGGCCGCGGTGGGCTGACCGGCGGGCTGACCGCGGGCTGACCGCGGGCTGACCGCGGTGGGCTGAGGCGAGGGTGTTTTGGGGAGTTTCTCGAGTATGGCTCGAGAAAGCCCCCAAGGTCCCTGCCAGCAGAGGCGACTTCGGAGCGAAGTTCCAGGACCCAAAGCCCCTTAACGCAGACCGAGCGCCCGCGGTCGGCGAGCGCCCGTCCGCAAAACGATCGCGCTGACGCGCGGCCGAGCCGAGCTACTTCATCTCGACGCTGCCGCCCGCCTCCTCGAGGTCGGCCTTGAGCTTCTCGGCCTCCTCCTTGTCGACGCCCTCCTTGACCGGCTTGGGTGCCTCGTCGACGAGCGCCTTGGCCTCCTTGAGTCCGAGACCGGTGGCCGCGCGGACGACCTTGATCACCTGGATCTTCTTCTCGCCGGCGCCGGTCAGGATCACGTCGAAGGCAGTCTGCTCCTCGGCTTCCTCGGCGGCGCCGTCGCCGCCGCCGCTGGCGGGAGCCGCTGCTGCCACCGCGGTCGCCGAGACGCCGAAGGCCTCCTCGAGCGCCTTGATCCGCTCTGAAAGCTCGAGCACGGAAATCTGCTTGAGCTCGTCGATCCATTCTTGTGTGCTGGCCATGGTTCCTCCTTATGCGTCGGACGGTTCCGCGTCCGACGCGGCTTCCGCTTCAGTTGGTTCAGGTTTTTCGGTTGCGGGGTCGGGCTGCGGGTCGGCTTCGACCGCCGGCGCGGCCTCCGGGGCCGCCTCGGGCTCGGGCTCCGCGGCCGCCTCGGGGGCAGCCTCAGCGGCGGGCTCCGGCTCGGGGACAGACTCAGCCTCGGGCTCAGCAGCCTCGGGCTCGGGCTCAGCAGCCTCGGGCTCGGGCTCGGGCTCAGCAGCCTCGGTGGCCGCAGGCTCCGGCTCCGGCGCGGTCCCACTGACCAGCCCCTGGTCGGCAATCGCCTGGAGCTGGACAGCGATCCCCACGATCAGCGCGTTCAACCCCCGAACGAGTCCGCTCAGGGGCGCCGCGATCGTGCCCACGAGCTGGGCATTCAACACATCGCGGGCGGGCAGCCGCGCGATCGAGCGCACGTCCTCGGCGCTCAGCGTCGTGCCGTTCAGCAGGCCGCCCTTGAACTCGAGGATGTGGAGCGAGCGCGCCGCGTCGCTGAGCGCCTTGGCCGCCACGGCGGCGTCGCCATTGACCAGCGCCAGCGCCGTCGGCCCCTGCAGCATCGGCTTGAGCGCCTCGGCGCCGGCCTTGTCGGCCGCGCGCTCGGACAGCGAGTTCTTGACGACCCGCAGTTTGGCGTCCGCGCCACGAAGCTGAGCCCGCAGGTCCGCCGCCTGGGTGACGGTCAGGCCGCGGTAGTCGACCGCAAAGATCGCCTCGGCACGCTCGATCTGCTCGGCGATCTCATCTACGACTGCTGATTTCTGGTCTCGGTTCATGGTCCTCTCTAACAGCAACGCCCACACATTGGCGGGCGTCGAGATTCGGGCCGGGGGCCCGGGGTTCGAAGCTCCGCCTGCTCCGGGCTTACGCTGACGCGGCCGGAGGTCTCGGGCTGGGCTCTTTGAAGTTCGGGCGCTTCAGTCTACGCGGCTACTGGCTCCTCGATGATGTCCCGGGTGCGGGAGGGATCGACCTTGACCCCCGGACCCATCGTCGTCGCCACGGTCACCGTCCGCAGGTAGCGGCCCTTGGCGGCCGACGGCTTCGCCTTGATCAGCTCTTCGATCACGGCCGCGTAGTTCTCGAGCAGGCTCTGCTCCTCGAAGTCCCGCTTGCCGATCACGAGGTGGACGATCGCGTTGCGGTCGGTTCGGTACTCGATCTTTCCGGCCTTGGACTCCTGGACGGCGCGCGCGACGTCCATCGTCACGGTCCCGACCTTGGGGTTCGGCATCTTCCCGGACGGCCCGAGGATCCGGCCCAGCCGGCCGACGACCGGCATCAGGTCCGGCGTGGCGATCGCCACGTCGAAGTCGTCGAAGCCCTCCTGGATCTTCGCCGCCAGGTCCTCGGCGCCGACGACGTCGGCGCCGGCCTCCTCGGCCTCGCGCGCCTTGTCGCCCTGGGCGAAGACGGCGACCTTGACGTTTTTGCCCAGGCCGTTCGGCAGCGCGATGGTTCCGCGCAGCTGCTCGTCGGCGTGACGCACGTTCAGCCCGGTGCGGACGTGCACCTCGACCGACTCGTTGAACTTCACCCGACTCAGCTGCTTGACCAGGGCGATCGCCTCGCCGGGCTGGTACTCACGCTCGCGGTCGAAGCGCTGCTTGGCGTCGTCGTAGGTCTTTCCGTGCTTTGACACCTAAACCACCTCCACACCCATCGACCGTGCCGTGCCGGCGATGATCTTCGCGGCAGCATCCAGGTCGTTGGCGTTCAGATCATTCATCTTCTTTTCCGCAATCGAACGCAACTGATCCTGGGTGATCTGGCCGACCTTGTCGCGGTTGGGCTCCGAGGAGCCCTTGTCGAGCGTCAGCGCCTGCTTGATCAGCACGGCTGCCGGAGGGCTCTTGGTCACGAACGTGAACGAGCGGTCCTCGTACACGGTGATCACGACCGGGATCACGGTTCCGGTGTCGCTCTGCGTCTGGGCGTTGAACGCCTTGACGAACTCCATGATGTTGACGCCGTGCTGACCGAGCGCCGGACCGACCGGCGGAGCCGGGCTTGCCTGACCGCCAACGGCCTGGAGCTTGATTTCTGTAAGTACTTTCTTTGCCATCAGATCTTCTTCACTTGGTCGAAGCCGACCTCAACCGGAGTCTCACGACCGAAGATAGAGACCAGCACCTTGAGGCGCTGCGCGTCTTCGTTGACTTCGGAAATTTCTCCCGAGAAGTCTGACAGGGGTCCGGAGATCACCTTGATCTGTTCGCCGATCGAGAACTGGGCGCGGCTGCGCGGGCGCTCGGCCGTCTCCTGGTGGAGCAGGCGATCGACCTCGGCCTGGGTCAGCGGAACCGGCTCGTTCGAGGCTCCGACGAAGCCGGTCACGCCGGGAGTTCCCTTGACCAGCGACCACGAGTCCTCGTTGAGGTCCATGTTGACGAGCACGTAGCCGGGCATCGTGCGCTTCTCGACCGTGATCTTCTGGTTGTCCTTCATCTCGGACACAGACTCGGTCGGGACGACGATCTGCCGTACCGCGCGCTGCTGCCCCAAGGACACCACCCGATGCTCCAGGTTGTGCTTGACCTTGTTCTCGTGGCCTGAATATGTGTTTACGACGTACCAGCGAAACATTCGTTGTCTTCTACTTGAAGTTGCCCGTGAGGATGTAGTTCATGACCTTCCCGGCCAGGAGGTCTGCGATGCCGAGGAACGCGCCGGCCACGATCACAAACCCGATCACTACCCCGGTGGCCTGCATCACCTGTCGGCGGTCGGGCCACTGTACCCGTTGCAGCTCGCGCCAGCTTCCCTGGACAAACGTGGCGAGGCGACTGGCAGCGTGTGGCCGCCGTCCGGCCACCACCTTTGAGCTGGGCGTACCCGCAGAGTCCTCCTCCGCGTCGCCGGCCGGCTCCTGCCCCGCCTCGAGCTCGAATTCCGCCTCGTCGGCGGCGGCGTCCTCGGGGTTCGCTGACAGCTCGGGACGGCCCAGCGCCAGTTGCGCCTCCGCCAGGTCGACGTCGGGCGAAGCGTGCTCGATCGGATCGGGCGCGGCGTCACGATCCAGCCGCGCCGAAGCCGCGACGGACGCACCCTGAGGCCGGCGAGCACGGCGTTCCTTTGCTCGTTTGCGGTTGCGAGCCACGGAATTTCCCGTCAGCCGCTAGCGCGTTTCGCGGTGCGCGGTGTGGCACTTGCACCAGCGGCAGTACTTGCGCAGCTGCAGTCGCTCCGGATTGTTCCGCTTGCTCTTATTCGTTTGGTAGTTCCGGCGCTTGCACTCTTCGCATGCGAGAGTGGCGGCGATCCGGACGTCTCCACGGGCCATCTAAGCGCTTCCCGTACGGGTGTTGATCAGGACTTCGGCACCGGCTGCGGGCGTGTCAACGAACGCCGCCGGGCGCCGGATTCGAGTGTAGCTATTCCGAGAGCTCCACGGGAGAGAGCTCCAGCTCGAGCCATCTGTCTCCGCGCATCAGGGTCACGCTGATGGGACGGCCGATCGCCTCCTGGCCCATCGACCGCTGGATGTCGTCGACGCGCTCGACGATGCTCCCGCCGAGCTTGACGATCAGATCCTCGGCGCGTAGTCCGGCCCGCGCGGCGGGGCTCCCGGGCGCGACCTCGATGATCTCGATCCCGGTCGTGCGCCCCAGCTTCACTCGCGCGTGAGGCGGAAGCGGCCGTGGTCCCCCGGCGATCCCGATGTAGGCCCGCCTGACTCGCCCGTGCGTCATCAGTGCCGCGATGATCTGGCGGGTCGCGGCGTTGACGGGCACCGCCAGCCCCAACCCGACCCCGGCCACGGCCGTGTTCACTCCGATCACCTGGGCCGCGCTGTCCACCAGCGCGCCGCCCGAGTTGCCTGGATTCAACGCGGCGTCGGTCTGGATCACGTTGTCGATGTAGCGCACGGTCCGCCCGGCCCGGGCCGGAAGCGACCGGCCGAGCGCCGAGACGACGCCGGCCGTGACCGAGCCGGCGAACCCGTTCGGATTGCCGATCGCCACCACGAGCTGGCCGACCCGGAGGTGTTCGGCCTCGCCGAGGGTGGCTGGGGTGAGCTCCCCGCCGTCAACGCGCAGCACGGCCAGATCGGACAGCCGGTCGAGCCCTACCACCTGAAAGCGCAGCTCGCGCCCGTCGACGAACGCCGCCCGGCCCGTGCGACCCGGACCGGCGACCACGTGCGCGGAGGTGAGCAGGAAGCCGTCGGGTGTGAGCGCCACCGCGCTTCCCGCACCGGCGGGGACCTGGCCGCCTCGCCCGCGCCGCATGACGCGGAGATTCGCGACCGAGGGGGCGAGCCGCTCGGCGACGTCTACGACGACACGGGAATAGGCGTCGAGGGCCTGTGACTCGCGCAGCTCGACGCCCGCCTCACGGATGTCAGCGGTTGCTTCCATGTTCGGACCCTCAGAACTCAACCGTGATGGCTCGCTCGTCGGTTCCGCGCACGATCTCGAGCTCCAGCCGGCCCTGCTCGCGCGCGCCGTCCAGCGCGTCGTACAGAACGTCGACCCGATCCAGGGGCCGTCCGGCTGCCTGCACGATCAGGTCCCCGCGCTCGAGCCCGGCGCGGTCCGCCGCGCTTCCGTCTTCGACTCCCCTGACCAGCACGCCGTCGCGCTCGGGCAAGCCAACGGCTCGGCGCAGGCGGCGCGCCACGCGGGGCGGGGCGATCGCGACGCCGAGGCGCAGCCGTTTCGGAGCCTCACCGCGTGCCAGTCCCTGCACCCGCTCGCGCAACGCAGCGTCCGCCGGGACGGCGAGGATCAGGCCCCCATCGACGCGGACCGAGTTGACGCCGAGCAGCGCGCCACTGACGCTGATCAGGGGTCCGCCCGAGGAACCGCGCGGTAGTGGGGCGGTGTGCTCGATGGCGCCCGTGATCCGGCGCCCGCGCGGTCCGCGGAAGCTGCGCGCGGCCGAGGA
The DNA here is from genome assembly GCA_036564325.1 of Solirubrobacteraceae bacterium. GTDB lineage: Bacteria > Actinomycetota > Thermoleophilia > Solirubrobacterales > Solirubrobacteraceae > Palsa-465. The sequence goes on along the minus strand of DATCPD010000153.1, from coordinate 3,847 downwards.
GATGAATCCTGGGGTGACCCGGAGACCACGACCGCCAGGGTTGCCGAGAGCGAAGACCGCCTGGCCGATGCCCGGCGCCTGTGTTCCCTCCGGCCAATCAACGGGCGAGATGTCGCCGGTGTCGACGTCGATCACCGCGATGTCGAGATCGGGATCGGCGCCCGCGACGCGTCCAGTCTCGCTGCGACCGTCGCTGAAGCTGATCGTCACCTCCTCATGGCGCAGGTTGTGGGCGCTGGTCAGCACCCGCCCGGGGGCGAACACGAACCCTGAGCCGACGCCCCAGCCGCGCCCGAGCCCGACGACCGCGTCCCCAGGACGGTTGGCCGCCTGCTGCAGCCCGGTCTGGATTTCTTCAAGTAGAGCCATCAAGTCCTCCATAGTCACTTGCGAATTGCAAGTCGCTACTCTAGCGCACGATGAACACGCGTACGATCCCCTAAGCAATGAGCTCCTCCGAACCATTCGAACCCCAGGCCTCGGACGACGGGCGCTCCGCCCTGGCCGACGCGCTGGCCACGGTCGGCGACCGCTGGACGCTGCTGTTGGTGGCCGCGCTGCTCGACGGGCCGCGGCGCTTCGGCGAGCTGCAGGAGGAGGTGCCGGGAATCGCCCCCAACGTGCTCACGCAACGGCTGCGCCAGCTCGAGCGCAACGCGCTCGTGGTGACGCGGGCCTATTCCGAGCGTCCGCCGCGCTTCGTCTACGAGCTGAGCGCCGGCGGCCGCGAGCTGGCCGGTGCCCTGCGACTGCTGGCCGGATGGGGTGCGCGCAACGCCGAGGGCTCCGCGGCCCCGCGGCATGCGGTGTGCGGGACTCCGATGGAGGCGCGATGGTGGTGTCCGAGCTGTGAGCGCCCCGCCTCCGAGGACGAGGGCGAGGAGCTGCATTTCGCTTGACGCGCCCGGCGCGACTCGCGGTGGCGGCGAGCGGGCTGCCCACGAGCCCTGGCCGAAATCTAACCCTCCGGGCGCTTTGCACGAGCGCATCCGGAGAGAATCCGCGTAATGCTCCGACTGATTGGTCTGGTCGTTTCGATCGGACTCGCCGACTCACTGAATCCGACTACGATCGCCCCCGCCCTGTATCTGGCGACCGGCGAGCACGCGCGCACCCGTTTGATCGAGTTCACACTTGGTGTCCTGCTCGTCTACTTCGTCGGCGGCGCGCTGATCGCTCTGGGGCCGGGGCAGCTGCTGCTGGCGCTGGTGCCGAAGCCGGACACCGAGGACCGTCACGTGATCGAAATCGTCGTCGGCGTGGCGATGGTGGTGGCCGCGGCCGTGCTGTGGCGAAATCGCGTGAGTCTGGCCACCCGCAGGATGCCTGTGCCCTCCGCGGAGGGAAAGTCCAGCGCGATTCTCGGCGCGACGATCACGGCGGTGGAGCTGCCGACGGCATTTCCCTACTTCGCCGCGATCGCGGCGATCGTCGGCTCTGGCGTTGACCCCGCGCGCCAGCTGGTGCTTCTGCTTGTGTTCAACCTCTGCTTCGTGCTCCCGCTGATCCTGATGGTGGTGGCGATGTCGCTGGCCGGCGACCGCGCGATCGAGACGCTCAGCCGCGGTCGCGATTTCCTGGAGCGCCGGTGGCCGGTGGTGCTCAGCGTGCTGTTGCTCGTGGCCGGACTGTTCGTCGTCCTGCTCGGCGTCACCGCGTTCGCCGGCCGCGGGTCCGGCCGCATCGGACGCTTCTTCCGCCGCGTCCACCATCTGATTCACCCGTGAGGGTCGTGACCGTTAGGACCACGCGCGGCCAGGGCATATTCTGCCCGAGATGAGTGAGGCGACCGGCTTTGACCCTCTTGCCCTACAAGGAGTGCTCGACGGCCGCTACGCCGAACTGCGCGAGCAGATCCGGGAAGTGCTGAAACGGCCGGAGTTCGCTCCGGTCATCGCGCTCCCGACCGCGGAATACCGGCGTCGGGTTTTCGAGTGGGCGAAGACTCTGGCCGCTGAGGGGCTCACCGCACCCGGCTTTCCGGTGGAGTACGGAGGTCACGGCGACCCCGGGGCCAACGTGGCCTCGTTCGAGGCGCTCGGTTTCGGAGACCTCTCGCTGCTGGTCAAGTTCGGGGTTCAGTTCGGGCTCTGGGGTGGCGCGATCCAGCAACTTGGAACCAGCCGTCATCACGAGCGCTACCTGAAGCCCACAGCGACGCTCGATCTGACTGGCTGCTTTGCCATGACCGAAGCCGGCCACGGGTCGAATGTCCAACAGCTGCAGACCACCGCCACATATGACCCCGAGCAACACGAATTCGTGATCGAGACGCCGGTCGAGGAGGCGCGCAAGGAGTACATCGGCAACGCCGGTTGCCATGCGCGCATGGCTGCCGTGTTCGCGCAGCTGTTCGTCGATGGGGAGTGTCACGGCGTGCACTGCTTCGCGGTTCCGATCCGCGACGAGAACGACCAGCTGTGCGAGGGGGTCCGGATCGAGGACGGCGGCGAGAAGATGGGCCTGAACGGCGTCGACAACGGGACCATCTACTTCGATCACGTACGCGTCCCGCGGGAGGCGCTGCTCAACCAGTACGGAGACGTCTCCGCCGATGGCCGCTACTCGAGCCCGATCGAGGACGCGGACAAGCGCTTTTTCACGATGCTCAGCACTCTCGTCCAGGGGCGGGTGTGCATTGCCGCGGCCTCGGTCAGCGCAGCCAAGAGCGCGCTGACGATCGCGGTTCGCTACGGCCTGAGTCGCAAGCAGTTCGGCCCGCCGGACGAGGACGAGGTCGCGATCCTCGACTACCGCACGCACCAGCGGCGCCTGATGCCGCTACTGGCCAAGACCTATGGGCTGCACTTCGCCCAGCAGCAGCTGCTTGAGAAGTTCGACGCGGTGATGGGCGCTGAGGAGCCCGCCGAGCGCGATCGCCGCGAGCTGGAGTCGCTGGCCGCCGGACTCAAGGCGACCGCCAGCTGGCACGCGACGGCCTCGATCCAAACCTGTCGCGAGTGCTGCGGGGGCGCCGGGTACATGTCGGTGAACCGGTTCGCCGCGCTGAAGGCCGACACGGACATCTTCACCACCTTCGAGGGGGACAACACGGTGCTGATGATGCTGGCGGCGAAAGGCCTGCTGACCGACTACAAGGACCAGTTCGGCGATCTGGATCCCCGTGAGATGGTGACCTTCGTGGCCGGCCAGGTCGTGGAGACCGTCGTCGAGCGCCTGTTCGCGCGCAAGATCGTGCAGGTGATCAGCGACGCGGTGCCAACTCGGGACGAGCACCGAGACCTGCTCGATCGCGAATATCAGCTCGAGTTGTTCCGCTGGCGCGAAGGACACATCACCGCTTCGGTGGCCCAGCGCTTCAAGCGTGGACTGGACGAGGATTTCGATCCGTTCGAGGTGTTCCGAGCCGTGCAGGACCACGCGGTCGACGCCGCCCGCGCGCATCTGGCCACCGTGGTCCTCGAGGCGTTCAACGAGGCGATCGAGCACTGCCAGGATGAGGCCGTGGCGGCCGCCCTACACCAGCTCTGTGACCTCTACGCGTTGCACAACCTCGAGAGCGACAAGGGCTTCTTTCAAGAGCACGGCCGGCTCGCCTCGCCCATCTGCAAGCAGATCACCCGTGAGGTCAACCGCCTCTGCAACGACGTCCGCCAGCACGCGGGCGAACTCGTCGACGCGTTCGGGATCCCCGATCAGCTGCTGGCCGCGCCGATCGGGCTGCGGGACGCCTCGTCGGTGGGTATTTAGCCGGAGGGAGGGCTGGCCGCCCGCGCGGTGCGGACAAGCTTCCGCATGCCGCCCAGCCACCGGTCCGGCTGCGATGCCTTGAGCGCCATGTGCGCTGCGACCGCCTGATGGGGCAGGATCAGGAAGCGCTCCTCCC
>DATCPD010000151.1:0-8033 GCA_036564325.1 Solirubrobacteraceae bacterium | reverse complement strand
CGGCGTACATCACGGCCTGCGAGATGAACCGTGACTTCTTGAGATCGTTCTCGATGTTCGACGGCGTCAGGTTCTTGCCCCCGGCGGTGATGATGATGTCCTTCTTGCGACCGGTGATCTTCAGGTAGCCCTCGTCGTCGAGCTCGCCCACGTCGCCCGTGTGCAGCCAGCCATCGATCAGCGTCTCGCACGTGGCCTCTTCGTTGTCCCAGTACTTCTTGAACACGTTGGGGCCGCGCATCAGGATCTCGGCGTCCTCCTCGGCGATCTTCACCTCCACGCCGGGCATCGCCCGGCCCACGCTGCCGAACTTGAAGTGATCGAGCGTGCCCACGGTGCCCACCGCCGAAGTCTCGGTCATTCCCCAGCCCTCGAGCACGGGGACCCCGGCGGCGTAGAAGAACTCGAGGATCTCCGGCGCGATCGGCGCCGCGCCGGTGACCGCCTGACGGATCTCGCCTCCGAACAGCTCGCGGACGCGCCGGAAGATGTGCTCCTCCGCCTGCTGGAAGGGCTTCTCCAGCTCCGCCGGGATCGATTCGCCCTTCTCCTGGAGCTGACGCACCTTGATGCCTAGCTTGATCGCCTGGCGGAAGCGTTCCTTGTCCTCATCGCTGGCCTGCTCCTGCATCTTGTTCGCGGCGGCGTAGAGCTTCTCGAAGATCCGTGGCACGGAGGGGAAGTAGGTCGGCTTGGTCTCGACGATCTCCTCCAGGATCTTCTTCGTATCCCGGCCGTAGAACACGATCGTTGTTCCCTGATCGAACGAGGCCAGCTGCGCGGTCAGCGCGAACACGTGGGCCAGCGGCAGGTACAGGTACGTGGTCTCGCCGGGCTGGACGAACTCCAGCTCCTCGACCATCTGGCACACCGACATCGCGTTGGCGTGGGAGAGCACGACGCCCTTGGGCGGTCCCGTGGTGCCGGAGGTGTAGACGATCGTGTACGGATCCTCGGGGTCCACCTGCTGACGGGACCACAGCTCGTTGGGGTCGCCGTCGCGTCCGCGCTCGCGGAGCTCCTGCAGCGTCATTTCACCGCCCGACTCGATTCCGATGACGTGCTCGAGCTTGGGGAGGTCATCCTTGATCTTCTCGATCTTCTCGACCTGGCCTTCGTTCTCGCATACCACCGCCAGGGCGCCCGAGTTCCCGACCACCCATTTGCATTCGTGGGGGGAATTTGTCGGGTAGATCGGCACGACGACGGCTCCGGCGGCAGAGATCCCGTAACTGGTGAGCGTCCATTCCAGACGCGTGTCGGACAGGATGCAGACCCGGTCGCCAGGCTCGATACCGAGCGCTACGAGGCCGAGTGCGATCTCCTCGATCGCCTTTCCGGCCTCGGCGTAGCTGAGGTCGTGCCACTTATCCCCGTCCTTGTACCGCGCGGCCACGCACTCGCCGAATCGCTCAGCGGCGGACGCCGGCAGGGCGGACACCGTAGAAGCGATCAGCTTTGGCTCAGACGACGTATCGGTCATTCGCTCTCTCCTCCTTCCGCTCCGGCAGATATGCCCCAGATCATCCTCCAAGAACCCATTCTCGCGCTCACCGGCTCGCAGATCCATGTTTCCCGTCGTGGTCGATGCTTTATTCACCTGTGGAACGGGTACGAGATGGTCATGCGGCCGCTGCTGTTCGTCAACTGGCGTCACGTGAGCTCTCGCTTCACGGCGCTGATGTGGCTGGTCGCGTGCATCCTCGCCGTCGTGGTGCTGCTCCACCTGCCTGGCGGCAACGCCCCGGCACAGGCTTCGGCACGCGTACCGGGCACCGCGGCGCCGCACGTCGCCACGGCGCCGGCGCGCTCGCGCCACTGACCTCGCGCATCGGACCCTGCAGGATCTTCAGGTTCATCGGTTAGCATCGCCCGGGTCGTATGAGTCGGACGTCCAAAGTCCTGACGCTGGCGGTCTTCATGGGGGTGATGTTCGCCGGCGCTTCGGTTGCCGCGACCGCCAAGGTCGTGAGATACCACGGCTTCGCGCTGCGCGTACCGTCCGCTTGGACGGTGGTCGATCTCGGCGCGCACCCGCGGACCTGCGTGCGCTTCGACCGGCACGCGGTGTACCTCGGCCACCCGGGGGCAAGCCAGCGCTGTCCTGCCCACGCCGTCGGCCGGACCGAGGCGATCCTGGTCGAGCCACTGGCCGCGGCAGCGGCGCGCAGTGGCGCGGCGCCGGGGACGGCCCTTCCCGGCGGCGGAGCCTCGACCCGCATCCTTCCCCGCCGCGCACGGGTCAGCGTTACCGCGACGTGGGGGCGCCACCCCGGCGCGGTGGCGCGCGCCCTGGGGGTCCGGGCCGTGGACGCAAGCCAACTTCCGGGGGCCCCGGCCGGCGTGGCAGCGCACGCAGCCTCCGGACCCGTCGCACACGCGGCGGGCTACACCCAGGGGCTCGGGTTTGACCCCTGCTCGACGCCGAGCACCAGCGCCCTGACGGCGTGGGCGGCGTCGCCCTACCGAACGGTCGGTGTCTACCTCGGGGGCGCGAACATGGCCTGCGCTCAGCCGAATCTCACCGCCTCGTGGGTGCGGACCGAGGCGGCCGCCGGGTGGCATTTCATCCCCACCTACGTCGGGCTCCAGGCGCCGGGGAACTCCTGCGGTTGCGCGGCGATCCAGCCCGGGCAGGCGGCCGCCGAGGGCGCGGCGGCGGCGACCGACGCGATCATGCGCGCGCAGGCCGTGGGGCTCGGCAGGGGCAATCCGATCTACTTCGACATGGAGGCCTACCCGACCGGCGGGAGCACGACCGCGGCCGTGAAGTCGTTCCTGTCGGCGTGGACGAGCACCCTGCACGCGTCGGGCTATCTCTCCGGCGTGTACAGCAGCGCCAATTCGGGCATCGGCGACCTCGTCGCCGCGCAGGGCACCGCGTTCCTGGAGCCCGACGCCATCTGGATCGCCCGCTGGGACAACAACCACAGCACCGCCGACCCCGGGGTGCCGAGTTACGAGTGGGCCGCACACCAGCGGATCCACCAGTTCTCAGGCGGGCAGAATGTGACCTACGGGGGCGTGACGATCAACATCGACGGCGATTACCTCGACGGCGCCACAGCCCCCGCGGGCGGGGGCGCCGCGATTCCGGACGGCACGTTCGTGCAGGTGACCGGTTCGCCCGGCGTCTACCGGATCGCCGGCGGCGCGCCCCTGTACGTCAGCGACCTGAGCCGGTTCGGCAACTACCCGGTGATCATCACCATCTCCAGCGCTCAGTTCGCCGGGCTCAACCAGGTGCCGGCTGACCGGACCTTCCTCACCACCACGACCGGACGGGTGTTCCGCATGGCCGGTGGTGCCCCCATGGGGATCAGCAGCTGGACGGTCTTTGGCGGCGTTCCGCTTCCCTCCGTGACGATCGACGAATGGGACATCGACAACATCACCAGCCCGCTCGCTCATCTGCGCGTCCAGCCGGCGTCCGGCACCCTGGTGGAAGGACTGCCGTCGAAGACCTACTGGCGCTTCGCGTCCGCGGGACGAACCCCGATCCCCCGCACCAGCCTCGCCACGCCCGTCGATGACGTCTCGCTGGTGCCCTTCCCGGTGCTGCCGCCCGACTGCGTCGCGCCACGGCTCCATCACCTGACCATCGCCCAGGTGCGCCGCGCGGTCCGCCTCACCAGCTGCCGTCTCGGCAAGGTCCACCGCCCTGCGCACTGGCCTCGCCACCACGTGCTCCGCGTGTCCGCCCAACGGCCGCCGGCCGGCAGCCGTCACCGTGCCGGTTACCTCGTGGGCGTGACCGTTCGCTAGCAGCCGCGGCCGGGGTTAGGCCCGACCGACCCTCACCGTGGCCAGGGCGCTGTCGATGCACGTCTCCACCACCCGCTCGGGCGTCACGGAGAACAGGCCGGGAACGCCCGGTGCGGCCTGGCGCAGGCCGACGCGGATGCGGGCCAGGTGCATGACTCCGAGCGTTTGGGTCCACAGGACATTCGCCGCGTAGTCGGGGTCCTCGACCTTGAAGTCGCCCTCGACGGTCCCCCGGCGGAGCAGCTCGGAGATGTGACTGATGGATTTCGCCATGCTCTGGCCAAGGCGGAGCCAGACGGATTCGGAGATCGCGTCCTGGAGCTCTTCGGCCGGACGGCGCATCAGCGAGAGCGCGCAGTCAAGGAAGGCGGGATAGCGGCAACAGAAGCCGGCGTAGGCCCGGGCCCATTGTTCGAGCTGGGTCGCGGCGTCCTCGTCGAGCCCGATCGCCTCCCCGAGGACGCCGTCCAACTCGTCGAGGTAATCGGTCACCGTGAGGACGTAGAGCTCCTCCTTGGAGGTGAAGTGGCGGTAGATCAGCCCGCGTGCGATCCCTACCTCACGCGCGATCTCCTCGATCGGAGCGTCCTGGACGCCGCGCTGGTCGAACAGGGTCCGGGTCGCTTGCACGAGGTCGCGTTCGCGGGAGCGTCGCAGGCGAATCGGCTGGGACGCGGTCATGCCGGGGAATCCTACGACATGAGAACGAGAGGCTGACAGTCGTTCTCAGAAACGATAGGCTCCCGCGCTCGATGGGACCGATAGTCGCTGGCGGCGACGCGTCGGGCCACTACCTGGAGAAGGAGCCATGAGTTACGAGTTCGTCGATCAGATGATGGAGAAGAGCCGGCTGGGGGAGCTGCGCTCCCCGGTGTCTGAGACTCTGCAGATGCACCTCGTCGAATTCGGACGCGGCGAGGCGAGTTATGAAATGGACGCCCGGGAAGCGCTCGGCAACCCGCTCGGAGTGATTCAGGGCGGGGTCGCCACCGCACTCGCGGATGCCGCGATGGCAGCCGCCACCACGACGATTCTCACCGACGACGAGATCCAGAAGAGCGCGATCACGACGATCGACATCTTCGCCCGGTTCATCCGTCCGGTGAACGCGAAGAAGGTGCAGCGACTGCGGGCCGAGGCCAAGGTCGTCCGGGCGGGCGGCCGTCTGGTGTGGGCCGAGGCCGACGTGCTGGCCGACGGCGAGGTCGTGGGCAAGTTCGCCTCCACCGGCATCCGCGTGTCGTTCGATCCGCAGGCCTACATCGCCGAACGCGGGACCTCCGATGAGTGAGCCCGGCCCGGAGGTGATGGCGAGGTTCGTGGGGGCGGAGAACGTAGAGCGCGGACGCGAGTACCTGGAGCAACTCGATCCCGAGTTGCATCGCTACATCATCGACTTCGTCTACGGCGAGGTCTACGCCGGCGACACGCTTGATCGGAAGACGCGTGCCCTGTGCACCGTCGCGATGCTCGCGGCCCTCGGTCAGCAGCTTCAGCTCGGGGTCTACGTTCGCGCGGCCCGCCGCCAGGGAGCTACGGTGCAGGAGATCCGGGAGGTTCTCCGCCAGGTGGCGGTCTACGCCGGATTCCCGAACGCGTGGAACGCGCTGGCGACCATGAAAGGCTCCCTCGAGGGGTTCGGCGACGGCGCCGAGGATGGCTCGTGACCTTCAGCCTGGAACTGACCGACGAGCATCAGGCACTTCGCACCAAGGCCCACGCCTTCGCCCGGGAGGTGATCCGGCCCGCGGCCTACGAGTACGACCGCACGCAGGAGTTCCCGTGGCCGGTGATCGAGCAGGCGGCCCAGCAGGGCCTCTATGGCTGGGAGCTCTATGCGCAACTGTCGGTCGATCCGACGGGCTTGTCGCTGCCCATCCTGATGGAGGAGCTGTTCTGGGGATGCGCCGGCATCGGGCTGTCGATCGTGATGCCGGCGCTCGCGCTCGCGGCGATCCGTCAAGCGGCCACGGACGAGCAACTGGCGCGCTGGGCCCCGGAGTGCTTCGGCGTCCCGGGCGACATCAAGCTCGCCGCGCTCGCCGTGACCGAGCCGAGCGGAGGCAGCGACATCCGTTCGATCCAGACCCAGGCCCGGAAGGACGGCGCCGACTGGGTGATCGACGGGCAGAAGGTGTTCATCGGCAACGGCGGCATTGCCGATGTCCACGTGGTCGTGGCCACCGTCGACCCGGACGCCGGCCACCGGGGCCAGGGCGTGTTCATCGCCCCCAAGGGCACGCCGGGACTCTCGATGCTGCGCAAGCTCGACAAGCTCGGCTGCCGGGCATCCCACACGGGCGAGATCGTCCTCGAGGACTGCCGGGTGCCGGCCGATCATCTGCTCGGCGGCCAGGAGCGCCTCGAGGAGCGGATCGCCAGGGGACGTGAGTCCGAACAGGGCCGCAAGCCGATAGCCCCGGCAGAAGAGGGGGGCGCGGCGGCGGCGATCCAGCGGCGCAGCTCGGCCGCGCTGGGGGCCTTCGAGCGCACCCGGCCGATGGTGGCCGCGCAGGCGATCGGGATCGCTCGGGCGGCGCTCGAATTCGCGCGCGACTACGCCGTCCAGCGCGAGGCCTTCGGCGCGCCGATCATCGAGAATCAGGGGGTCGCGTTTCCCCTGGCCGATCTGGCGGCGGAGATCGACGCCGCGCGGCTCCTGACCTGGCGCGCCGCCTGGATGGCTGCGCAGCGCAAGCCGTTTGAGAACGCCGAAGGGTCGATGTCCAAGCTCAAGGCCTCCGAGGTTGCGGTGCGGGCCTGCGAGCAGGCGATTCAGACGATGGGCGGCTGGGGGTACATCAAGGACTTCCCGGTCGAGAAGTGGTACCGCGATGCCAAGCTCTACACGATCTTCGAGGGAACGAGTGAAATCCAGCGGTTGGTCATCGGCCGGGCGTTGCGCGCGCAGGCCAACACCGAACCGCTCGACCAGCGCATGGAGCAGCCGCGGTAATACTTCGAGCGGCGGTGGAGAGCTCCCGACACCCTGTCATCAACGCTCCGATCGCCGGATGGCGCGCTTTCCGGCGCCTGACTGCGCTGAGCTTCCCGCGGTCGTATCCGATCGTGCAGTTCCCCAACGCCCCGCTGATCCTCGCGTTCGTCTCCGGCCTGGTGGCCCACCACGTCCACCGTCGCGCGCATTCGGACGCCCAGGCCGTCTCGTACCTGTCGATGGCCGTCTGGGCCTACCTCGAGCTCTTTCACGGAGTCAACCTGTTCCGGCGCCTGCTCGGCCTCTTCTACACGGTCTCCACTGCCGCGGCCCTCGCCGCCACACTGAGTCACTAGAGCCCGCGCGGGTCCCGAAGGTGGAGGGGACCCGGTGCTCGGGTCCCCTCCACGCTCTCGGACGCGTTAGTGGGTTCGCAACCTGCGGGTTCGGCTCGTGCCAGTGACGTGATCCCCGTCCCTGGGGTTCACCGACACCCGGTAGGTCCCGGTGTGGAAGATCCGCAACCGCTTCGAGTACTTCGACGTGGCGACGCCGTTGACCGGAAGTGCTGCAACCAGCGTCGCGCGCGCCACCGTCCTCCAGGCACCCGTGCTTGTCCGCCTCTGGATCAGGGCGACCTTGCCGTTGTGGGCCGGTATGACCGTGCCCGAGAACCTGACGCGCTGGCCGCTCCGCGGGTTCGCGGTGCTAACCCCGAGGCTGACCCTGACGCGCACTCGCACAGCGGTCTGAGAGCTCGTCAACGACGGCTTCTTCACCGTGACCCGGTAGTGGGTGTTGACGCCCGGCTTCACCGAGAAGGAGTAGCCACCCGTTGCCGTCGTGGTCGTCGTCATGCCCGTGGGCTTGAACGCGGCCGTGTACGGATACGGGCTCGATGCGAGGGTGACCTTCGCCCCCGCGTTGTTGGCCCCGGTGACCGAGCCGGAGATGGTGGTCGCGTTGCCGTAGGTCACCGTGCCCGGCCGCGAGCGGATCGTCACGGCGTTTCCGACCGTGCCTCCCGGAGCCGCCGTCTTGAACGTCAGGTCGGCACCATTGACCGTCCCGGCCGAGTTCGTCGCGACGATGCGGAAGTGATACGTCGTGTTCGGGCTGAGCCCGGTCACGCTCGCGCTCGCCGGCTGGGCGTTGTTGCCGTTCACGGCGGCTTGGGTTTGATTCGGGGTGACGCTTCCGTAGGCGGTGCTCGTGCCGTACTGGAAGTGGTACGTGGTGGGGGCCCCCTTCGCGGTCACTGTCCCGTTGAGGGTGGCCGACGTGCTCGTCACGTTCGTAGCTGCAGTTGTCGTTGCGGCCGGGGCAGCGA
>DATCPD010000130.1:0-9311 GCA_036564325.1 Solirubrobacteraceae bacterium | reverse complement strand
CCCCGCCGGTCGGAGAGAGCCGGCCGCGAGTGGAGAGCGAGATAGGTCAAGGATGCGCCGAGGTCTCGGTTGTTTGGTCGTGCTGGCTTTTGCTGGCCTGTGCACGTCCGCGGCAGGCGCGCGGGTGTTGTTGGTCGGTTCCTACCACGGTGTGCCTGGTGGCTACACCACGATCCAGGGCGCGGTCTCCGCGGCCCATCGCGGGGACTGGATCCTCGTCGGCCCCGGCGACTACAAGGAACGCGCCGACCACCGCCGCCATCGTGGCCCCCAACCCGCCACCTACCCCTCCGGCGTCGTCATCGCCACTCCGCACGTCTACCTGCGTGGCATGAACCGCAATAAGGTGGTCGTCGACGGCACCAAGCCGGGCTCTGCACAGTGCAGCCGCCGCGGAGCGGCCCAGGACTTCGGACCTTCGAGCCGGAAGGGCCGACTCGGCCGCAACGGGATCCTGATCTACAAGGCCAATGACGTGTGGGTCCAGAACCTCACCGTCTGCAACTTCCTCAGCGGCAAAGGAGAGACCGGCAATGAGATCTGGTGGAGCGGCAACGACAACGCCAGGATCGATGGCCATGGGTACCTCGGCTCATACCTGAACGCCACCAGCACGTATTTCGGAAGCGACAAGCGCGCGGCCCAGTACGGGATCTTCTCTAAGAACTGGAGCGGTGGCACCTGGGACAACGTCTACGCCAGCAACTTCAGCGACTCGGGCTTCTATATCGGCGCTTGCATGCAGGTCTGCAACCAGACGATCGACCACGGCCACGCGCAGTTCAACTCCGTCGGCTACTCGGGCTCGAACTCCGGCGGCACGCTGGTGGTGAAGAACTCCGAGTTCGATCAGAACACGGACGGGTTCGACACCAACACCCAGAACACGGACAAGCCGCCGCCGCAGAACGGCGCCTGTCCCCACAACGGCATCAGCCCGATCACCCACACCCATTCGTGCTGGGTGGCGATGGACAACTACATCCATGACAACAACAACCCGAACGTGCCGGGCACCGGCGCCGCGGGAGCAGTCGCGGTCGGGGTCGGGCTGTCGATTTCGGGCGGCCGCAACGACACCGTCATGCACAACCGCATCGTGCGCAACAAGGCATGGGGCGTCCTGATCCAGATTTACCCGGACAGCGGCGGCCCGTGCACCGGCGGTACGCTGAACTACCCCCTCCTGGGGCAAGGGAGCTGCCTGTTCGACTCGTGGGGCAACGCGATTCTCAGCAACAGCTTCGCCGGCAACGGCGCGTTCTCCCATCCCACCAACGGCGACATCGCCTTGCTCAACCTGGAGAGCGGTCATCCAACGAACTGCTTCACTCGCAACAGCGATCCCGGCGGTCTCACCACCTCGCCGCCAAACCTCGAGCAGAGCTACCCGGCGTGCACCGGCGCACCCGGACCCGCGAACGCCAACGTGCCGCTGATCACCGAGCTGCTGTGCGGCAGCGAGGGCACGCTCGTCAGCCTGAAGCTGCCGTGCCCCGCTGGCCACTATCCAGATCGCACGCGTGTGGTCATGCATCCGCTCCCCAAGGGTCTGCGCTCGATGCCGAACCCGTGCGCGGGCGTTCCCGCCAACCCGTGGTGCCCGGCGCGTAAGCGCCACTAGACGAACTCCCGCTGCCGGGCCCGCGACCGGGGCCCGGCAGTATCCAGCCTCTCCTAAGCTTCTGCGTATGGGTCCGCTGGTCGTGAAGCTTGGGTCGAGCATCGTCGCCGACGAGCGCGGAGAGGTCCGCACGGATGTGCTGGCGCGGATCTGCGACGAGCTGGCCGAACTCCATCAGGCTGGTCGCTCGCTGATCGTCGTGACCAGCGGCGCGATCGCACGCGGGATGGGCGTGATGCAGATCCCCCTGCGCCCCCGTTCGGTCGACGAGCTACAGGCCGCGAGCGCGGTTGGGCAGGGGAAGCTCTATCAGGTCTACGACGAGCTTCTGCGTGACCGCGGGGTGCCGACGGCGCAGGTGCTGCTGACCTTCTTCGACATGAGCGCCCGCACTCACTACCTGAACGCCCGGCAGACGCTGCGCAAGTTGATCGAGTGGCGCGTGGTTCCCGTGATCAACGAGAACGACACCACCGCCACCGACGAGATCTCGTTCGGCAACAACGACTTCCTCGCCGCCCAGGTGGCGATTCTGATGAGCGCCGAGCGGCTGCTGCTGCTCACCGATACCGACGGCGTGTTCACCGCGGACCCACGGCTTGACCCGACGGCACAGCTCGTGCGCGAGGTGGACGAATTCGAGGCGCTGGACGGGCTGGACATCGGCCATCAGACCTCGCCGTTCGGGTCGGGCGGGATGCGCTCGAAGGTTGTGGCCGCCGAGATGGCCACCGCATCCGGTATTCCCACGGTGATCGCGGGCGGACTGCGGCCCGGGACGATCGCGGCGGCGGCGGGAGGACGGCCGGTGGGGACGATGTTCCCCGCTCGCGAAGGTCGTTACTCGAGCTTCAAGCTGTGGCTGAAGTACGCCAAGCCGGCACGGGGAAGGGTGCTGGTCGACGCCGGGGCCGCCCGGGCGCTGCGGGAGGGCGGAACGAGTCTGCTCCCCGTGGGGGTGGTGGACGTCAGCGGCGATTTCGACGCCGGCGATGCGGTGGAGGTGGCGCACGACGGCGGCCTGGTGGGCAAGGGGATCTCAAACTACTCGGCGTCGGAGCTGCGGACCGTGCGCGGCCTGAAGTCCGGCGACGTCCGGGAGCTGCTGCCGCGGGCCAGCGAAGAAGCCGTGCACCGGGACTATTTCGTGCTTGCGTAACCTGTAGCTCAGGTGGCCACCGTAACGACAGCAGTCTCGGACACGTGCGCAAGCGCCGCGCTGGCCGCGCGCGTGCTCGCCACGCTGGATTCGCGCACCAAGGACACCGCCCTCCAGGCAATCGCGCAGGCGCTGGTGGACCGCACGCCCGAGATCGTGGAGGCCAACCGTCGCGATCTGGAGGCGGGCAGGGAGAGCGGGCTCTCCCCGGCGCTGATGGACCGCCTGGCGCTAGATCCACAGCGGATCGCGGCGATGGCCGACGGGGTGCGCAAGATCGCCTCGCTGCCCGATCCGGTCGGCGAGCTGATCGACGGGTTCAGGCTTCCGAACGGGCTCGATGTGCGCAAGGTCCGGGTGCCGCTCGGGGTGGTTGCGGTGGTCTATGAGGCGCGCCCCAACGTCACGATCGATGCCGCGGCCCTGTGCCTGAAATCCGGCAACGCGATCGTCCTGCGCGGATCGAGCTCGGCCAGTCACTCGAACGCCGTGCTGGCCGGCGTCGCGGCGGGCGCCGCGGTCGCGGCCGGTCTGCCGGAGGGAGCGCTGTCGCTCGTGGCCGGTGGCGGGCGCGAGGAGCTCGCCGAGCTGGCCACCCAGACCGGCGTCGTCGATCTGATCATCCCCCGCGGCGGCGAGGGCCTGAAGGCGGCTCTGAAGGGAGTGGCCACCGTTCCGGTCATCTACGCGGCCTCGGGGAACTGTCACGTGTACGTCGACGCCAGCGCCGATCTCCAGGACGCGCAGGCGATCGTCCTGAACGCGAAGCTGCAGCGACCCGGCGTCTGCAACGCGCTCGAGACGCTGCTCGTGCATCGCGACGTCGCCGCGGCATTCCTGCCCGGCGCCCTCGGCGCCCTGACCGAGGCCGGGGTGCTGCTGCACGGCGATCAGCGCGCTCGGGCCGCCGCCCCGGAGCTTGCGATCGAGCCCGCCACGGATGAGGATTGGGACGTCGAGTACCTGGCGCTCGAGCTCGCCGTCGGCGTCATGGACTCCGCGCAGGACGCGATCGCGCACATCAACGCCCACGGCAGCGGCCACTCGGAGGCGATCGTGACCCGCGACACGAGGGCGGCGCGCGCGTTCGAGCTCGGGGTCGACGCCGCATGCGTATACGTCAACGCATCCACCCGGTTCACCGACGGCGGAGAGTTCGGCATGGGCGCCGAGATCGGCAACTCGACGCAGAAGCTCCACGCCCGCGGGCCGATCGGCTTGCGCGAGCTCTGCACGTTCAAGTACCTGGTCGAGGGCTCGGGCCACATCAGATCGTGAGTTGATCCCGGTGCGACTCGGGATTCTCGGCGGCACGTTCAATCCGCCACACCTTGGTCACCTCGTGTGCGCGCAGGAGGCGTATGTTCAGCTGCGCCTCGACCAGGTGATGCTGATCCCGGCCCGGATCCCGCCCCACAAGCCGGTCGACGAGGAGCCTGGCGCCGAGCACCGGCTCGAGCTCTGCCGGGTTGCGGTGGCCGGGGACGATCGCTTCGTCGTCTCCGACCTCGAGGTGACGCGGGACGGACCGTCATACACTGTCGATACTCTTGAACAACTGAAGTCATTAGCTCCAGATACGGAACTGTTCTTCATCGTCGGCGGAGACGTCGCCGCCGGGCTGCCGGAATGGCGAGAGCCCGAGCGAGTCCTATCGCTCGCTACGCTCGCGGTAGCGCGGCGCCGAGGAACCCCGCAGGCCTCGGTCACCGAGGCGCTGCATCGGCTAGAGGGCGGTGAACGCAGCCAATTCTTTCGGATGCCGCGGATCGGGTTCTCCTCCACGATGGTGCGAGACCGCGTTCGTGCAGGCCAGCCGATCAAGTACATCGTCCCCGACGCAGTTGCCGCCTACATCAACGAGCATGGGCTTTACGGAGGTCCCGCGCAAACATGACGCCTGAACAGATCGCCAGTGCAATCACCGAGTACGCCGCCGACCTCAAGGCGCTGGACATCGTCCAGCTGGACCTGCGCGGGATCATCGGCTACACCGACTATTTCGTGATCTGCACCGGCCGCAGCGATCGTCAGGTCAAGGGAATTCACGATGCGATCCACGTGGGGATGAAGGACGAGCACGGGCTGCTTCCGCGCCGGGTCGAGGGCGTCAGCGACGCCCGCTGGATCCTGATGGACTACCTCGACGTCGTCGTTCACGTGTTCACGCCGGAGACGCGCGAGTTCTACCGCCTGGAGCAGCTGTGGGGCGAGGCGCCGGCGCAGACCGTCGAGGTCGAGGTCGGAGCCGGGGCCGGAGCCTGATTCGCTCGGGCTCCTAGAGCGTCGCCAGCAGCATCGGCGCGACTTCTTTCTTGCGGCTCATAACGCCGGGCAGCTCGATCGTGTGATCGGCGGAGTCCTTGTCAAAGCAGCGGGCCACCGCTCCGATGTCACCTGAGACGAGCAGGTCCGTGCCCTTGCTCAGCACGTCGGTGATCATCAGCGCGTAGAGGTGAAATCCCCGGCGCTCGCGCTCGGTCTCCATCGCCTCGAGCAACTGCGGCTTGCGCTCGAGCAGGCCCTTGCCGACGACCTCAACCTGCGCGATGCAGATCGACTGGCCGCCCCGGACCTGATACTGCTTCGCGTCGCGCTTGATGATCTCCTCGGCGCTGACCTCGGAGACGTCGGCCGTCGCCTCGAACATCTCCCGTCCCAGCTCGGCGGCGTCGAGCGCGAGCACCCGCTCGAGATACTCGACCACCGAGTGATCCCGCTCCGTGGTCGTGGCCGAATTGAGGATCACCGTGTCCGACAGGACGGCGCCGAGCAGCATCGAGGCGGTCGGGCGGCTCGGCTCGAGTCCGTTCTGGCGGAAGCGCTCGACCACCAGGGTCGCGGTCGATCCGACCGGATCGAACGTGGCGGTGACCGGGACCCGCGTCTCGATCGAGCCGATGTGATGATGGTCGAGGATCTCCACGATCTCAGCCTCCTCGACGCCGGCCACGCTCTGGCCCTCCTCGGCGTGGTCGACGAGCATCACCCGCCGGCGGGGCGGCGCGACCAGGTCCGAGCGGGTGAGGAGTCCGACCGGATGCCGGCGGGCGTCGACGACGATCGCCGCGCCGTAGTGGATCTCCTTGATCTGCTCGGAGACGTCAGCCACGAGGTACTCGGTGGTGACGGTGAGCGGGTCCTTCTCCATGAACGCGTGGCAGGGTGCCGCCAGCGTGATCATCCGGGCCGAGACGTATGTGTCGAGGGGCGAGACGACCACTGCGGTCCCGCGCTCGGCGGCGAGCTCCAGCACCTCCTGGTCAGGCGTGGCGCCGTTCGAGGCCACGAGCAGCGCCGCCCCGAGCTCGATCACCAGCCGCTGGGCGTCGGGCCGGTTTCCAACCACGACGACGTCGCCTTCGGAGATCCCGCTGGTCCTGGCCACGTCCATCGAATGCACCCAGACTCGCCCGGAGAGCAGCTCATCGGCCCCGGCTGCCAGCTCTCCTTCCAGGACGTCGACGACCGCCTGCACGCGGGTCGGCGCATCGCGCAGCGTCGAGGTCTGGCGAGTCTCCCGGATGTAGCGACGCGCGAGCCCCCGTTCGGTCACGACCCCGGTCAACGAGCCGTCGTCATCGACGATCGGGACCAGATCGAAGCCCGCCCGGGACATCTCGAGGCCGGCCACCCGGATCGTCTCATCGTGCCGCGCGACGGGGAACTTCGTCTGCATGACGTCGCCGGCACGGAGCAGGACGTGGGGCAGGAAATCCGGTTCCGGCGCACCGCTGCGTTCCAGCACCCAGCGCGTCTGCGCGTTGCAGTCGCCGAGGCGCACCGGGACGTATTCGGTCCGGGGATCGAGCCGGTTCTTCAGCTCGGCATACCCGATCGCGGAGGCGATCGAGTCCGTGTCGGGGTTCCGGTGGCCGGTGACGTAGATCTGCGCCATGGCCTGCGATTATCGCCCCTGCGCTGGCGTGGCGGAGCCCTGCGCTGGAAAGCGGGCGCCGGGCGCGGTACGGTGCGCAGGAGACGCGAGCTGCGGGGGACGCCGCCGCTCGGAGCCACGCGACGAACTGGAGAACAAGGACCATGCCGTCCGCACCTCAGATTCTTCCGACCTCGATCACCCAGGGCACCGCGCCCGGCCTGAGCTACCGCCTCGAGGGCGAGCTCGTGCCGGTGCTGCACATGGCTTTGGACGGTCAGGTCCCGGTCTACTTCGAGCATCACGTCCTGCTGTGGAAGTACCCCAACATGCAGATCGGTCTGCATCCGCTGAAGAAGGGCCTGAAGCGGCGCGTGTTCGGCGGCATGCCGCTGCTGCTGATCGAGGCCCAGTCGGCCGGTGAGATCGCCTTCAGCCGCGACGCGCCGGGGCACATCGCCGCGCTCCATCTCCAGGCCGGCCAGGGGATCGTGGTGCGCGAGCACCAGTTTCTCGCCGCGACCGGGGGGATCCAGTACGACTACAGCCGGATCAAGGGGTTCGCCAACGTCATGTACGGCGGTGGTTTCTTCGTCGACGAGTTCTTCGCCGGCGATCACGAGGGCGTCGTCTGGATCCACGGCTACGGCAACCTGTTCGAGAAGCAGCTCGAGGCCGGCGAGACGATCGACATCGAACCGGGCGGCTGGGTCTACCGCGACCACTCGGTGCAGATGTCGCAGGAGGTCTACGGCTTCAAGACCGGGTTCCTCAGCGGTGGCGGCGGCAACCTCGTGTTCAACCGCTTCACCGGACCGGGACGCGTCTGCCTACAGAGCGCCTACTTCCACCCGCCCGTTCAGGAGGGCGCCGGCGGCGTCGCCCAGCGCGAGGGCGGCGGCGGCCTGGTCGGCGGTCTCGTCCGGGGCGTGCTCGACAACTGATGGCCTTCGCCCAGGGTCACCTCTCCAGCCATCCGCTCCCGCCCGGGATCGTCGGCTCGCTCGGGCTCGGCGGGTACCAGCTGCTGGTCGAGGTGGCCGGCGTCGGTGCGGGACGGCTCGGGCCCCAGGCGTTCCTGCTCGTCGCGCCCGACCCCGATCCCTCACTTCCGGACGCCGGGACGCAGATCTCCCTGCACCAGGGACGACTGAAGGACGAGGCCGAGGTGTCCGGCTTCGTCGGCCTGGCCGCCCAGCTCGGATATCTGCGTCTGTCGGGCTACCGCCTCGCGCTCGAGCGCTCGGGCCTGCGCAGCAAGGTCAACGTCGTGAACCCGGCCACCGGCGCCGTCGTCGCCAGCATTCCCGATAAGCAGGCCGGTCGGCTGTTCGGCGGGGGCGTGACCGCAACCCGGCTGCTCGCCAGCGTCCGGGCCCTGCCGCCCGCGGGTCCGCCGCCGGACACCCAGAACCCCGAGCTGATGCGCGAGGTCCTGCTGGCGCTGGCCCTGCGCGACGACAGCCTCACCGGGGTGGAGGCGGCGGAGCTGGCCGACCGGGCGCTCGGGGTGGCGCGCGGGAATCCGGAGCTCGATCCGCCGGCCGCGCTGGAGGCGGCGAAGCAGGTCGGTTAGGCCGTCGCTGGCCTCATCCGGATCCGCGGCTTACCGTGGCGGGTGATCAGCACCTCCTCTCCGGCAGCGACGCGGTCCATCCAGTAGCCGAGCTTGTCGCGGAAGGGGTTTGCGCCGATCGTGATCGGATCCGAAGGCGATGAAGTGGAGCTAGTCGGGCTCGAACCCCTGGCCTCCGCCATGCCATGGCGGCGCTCTTCCAACTGAGCTACAGCCCCTTCGAAGTCGAAGCTGTCAGCAAGGTTAATGCATGCCCGCTGATTGTTGCCGGGAGGGGTCAGCCGGAGGTGAATTTGGTACTTGCCCGCGACCATGGATACCGGAAGCAGGAAACAGCGATCCAACGGCTCGCAGTAGATGCCGAACAGGTCGACCTCGCTCTCCTTGTATGTCGTGCGTAGGTAACCGACAGCCGTGCTGCGGCAGCTGCCGGTATGGGCGACGACAATGTCCCGCTCGGGCCCGAGGCGGCCCCACTTGCACTGGACGCGCAACAGACGGCCACCCACCTCCAGAACCAAGTCGGCGCGACCATGCTCGCTTACCGGTCGGAACACGGGGACACCGAGTCGGACCGCTGCGAGCACGATTGCCTGCTCGGCCACCGCACCTTTGACGTTCGAATCGAGCACGAACGTATGTTCGCATCTAGCCCGGACGGAACGACCTACCCCGGCGGGATGAACTCCGGCACGTCGAGCACTTCCCCTTCGTCGGACAACGACGCCCGGCGGCGCTCACGGTCCCGGACAAGGGGCTCGCTGCTACGCACCGGCAAGCGGCCGGCGCCCCCGTCGGTCCGGTCGATCTCGGCCACCATCTGCGAGTGGATCATCTGCACGTCGCGCAGCAGGCGCTCGGCGTTGGAGCGCATCGAGTCGCCCATCTCCCGCAGGTTGCCGGCCAGCTCCAGCCCCTCGGTCCTGACGTCGCTGGCGGCCGAGCGCGCGTCGCGCATGAGCTCACGCGCTCGCTCTTCCGCCTGCTCACGCAAGCGGGTCGCCTCGGCGGTCGCCTCGGCCAGGGTGGAGTCGGCGTTCTCCTGAGCCTTGCCGATGATCGTCAGCGCCTGGCT
>DATCPD010000125.1:0-5958 GCA_036564325.1 Solirubrobacteraceae bacterium | reverse complement strand
GCATTGGACTGTCGATCGCATCGATCGTCGTCATGCCGGCCTAGACCGCGCCCCCCTCACGCATAGGCGAGAGCATTCTCCCGTGAGATTGCTCTCGGTGATGCGTTGGTTCAACGAAGGGAGGGCGTCTCACTGGGGTCGGCGATGGCCCGCCGGTCGACTTGCGGGCGGCCTTGGTTGGCCTCGAGCCACGTACGGATCAGATGCGTGTAGGCATGAACGTCGTCGTGCCCGGTGGCGTGCAGTTGCATGAGCATCAGCAGTCGATTGGTGCGCTCGCGGTTCTTCAGTCCGTACGCGCGCGGTTGGATCGAGGCGCGGATCGGATTGATGAACGCGTCCAGCGGCGAGGTGGTCAGTGGTATATCCGCGGGCCGCTTCCAGCGTGGTCCGCGCCGGTCGAACTGCTCCTCGACGATCTTCCCGGTGGTGTTCAGCCACTCGCTCACCCGTGGCATGCCGGCGGCATGCGCGCGGTTGAGAAACGGCGCCCAGAACCCGGGGCCGGTGAACGCAGCCTCGACCTGCGGCAGCAGGTCATCGATCGCGTCCCGGTAGACATCCTCGGCGCGGATCTTGCCCATCAGCCGCTCCAGCGCGTGGCGCAAGTGCCACTCGCACAGGTACAGCTCGGCGTCCGGGAAGCGAGCACGAACCGCGTTCGTGAGCCCGTGGTCGTTGTCGCACACGACCCGTGGAGGAGTGCCACCGAGCGCTCCCAGGAACGCCTCCCAGTCAGGCTGCGACTTGCTCGTGAACGCCTCCAAGCGCCACAACCGTGGGCGTCCGGCGTCATACCCCATCGCGGCGAACACGCGGAACGCGATCTGGAAGCGGCCGCTGTCAGGGTCGCGCACCCTGAACGGCAAGTCGTCGAGCAACAGCGACCCGCTCGCCGGCCACTCGCGCGGACAATGCGCGTCGAACACGACGGGAGCGAACACCTCCACCCAATCCATCACCAGCGATCCGTGCCGCGAGAAGCGCAGCTCGCCAGTGCCCGGGTCGGCACGTAGCCGCCGCGCCCGCTCGCGCGCCACCCCCGCCGCCTCGCGGTAGGTCGATCCGGTGCCAACTGCGATCAACGCCTCGGCGATCCCGCGCGCGACGAATTGATACTTCCTCGCCGCATGCGGCCCCTCGTGGAACTCGACGTCACGTTCGCACACCTCGCACGCGTCGTTCCACGACTCCTCGCGCGGCAGCGTCTCGGTGAAGCGATGCGGACGGTCCCCGTTGGCCGGGACGCACTTGTAGTACTGGCGACGATGCCCCGACGCTCCGTACTGACCATCAAAGCGAACGCGCGACCCTACGTGCTCTGGCCGGGGACACGCCGCCTTGGCCTTGCTCCAACGCTTACCGCGCGACGACATCTCGCAACCGACCATATCCACGGGCCCGGACGCTACTAACGCATCTCCGAGAGCATTCTCAGCTCAGAACACTCTCGGAGATGCGTGAGGGGGGAGCGGGCTAAACGTGTTCGCAGCCGATCTCGCGCGTTGGTCCGACACGAGACCGGACTTGTGCACGCTGCCGGGCGCCGCCCAAAGCGTCACGTCGCCGTGGCCGGCCGCCGGCAAAGCTGCACCCCTCTTCAATGCGATTGTCACGGGCCCCGGAGCAACTGTGGCTTGGGGGAGGTGGTGTTTGAGAGCTTGTCCGCACCCAGGACCGTGCTCATTCCCGATCTCGCGCAGCGCTCAGAGCCGAGCTCGGATTGGGACAGGCTCCAGCTGCTCGGATCCGATCTCGCGTGTTCGGCGTGCACGAGATCGGACTTGTGCACTCGGCGGACGCCGGGCGCGGGCAAGATCGGCCGCTGCCTGAGCCGCCCTGACGCGCCCGCCGGCCTCTACCCCTAACGTTCCAACGCAGATGCGCCGACTGATCGCGCTCGGGTCTGCCGTGCTCGTGCTCGTGCTGCTTGCGGTCGCGCAGCTCGTGCTTCCCGGTATCGCCGCGCAGCAGCTGCGCGATCGACTGGCTCGCTCCGGCACTGTGCTGCACGTCGAGGTCCACGCGTTTCCGGCTATCGAGCTGCTGTGGCATCAGGCCGACCGGGTGGTGATCCGCATGGGGAGCTACCGCAGCAGCTCGCCGCAACTCGGCTCGACGCTCGGCCAGACCGGGGACGTGGGAACCCTGGATGCGTCCGCGGCCGAGGTTCGGACCGGGCTGCTCACCGTGCACGAGGCGACCCTGAAAAAACGCGGCAACGAACTTACGGGGTCGGCGCGGATCACCGAGGCTGATCTGCGCAGCTCGGTCCCGTTTCTCCAGGGCGTCCAGCCGATCGCCTCGGGCGGCGGGCAGCTCGTGCTCCGCGGCACGGCGACGCTGCTCGGCGTCAGCGCGAGCGTCGATGCCACCGTGGCCGCACAGAACGGCGAGCTGATCGTGCAGCCGAATGTCCCGTTCGGCGCTCTGGCCACCGTGACGCTGTTCAACAACCCGCACGTCGCGGTGCAGGGGGTGAGCGTGACCGGCGTCAGCTCCGGTCAGTTCACCGTCGGGGCGCACGGAACCTTGCGCTGATCGCCCCGCCCCTTAGGGAAAGGCGTCGATCGAGGCGAGCCCCGGCC
This sequence comes from Solirubrobacteraceae bacterium, assembly GCA_036564325.1. Taxonomy (GTDB): domain Bacteria; phylum Actinomycetota; class Thermoleophilia; order Solirubrobacterales; family Solirubrobacteraceae; genus Palsa-465. Next base: position 3,370 of record DATCPD010000125.1, on the reverse strand, counting down.
TCGCGCCGGCGTGGAGCATCGCAGCCAGGGCGCCTCGAGCCCCCTTCAGGTAGCGATCCATGAACGCGATCGTGACGCGTTCGACGATGCCGAGCTGGGGCTGCTCGTCCGTGTACGGGGGAAGGTGCGGCGCCCCGAGCAGGTTGAGCAGGAACTTCGGCCGGGGCGCGCCATCGAAGAACGCGTGCGTGAGGCTCGGGGGGTTGATCGTGTCCGCCGTGCCCTGGGTGGCCAGCAGGGGCGGGGAGCGGACGGGAAACGCGAAGTCTCCGAGGGTCGGAATCCGCGCTCCGGAGAGGATCACCGCCGCATCCACCCGCGAGTCCAGGAACCGCTCGTCATACGCGACGGCGAGCGCCGTCTCGCCGCCGTCGGACTGGCCGCTGACCGCGATCTTCCCGGGGTCGATGCGGCCTCGCAGAGGGCCGGACCCGGCAGCGCTCGCCTGCAGCAGCGAGGTGATGACAAAGCTCATGTCGCGTGGCTGGTTGACGAGGTCCGCCTCGTTCGGGCCGCCCGGAGCATCGCCGTTCTCGAGCGGAAACACCGGCGCCGCGACGACGTAGCCCGCGCGCGCCCACGCCTCCAGCAGCGCGTCGTACGGCCGCGGTGTTACCGCGAAGCCGTGACCGAACACGATCAGCGGCAGCGGGCCGACGGCCGGCGAGGGATAGCGGACAATCGTCGTCAGCGCGCGCGGCTGACGCGGCTGGCCGGGAAACCGCATCGTCCGGCTGTGGTCGACCAGGCCGAGGACCCGCTCGACGATGACCGGCGGGCGCCGGGGCCGTAGCACCGGGCGCCGCGTCCGACGAGTGGTCGTGGCGGTCGCCGTTGAGGTCGTGGCTGTCGAGACTGAAGCTGTGGGTAGAGTCAGGCTCGGCGCGCCGGTCGAAGGCCCAGCCTGGCCGCTCCCGCAGCCCGCGAGTGAACCCGCGAGCGCACACGCGATCACCGCCCCCGCCCCCCACAGCTGGGCGCGGAGCACCCTCAGCTCAGCGGAGGTAGACCGCGAAGAAGTCGCGATCCTCGGGGGTCAGGTACCGGCTCGAGGACCGATTCATGCTCGGGAGCAGATTCGCCGGACGCTGGGCGCCGGGGCCGTTGTAGGTGATGAAGCTCGTCCAATACGAGTTGATGTCGAGCTCCATCGCCCGGACCGCGCCGGCGTGGCGCATAATCGCCGCCAGCGAACCCACGGTCTGGATGTTGGCGGCCGCGTAGATCAGGTTGCCGTGCCGGTCGACGCCGACGGACGAGCGCCACACGCGGATCGCGTTACCGAGCGTGGCGCCCCATTCGGGGCCATCGGAGAGGTTGGGGTTCAGGTGCCCGCCGTTGACGATCAGCAGCAGGTTCTGGCGGGCGTAGATGATGTCCGGACCGACGGTTGGGCCGCCGCTCCACGCGATCACGTCAACCCGCCCATCGCGGTAGCGCACGAACGTGGCGACGCCGGCCTTCATCGGAGCGTAGGTGTGGCCCCCGTCCGCGAAGCCGCCCCCGGAATCCTGAAGCTTGAAGCCGCTGTTGAAGGTGGCCACCAGCTTGGGGCGCCGGCGCAGCGGCACCTCGGTCGGCCCACGCGAGGTGAGCGAAACCGCGGGCTCCTGGCGGCCGGGGTAAAGCCACGTAGTGGTGCTGTGGGTGTCGATCCAGGCGACGCCGGCGACCAGCTGGGGGTAATTCGGATCGGGACGGAAGCTGGTCACCAGGACCGGAGGCTGGCTGCCGCCCCCGTGGAACGTGGCCCGCCACACGCCCTCGCCCGCCAGCGCGGGGTGCATCACGGGCCGGATCCGCGCCGGACGGTAGAGCGCCGTCCGGCGCTTCAGTGCCGGAGTGAGCCCGACCCCCGGCTGGTTCGGCAGCGCATGCAGGCCCGGACCGCCGGTCGCGGGGCTGTTCAGCGAGTAGTAGGTGGACTCAACCCAGTTGACCAACCCGCGCGCGCCGTTGTCGCGCAGCCACTCGACCGTGCGGATGCCGACGCCGGAGTTCGACGTCTGGCTGAGGGCCTGGAAGTAGGAGATGAGGCCCGGGACGAGGACCAGCGCTGATGCGATCACAGCGATCCGGCGCAGGCGCTGGCGGCTCGCCGGCTGCCGCGGCGTGCTGGGCGGCCCGAACATCGGGCGCGACGGTGAGGGCCCGACGGGGGGTTTCGGAGGCGCGAGCATCGTCATCAGGGTGGCGTCAGTCCAGCAGCACAGCCTAAAGACAGTCTGAGAGCGTTCTCATCGGCACTGATTGTGTGAACGCCCTCACCGTATGCAAACTTGACGTTGATAAAGCGTTATACGCTGTCTTCGATGGGATTTCCGCGTTCTGGCGCAGTCGACGCCGCCACGGTCCCGGGCCTCGACGTGCAATCTCGTCGGGGTCCCCTGCGTGCTGCCCTGGTGACGCTGCGGCCGAAGCAGTGGATTAAGAACGCCCTGGTGATCGCCGCGGCGGGGGCCGCCGGTGCGCTCGGGGCCCACGACGTGCCGTTCCGCGTCGGCCTCGCCTTCGTGGCCTTCTGTCTGCTCGCCTCCGGCATCTATGCCGTCAACGACGTCCGGGACCGGCACGAGGATCGCCGCCACCCGCGCAAGTGTCGACGCCCGGTCGCCGCCGGGGAGCTCGAGCCCAGCTCAGCTTTGATCCTGGGCTTTGCCCTGATGCTGGGCGGACTCGCGTTGTGCGCGGCCGTGCGTCCGCTGCTGCTCGTCGTCGGGCTCGGCTACGTGGTGCTGACCCTCACCTACACGATGGTCTGGCGCCGGTTGCCGGTGCTGGACATCTTCGCGATCGCCGGCGGCTTCGTGTTGCGGGCCGTCGCCGGGGGCGTCGCCGCCCCGGTGACCCTGTCGCGCTGGTTCATCCTCGTCGTCACCTTTTCGGCGCTGCTCGTAGCTGCGGGCAAGCGCCTGGCCGAGCTCGGCCGGGTCGAGCAGGATCAGGAGGTCAAGCGGCGAGTTCTGCGCTTCTACACCGCGGCGCGGCTGCGTCTGCTCATCACCGGCAGCGCAGCCTGTGCCCTGTTTTCCTACTGCGTCTGGGCGTTCGGGCTGCCGACGGTCGGCGGATTTCCCTGGCGCCCGTTGACGATCCTCCCGTTCGCGGCCTGCCTGGCTCGCTACGGCGCGCTCGTACAGCGCGGCGACGGCGAGGCCCCCGAGGAGATGCTGCTCCGCGACCGGCCGCTGCAGGTGGCCGGCGCGGCCTGGCTGACCGTGTTCGTGCTCGGCCTGCGGGCCCTTTCCTGAGACGATGCCAGCGGTGACCGCGCAAGTGACGAGCTCACGGGCTCCGTCGACAGTGTCGCTCGGCGGCTGGGGTGGTGTCGGCGAGGTGCAGGCTCAGCTCCTGCGCCCCACGGACCCCG
>DATCPD010000114.1:0-2043 GCA_036564325.1 Solirubrobacteraceae bacterium | reverse complement strand
GCGTCGCGGCGCTGGCGGTTCGGTCACGATCACAGCGTCGACCTTGACCGCGGGTGAGTTCGCGCGCGATCTGACCAGCGTTCCCGGCGTTCGTGTCGTGTTGCGTGAGGGGCGGCGCACACTCGGCGCCACGCCCGCCGGGACACCGACGACAGCCTTGCCTCGCAAGGGCAACGTCACGATCGGCGGGGCCGACTATCTGGCGGTCACGCAATCGTTTCCGGGATTCGGCGCGAGCAGGATCAAGGTGACGGTGCTCTCAGATCGCTCCATGACCACGAGCTCGCTGACCTCGAGCCGCTTGGTCGCGGCCGTCTTCATCGTCGCGTTTCTGCTGCTCGCCTTCGCCTTCTCAGTGCTCGCCTCCCGTGCTCTTCAGGGCCAGATCAGCCGCTTTCTGGAGGCCGCTCGCCGGCTGGGCGGAGGCGATCTTCTCGTCGCCCATTCCGACCGAGGGCCGCGATGACTTCGCGGCGCTGGGGGCCGAGTTCAACAGCATGTCCACCCAGTTGGCCCGTCGCCTGGACGAGCTCTCGGAGGAGCGCGAACGGTTCCGGGAATCGATTCGGCGGATCGGCCAGACGTTTGCCTCGAACCTCGACCGCCCGGCCCTGCTCGAGCTGGCGCTGAAGACGGCACTGGACGCAGTCCAGGCCGACCGTGGCCGCCTCAGCGTCCGGTCCACTGCGGACGAGCCGCTGGCGGAAGCCGCGCGGGTTGGCTCCCTCGCGGGAGCCGAGGAGCTGGTACACGAGGCCGAGCGTGCGGCGTTGAAGTCCGGCGCGCTGGGCGAAGCGGAGGCTGAGATCAGCATGCTGTCAGTGACGCTGGGAGCGCCGGGCGAGCGGGGCGCACGGGCTGATCACGGTGGGCCGCTCCGGCCGGCCGTTCACCGACGACGATCGTGAGCTGTTGCGCTCCCTGGCCGCCCAGACGACGCTGGCCGTCGAGAATGTCGAGCTCCACTTCCAGGTGCGCCGCCAGGCGGTCACGGACGAGCTCACCGGCCTGTCCAACCACGGCAGCTTCCAGGACCTGCTGAGCGCCGAGGTGGAGCAGGTCCGCCGTTACCACCATCAGGTCGGGCTGATCATGCTCGATCTGGACAATTTCAAGTCGGTCAACGACACCTACGGGCATCAGCAGGGCGATGTCGTGCTTCGCCATGTGGCGCGCGCGCTGCGAGATACCTCTCGCGACGCCGACTCCCCTGCGCGCTACGGTGGGGAAGAGATGGCCCTGATCCTTCCCCATACCGACCTCGACGGCTCCTACGCGATCGCCGAGCGCCTCCGCACCGCGATCGAGAGCCTGCGCATTCCCGGTCCGGATGGGCCGCTGCGGGTTACGGCAAGCCTGGGTGTTGCGGCGTCATCCGAGGGGGACAAGGATCTGCTCATCGGGCAGGCTGACGCGGCCCTCTACGCGGCCAAGCGGGAGGGCAGGAATCGGACCGTGCGGGTCCGGCCGCAGACAGCGAACGTGGGCCCCGGCGAGTAAGGTCTTAACCATGGGTCTGTTGGACGACGCGATCCGCGAGCACCTGGACCTCAAGCGACGGCGAGGCGCTGACCCGACCGAGGTCGAGCGTGCAGAGCGCGAGGCTCTGGGTCCAGTGCGCAGAGGTCCCGAGCCGGAACCGGCTGAGGGAACCGACGGCGCCCCGGCCTACGACATGGTGGCCGAACACGATTGGCAGGAGCCCTACGAGGATGAAGCCGGCGCTCCAGCCGCCCCGCCGGAGTTCGACCAGCACTACGAGCCGCCGGCGTCGTTTGAGCGCGCCGCTCCGCCGCTGACCGATGAACCTCTGCTGGCTGATGAACGTCCGCTGGCCGATGAACGTCTGCTGGCCGATGAACGTCCGCTGGCCGATGAACGTCCGCTGGCTGATGAGCCGCCGCTGCAGCATGAGCCGGCGCCGCCGGGCTCGGCCAGGTCCGGGGATTTCTCCACCGACGATCCGCTCGCTGACGATCCGTTTGCCGACGACGAGCATCCGGGCACCCCTCCGCCGCACCAGGCGCCGGCCTCGCCCGCGCC
>DATCPD010000113.1:0-1910 GCA_036564325.1 Solirubrobacteraceae bacterium | reverse complement strand
GAGTGTCACCTGGTCAGCTGGCCCCAGCCGGTCGGCGCCGAAGCGGGCGAGACCACGAGCCAGCAGAGCATTGGTGATGACCCCGCAGGCGATCCCGACGACCCAGCCGCGGCCGCTGAGGCCGACTGTCCCGGCAAGCACGGCGAGCAGCACCAACTGGGCGAGCAGCCCGGTCACCGGGCCAATGTGAACGGCACGCACCGCATCTCCGTATCTGTAGTAGTACACCCCTAGAACGAGAAGAACGGTGGTTCGGTTCATGGCGAGTCGAGTTGCACGCCCTGTTCGGCGGCTGGGTGGACCCGGCCTGCGAACAGCGGCGAGAGCTGGTCGCCGCGACCGCGGCCTACACACCGCGACATCTAGCCGAGGCGGCCGCGGGCCGGCTGATCCTCATGGTGCAGCACCAGGACCTGTTGGCCCTGCCCTGATGACTCCCGGCCGGGCCGACGAACCCGGCAGACGATCTGGTACCGGCATGAGCCGGACGCTGTCGACATGGGCGCGCCCCCTGGGCGGCGCCGCGGTCCTTGCCGTCCTGGTGTGGCGGCTGGGCACCGGACCGTTCCTCGACGGCGTACGGAGGATCGACGGGCCTTCACTGGCAGCGGCAGCCGGCATCGCGGCGCTGACCACGGTGTGCTGCGCCTGGCGATGGAGCCTGGTCGCCCGCGGCCTCGGCGTCGATCTGCCGCTGCGTACGGCAATCGCCGCGTACTACCGGTCGCAGTTCCTCAACATGACGCTGCCCGGCGGCGTGCTCGGAGACGTGCACCGCGGCGTGCGCCATGGCCGTGATGCCGGCGATGTCGGCCGTGGCCTGCGGGCCGTCGCCTGGGAACGCTCCGCCGGCCAGGTCGTACAGGTCGTCCTGACGGTGCTCGTCCTGATCCTGCTGCCGTCGCCCGTGCACGCGTCCATGCCGGTCGCCGCGGCGGCGGTCGTGGTCGTCGCGCTCGGCGCCGTACTCCTCAGTCGTACGCGGCCGCACGACGGGCCCTCCCGCTGGGCGCGGACCCTGCGCGCGACGGGCCTCGACCTCCGCGACGGGCTGCTCGCACGTCGGGCGTGGCCTGGCATCGTGCTCGCGTCCGCCGTGGTCGTGGCCGGCCACACGGGGACGTTCCTCATCGCCGCGCGGACGGCCGGCTCCACCGAGTCGCCGGCCCGGTTGCTGCCGCTGGCGATGCTCGTGTTGCTGGCCATGGTGTTACCGAGTGTCGGTGGGTGGGGTCCACGTGAGGGCGCGGCCGCGTGGGTCTTCGGCGCGGCCGGGCTGGGCGCGACCCAGGGCGTCGCCACCGCGGTGGTGTACGGCGTACTGGTGTTCGTCGCCTGCCTGCCGGGCGCCGTCGTGCTGGTCGTGGCATGGTTCCGTCGTACCCGGCCTCCGGGGCGGCCTGAACCGCTCGCACCGTGCCTCCGTGTCAGTGGGTAAGTGGGGTAGTACGGGAACACCGTGATTCGGTTCATTCCGGGGCCGGTTGGAAGGCGAGGCCGAAGATCGTCAACTGTGTGCGCGTGGAACAGCCATGAAGCAGGACGAGCGCGCTCCGTTCGTCCAGGCCCTGCAGCGGGCCCGCGTGTCGGCGTACGCCCCCGGCGAGTTCGTCGAGCAGGAGAGCTTCATGCGCGCCGGAGAGATTCGGGCCCTGGCGGGTCAGGCCGGCATCGCACCCGGGGTCTCCGTGCTGGACCTGTGCTGCGGAGTTGCCGGGCCGGGACGGTTCATCACTCAGGAGCTGGGTTGCACCTATCTGGGGGTGGACTTCAGCTCCAGCGCCATCGACATCGCACGTGAGAGCGCTGGCGACCTTCCCTGTCGCTTCGAGGTCTCCCGGATCCCCCCGATCCCTCCCGGCCCGTTCGACGTGGTGCTCCTGTTCGAGACCATGCTCGCCTTTCCCGAA
>DATCPD010000067.1:0-3287 GCA_036564325.1 Solirubrobacteraceae bacterium | reverse complement strand
ACCACACCCGGCAGCAACGGACGCGAGCAACACCACCATGGTCACAGACGCGCGCCCCGCCCCGAACGGGCGACACGGCCGAGGTTGGGGGCAAGGCGCGGACGGCTCCCCGCCACGGAACGGTGGATCGAGGCTAAGCCTGCGCATCTCAACCCGCTGGCCGCCGTCTACGACGGTCGCCGCACTTCCGAGTCGCGACCGGGCGTCGACGACGCGCGGGCTCGCGCAGTAGACGAGCTTCTCGGTCTGGCCGGTGGTGAAGAAGTCAGCGCAAGGGTCTAACTCCACCCGCTCGGTCACGGTGCCCTTGATCGGCGACGGCGGGAGCCCTCGGCCGGTCCGCCCGTCGCGGCGGGCCTTGGAGCGCACCAGCAGCCGCGGGTTGTCGTTGCGCACGGTAGCCGCGCCCACCAGGATCGCGTCGTAGGAGGCGCGGACGGCGTCCACCCGGTCGAAGTCGGCGTCGTTGGAGAGCTCGAGTCGCCGCGACGTTGCGCTGCCGAGATAGCCGTCGATCGACATGCCACAGCTCAACAGGATGTAGGGGCGGTCAGGCACGTGCTGGTCGCTTTCGGAGCGGCGGTTGGGTCCGCCCCCGGAGGCCGGGTACGACGGAACCATGCGACTACGAGGACGGCGGCACCCGGCAGGCTGGCGACGAGCACCATGATGCCGTAGACGACGGCGGTGGCGACCCCCCGCTGCGCACCCAGGCCAGCCGCGCCGAATACCCATGCCGCCACGCCCTCGCGCGGCCCCCAGCCAGCGACGCTAGGCAGCACCATGGCCGCCATCACGAGCAACAGTATCGGAAGCATCCGCGACGCCGGCGCGGTGGTGCCAGCGGTCCGTGCGGCGATCAGGAAGGTCGCCGCGTGGCCAGCGACGGCCAGCAGGGACGCCAGCGCGATGCCCGGCCACGCCCTGCGGGAGAGCAGCCCGTCGCGGATGTCGCCGGCCGCTCCGCCCAGAAGTCGCGCCCACGCAGACCGAGCGCCATCGGGCCGCGCCCGCGCCACGAGCACGATGCCGAGTACCGCCACGACAACCGCAATCGCCACCAACGGCATGAACGAGCGCGCGGGCGACGGCAGCGCGAGGAGAACGACTACCGTCAGGAGGACCTGAACGACCTGCCCGGCGAAGCGTTCCCACGCGACGGACCGCAGCCCGCGGCCGACATCGCTCACGTCGCGACCGTGGCTGACCCCGCGATGGACGTCGCCCACGATCCCGCCGGGGAGTGTGACGTTGAGGAACAGCGACCGGTAGTACGCCGCCACCGCAGCGGGCAGCGACAGGTCGACGCCGAGACCACGTGCGACGATCTTCCACCGCCAAGCATGGCACACCGTGGTCAGTACTGCGATGCCTGCCGCTGCCGCCAGCGCCCCGCCGTCGACTGAGCGGAGCCCGTCGAGGAACGGGCCCGTGCCCAGGCGCCAGATCAGTACCGCCAACGTCAGGACCGAGCCGACGACGCCCCCCCACGCCCGCACGCTCCGGCTCATCCTGGCGCTCCCTGTGCGCGAGGGTGCTGCTGTCCGGCATCCTGGGGCCAGCTGCGATGTCGCAGGAACGGGGTCTCGAAGACCGCCGCGAAGACGCCCGCGAACACGACGGTCAGCGGCGCCGGGGCGAGCGCGACGAGGAAGGCCGGAACACCCTGGCGGACCCCGCCGGCCACGATCTTCTCGTCGACGACGACGACGGGGCCGTCGGCCGCTTCGCGGTCGTCGTGTTCATCGCGCTGTCCGGTTCTCGCTGGCCCTGTCGCCGGTCCGCCATCGGTGATCCCCCGGTCCTGGCGCAGCGTGGTGGGTAGCGACCTCGCCATTAGCGGCGGCCACAACCGGACGCTGGCCACGCTAGTACAGGGCAGGTGGGACCTGGTCGCCTTGATCGTCGGCTTCGTCCGCGCGACCGCGAAGTCGCTCCGAGCGGCGAGCGTGGAGCACAGCGGCTGCTGCGTGGTCTCATGCCTACCATGACGCCGGCGCCATGCCAAGGCTTCCCAGGCTGCCATCCTTAGGGCTGTGAAGGACGGGTTGCTGGACCGGTACCCGGCACACCGGCGCGAGCTGCCCTTGCGGCGAACCGCCGCCCGTACACGAGCCGCGTCGCGGAGGTGACGCTCGAGCAGACGCAGGTGGCGCGGGTGGTCCCGCGCTATGAGGGCGGGCGGGGGGAAAGGTGAGGCCGAACATCGTCAGCTGTGTGGGCGTAGCACGGCCGTGAACCAGGACGAGCGCGCTCCGTTCGTCCGGGCCCTGCAACGAGCCCGCATGTCGGCGTCCGCCCCCGGTGAGTTCGTCGAGCAGGAAGGCTTCATGCGCGCCGGAGAGATTCGGGCCCTCGCGCGTCAGGCCGGCATCGCCCCCGGGGTCTCCGTGCTCGACCTGTGCTGAGGAGTTGCCGGGCCAGGACGGTTCATCACTCAGGCGCTGGGCTGCACCTATCTGGGGGTGGATTTCAGCTCCAGCGCCCTCGACATCGCACGTGACCGCACGGGCGAGCTTCCCTGTCGCTTCGAGATCTGGCGGATCCCCCCGATCCCGCCGGCCCGTTTGACGTGGTGTTCCTGTTTGAGACCATGCTCGTCTTTCCCGAAAAGGAGCCGCTGCTTGGGGAGATATCCCGGGCGCTCACGACCGGCGGACGGTTCGCCTTCACGATGGAAGAGGGCCTGCCGCTCACGGAGGCAGAGCGAGAGGATGCCTGACGCCGACACGGTTTGCCTCACTGCGCTGCAGGAGATGCTCACTTGCTTGGAGCGGGTCGGGCTGGTTGTCCGCTGGCAGGATGACCGCAGTCGGTCAGACCGTGCCGTGGCGGAATCGTTGATCAACGCGTTTGCCGCCGATGCTGCGGACATTGCCGCGCAGCTCGGAAGCCGGGCGCTGGAGGAGCTGCTGGCCGCCCACCGGCTCTGGAGCCACTGGCTCCGTGAAGGACGGGTCCGCAAAATCGCTTTCATCGCGGAGAAGACGGAGACCGCTCGGAGAACTCGCGCGAGCATCACGGGCGGCGCTGGGATCCGGCATGGGGATCGTGCCCGAGCTCGTGCGCGCCCACGCCGGCCGGAGCGATATACATAGCAAGCGCGCTGCCCGTGATGCGATCGAGGAGTACACCATGAGCCAGACCGACAGTACGCGAGAGCACCTGATCGAGACATACCGCAAGAAGGCGAAGCACTACGACATCACCTCCCAGTTCTACCCCGCGCCCGGCTACCCCCAGCGGGCCCACCGCCTCCGGGCCGTACAAGCACTCGGGCTTCGCCC
>DATCPD010000062.1:0-10333 GCA_036564325.1 Solirubrobacteraceae bacterium | reverse complement strand
CGGGCGAGGCGAAGGAGCGGTTGCAGCCGGTTTCGGAGCTGCCACCAACCGCCGTCCAGGATCCGCTGCAGGGTCACGTCCCGTTGCCGCAGGTAAGCGAGCTCGGCCGTATCGTCGGGGTTCTCAGCGAGCTTCTTCGGCGCGGTACGCGAAGGCCTGGTAGGCAGCCTTGTATTCAGCTTGGTTGACGAGTTGGCGCTCGAGCGACGCCACCTCGTCCGCGCTGGCCTGTGCCATCCCGGGCAGCTCCGAGATCAGTTCGAGCATCGCGCTGCCCGCGAGCGGGGCAGGCCGGCCGGCCACCCCGGCCACTGTGTCCCAGTAGGCATCCAGCGCGCCGCGGATCGAATTCCTGATCGCGTCTGCGGTGGGATCGGCAAGCCGCGGGGTCGCCAGCACGGCGGCGGCGCCATTCTGGCCGAGCAGATGCACTCCCGGCAGGCCGTTGAGCTGGTCGTGCTTCCCGCCGCCCGGCATCGGGCGGCGCAGGCACGGGACTCCGGCCCCGAAGCCGACCACGCCGGCATGGAGGCTCTGGTGGATGATCGCCTCCGCACCGCCGAGCAAGGCCGTCAGCACCTGTGGGGAGGGCCAGTGGTCGAGGGTTGCCACGTGTCCGCCGATCGGGAAGGCCCCGGTCTGATCTCCGAGGATCGGACCGATCGGTAGCTCGAGCACGACGGCGTCCTGCGCTCGAGCCGCGACCAGGGCCTCATCGATCGCGCTGCGCACGGCCGACAACCCCGTCGTCGACTGCACCACGACGTAGCGCCGATCGCCGACCCCGGCGGACTCGAGCGTCCTCTGCGCGACCCGCTTGGCTTCCTCATCGACCAGGACCTGCGCCCCGAACGCCGTGTCCGGTACGACGTGAATCCGCGCGTCGGGGACGACCCGCGTCAGCGCGTCGGCGGACGCTTCGTCGCGGACGGCGACGTACGCGCAACCCCTGACTGCCGCGCGCATCATCGGATGGAGCCACGGTGCGAACGTGTTCGCTGCGCCGACTGCATTCCACGACGGGCACCCCCGCGGCGTGCGCGAGCAGGGTGGGCACGAGCCATAGGCCGAGCGGCTGATGCACGCTCTGGTCACTCGGGGCATAGCCGTCGGCGAGCGCCGCGTCGTCACGGATCAGCAGCCCGCCGCCGACCAGCAGCAGGTCGTAGCCGGCGATCTCTCTCGCCAGGGCACCGGCCGAGCGCACGGCGAACGGCCAGCCGGAAGCTCCGACGTCCCGATAGCCGTACGACACCAGCTCGACATCGCCCAACCGGGCCCGCAACTCGTGCGCCGCGATCAGCGGGAAGAGCAGATCGCCGTAGTTGGCGGCGTCCGCCGTCCCCACGATCGCCACGTGCAGATCAGCCACCGGCCGCCACCGCGTCCATCGGCTCGCCGGAGGCCACGCAGCCGACCCGGCCGTCGGCGCCCACCTTCCACACCGGGCTCTCGGCGCCCGGCTCGAACCACGTCACGATCAGGCTCAGCCTGGCGGCGGGCGCGCTGGCCGACACGGGCGTGACCGAATGCCACGACGATTCCGAGCGGACGAGGATCGAGCTCGACCCCAGCCGGGGTGGGAGCTCCTGGATCAGGTCGTCCGGTTCCCGGCTGCCGAGGATTCGCAGGCAGCCTCCCCAGCGTGGGTCCCACCCGACGTTGAAGTAGAAGACCTGGGTGACGATCTTGCTGGCCATGTCGCGGTGCGGTCCGAGGTTCGTGCCCACATCCCAGCGCCACACGCTGGCCTCGACCCCGGCGTGGGACAGGTCGCGTCCGATGGCCTGGCTGAGCGCCTGTCGGTAGCTCTGGTTCTCGAGCTGCTGGGCCACGCCGCGCCATTCCGGATGGAGCGCGCCGGCCAATGCGGGGCCACCCGCGTCAAGCGTCACCAGCGGACGTGCCGCATACGTCCACGACTTCTCCGCGTCGGTGCCCGTCAGTTCCCAGAAACCGGCACGCGGGAACGTCGCGAGCAGACGAGCGGCGTGATCGAGGTCAAAGCCGTCACGGAGAAACCCCCACTCGTACGGTTCGCGGCGAAGCGCGGCGGCGCGGAGACCTGCAAGGTTCATAAAGGCCGATTAAACCAAGCCATCGCGGATGGGGGAGCAGCGGCTAGGTCTTTGGCCCGATGAAGCTGTCGAGGATGGCGACGCTGGCCCGGTGCGAGACGGCGAGATTCCGATGATTCGGCTGCGTCACACGGATCCCGATCAACTCGCAGTGCTCGCGAAAGATCGCACGGATATCAGGGGAGAAGTTGCTGAAGAAGTATCGGACGTACGCGTACTCTTCGACGCGTCCGCTGGGTAGCGGCGTGCGAAAGCGGTTGATCGTCCGGCAGCCGTCGGAGTGGATCAGCCCACGAATGAACGGTTTGGGATGGGCATGCGTGAGTGCGAGTTGCCAATCCATGAGCGAGATGCTGCGCCGATGTTTGGGACCGTCGCCGTGCTGCGGGAAAGCACACCCGATTCCCGGATGGGAGATGCTCAGCACGTCTGAGGCGCTTGCTGCGCGAGCGCGGCGGGTGGGTTGGCGCGGGGGAAAAGTATGAGCCATTGTCAAGAGGACTTCATCGATGGTGTCCGGGTAGCGCTGGTCGCATGCGATTCGAAGGGTCCAGCCGTTCGGGGGGCGGTGGAGGATGTTGCCGTCGCCCAGGTAGCAGCCGAGCAAGTAGCCGTATGCGGATGGGTCGGAGACGCTCCAATCCGCCCTAACGTCGGTCTGCGGAATCCGCTCGGACCGCCACCGCTGAACAGTTGAGCGCGGAACGCCGCTCCGTCGAGCGATCTCATGATCACTCAACCCCTGGGCGATCATGGAGAGAACGAGGCTGACGTCTGTGTGCGTCCTGCTCATATGGGAACATATGTTCGTACACCGAGAGGACGGAACGCCAGTCCCGTCGGTACCATCGCTCGCCCGTGGGGGAGTGAGTTAACGGCTATGCGCGCGGTCTCCAAAACCGTGAATCCGGGTTCGAATCCCGGCTCCCCCGTAGCGATTCGCGAGCACTCAGGTCGATGAGGCTGCCGCGTCAAGCGAGATCCGGGCCATGAAATCCCACACCGTCTACCGCACCTTCCAGACCGAGCAGCGCCGTGAGTTCGTCCGCATCACCGACGACGTGGCCGAGGCCGTGCGTGAGGCGGGCATCAGCGAAGGGATGGCGCTCGTGTGTGCGATGCACATCACCGCCGGGGTGTGGATCAACGATGACGAGCCTGGTATCCAGGCGGACGCGCTCGAGTGGCTGGACAAGCTCGCGCCGCCGAGCTGGCAGCCGCCGGACGGCGAGGTGGCCAGGGAGCTGCTGCCGAATCCGGGCGACTACCGGCACCACCGCGGCGGCGAGGACAACGGCGACGCCCATCTGAAGAACCTGCTCGTCCACCACCAGGTGATAGTGCCGGTAACCGACTCTCAGCTCGACCTCGGTCCGTGGCAGCAGATCTTCTACTGCGAGTTCGACGGCGGCCGGCGCAAGCGGCTGGTCATCAAGGTGCTGGGGGAGTAGGGGTGGAGGCCTCACGCGTGTTCGCCGACGGGGCGCTCGAGGGAACGATTGCGCTCGTGACCGGCGGCGGCACCAACCTGGGCAAGGCGGCGGCCGCCGAGCTGGCGGCCTGCGGGGCCTCGGTCGTGATCGCGGGCCGTCGCGCTGAGGTGCTGGAGGAGGCGTCGGGCCAGATCGGCGAGCGGTGCTCGTGGGCGACCGGGGACATCCGCGACCGCAGCGAGGCGGAGCAGATCGTTCGTGCCGTGCTCGAGCGCCACGGCCGCCTGGACTTCCTGCTCAACAACGCCGGAGGCCAGTACTTCGTGCCCGCGGAGGGGATCAAGACCAAGGGCTGGCGCGCCGTGCAGCGCCTGAACGTCGGCGGCACGCTGAACATGTGCGAGGCGGCCTACGAGCTGGCGATGCGCTCGGCCGGACGCGGGACGATCGTCAACGTCACCGTTTCCCCGCATCAGGGAATGCCGGCGATGGCCCATACCGGCGCGGCACGCGCGGAGGTCGAGGCGCTGACGCGGGAACTGGCGCAGGCCTGGGGCCCCGACGGGATCTCGGTCGCGGCGGTGGCGATCGGCCGGTTTGCCACCGAGTCGCTGCGCAAGTATCCCGCCGAGCTGTGGCGCAGGGCCGCCGGGACCGTGCCGCTCCAGCGGCTCGGCGAGGTCGAGGAATACGGTTGGTTGGTCGCGCTGCTCGCCTCGGAGCTGGGGCGCGCGTTCTCGGGCTCGGTCGTTACGATCGACGGGGCGCTGGACAACTGGATGGGGCCGTGGCCGCCGCCCGAGCTGACCCGGGAGGGGGAGGTCCCCACCGAGGAGCGCCGGAGCCAGTCTGCGCTCGGAACCGAGGAGCCTCGGAGCTAGTCTGCGCGCCGAGCCCGGGTACCATCCGCCTTGTCCCGCGGGCGAAGTGTTGTGGTTGCACAGAAGCCTTCCAAGCTTCTAGGGCGGGTTCGATTCCCGTCGCCCGCTCCTAACTGGCCGAGGCCAGCACCACCGGCAGCCAAACGCCCACCTCGTGTTCCACCGCGCCGAGATCACTTCTCAGGCTGTGGTTCCCGCGGACGGTGATGACCTCCCGCCCGGGTGCCCGCGGCGGTACGCCGAACGGGTCGCCGGACCCCTGCACGATCAGCACGGGCACCGGCACCGCCTCGAGCTCGCCAAGTCGGTTCGGAGCGCTGGCCGCTGACGCCCGGCGGCTCGGCGGCTGAAAGGGAAACGCGAGGCACAGCACACCGCGAGCCGCGAGCGCCGCCGCGGTGCGGCAGGCGACCCGCGCGCCGGAGGAGCGGCCGCCCACGATCAGGGGAAGGTCCCTCAGCTCCTGCTCGCGCAGCCGCTCGACCACGCTCATCCAGGCCACGTCCAGCTGACGCGCCGGTGCCGGCGAGCGCCGTCCGGCGACGCGATAGGGCTGCTCGACCAGCGCCACCGCCAGTCCCGCGCCCACCGCGGCCCGCTTGGCCGCCACGAGGTCCGGTGCGCTGACTCCACCGCCGGCCCCATGTCCGAGGACGAGCGCGCCGCGAGCATCCGGCGTCTGCTCGACGGTCGCGCGCGCCAGCCCATGGGGCGTCTCGTGCTCGACGATCATCGTGCGCGGCGCTCAGGCTAGGCGCGCGATGTGGCCTTGGACCACTCCGACTTGTGCGCGCGCTTGGCGGCCTGGTAATCCGCCAGCGCCTGCGGCGAGTCGACGTCGCCCAGCGTCGGATGCCACGGCACCAGATCCTGGGCAGCGGCAATGTCGAAGCGCTTGGCCAGTACCGCCCCGAGCGCCTTGACCTTCATCTCGCCGAAGCCGGGAAGCGCCTCGAGATTGGCGCGGAGCTCCTGCCCGTCCGCCGCGTCGGTCCAGACCCGGGCGGCCTGGCCGTCGTAGCGGTCGCGGACGTGAGCGGCGAGGTCATGGACGCGCTTGGCCATCGCCCCGGGAAAGCGATGGATGGCCGGACGCTCACGGAACACCGGCTCGAGGTCGACGGAGGCGACGGCGTCCGCATCCAGCGAGCCGATCCGCTCTCGCAGGGCCAGCGGTCCGGAGAACGCTTTCTGAACTGTGACCTGCTGATCGAGTGCGAAGCCGATGAGCAGCGCCATCGGGTCCTGCGCGATCAGCTCGTTGGCGGCATCGGACTCGGTGAAGAACAGGCGCTCGGGCACGCACGTATGGTGCCATGCTGGTCCAGCCGGCGGGCGCTCAGGCGAGCTGCGAAGCCGCGGGCGACGGTTCGGCCTGGCGTCGGGCAAGCTCCTCGCGCACGAGCGGGGCGACCTTCGTGCCGAACAACTCGATCGAGCGCATCACGTCCCGGTGGGCCACGGCGCCGACGCTCATCTGCCCGATGTAGCGCTGGTGGGCGAACAGCTCGTGTTCGAAGAGGAGCTTCTCCGCAACCTGCTCGGGCGAGCCGGCGGCCACGGCGCCGCGGGGCGAGCGCAGCGCGTCGTACTCGGGACGTCCCGACGGGGGCCATCCGCGCTCACGACCGATGCGATTCATCATCGCCAGGTATGGAGCCGCGAACGCCGCGTCGGCCTGCTCCGAGCTCTCGCCGACGAACGCGTGGGTGTTGACCGCCACCTTGAGCTGAGCCGGGTCGTGACCGGCGGCGGCCCCGGCTCGCCGGTACAGGTCGACGAGCGGCACGAACCGCTCGGGCTGGCCGCCGATGATGGCCACGGTCAGAGGGAGGCCCAACGTGCCCGCGCGGACAACCGACTGGGGCGTGCCGCCGACAGCCACCCACACCGGGAGCGGATCCTGGACCGGGCGGGGCCACACCCCGGCGTGCTCGAGCGGCGCGCGGAGACGCCCTGACCAGGTGACGTGGGTCGACCTGCGGATCTCGAGCAGCAGCTCGAGCCGCTCGGCGTAGAGCTCGTCGTAATCGTCCAGGTCGTATCCGAACAGGGGGAAGGACTCGATGAACGAGCCTCGACCGGCCATGATCTCAGCGCGCCCGCCGGAGAGGAGGTCGAGCTCGGCGAACTGCTGGAAAACGCGGACCGGGTCATCCGAGCTGAGCACGGTCACCGCGCTCGAGAGTCTGATGCGCGCGGTCTTCATCGCGATCGCGGCGAGCACGACCGCCGGGGAGGAGACGAGAAAGTCAGGCCGATGGTGTTCGCCGATGGCAAATACGTCAAGTCCGAGCTGGTCCGCCAGCTCGGCTTCCTCGATCAAGTCACGCATGCGCTGCCGTGGGGTGATGCCTGAGCTGAGATCGGCAAACGTGGCAAGGCCTAGCTCCATCGCTCCAGCGTAGCAGGTAGTTGCCTACACAACTACCTCGGGCGAGGGCGAGGGCGAGGGCGACGGACTGCTCGTCGGTGGTTTCATCGCGCGGCTCATCGCCCGTGCGGGAACTCGCGGCGAGCCCGTCGCCTGAATCGCAGACGGGGACTGTCGCCGGCGCCTCGAACCGGGGCGTCGGTGACCGCGCTCCTTGACTTAACCCACAAAGGGAGGAGAGTGGTTGCACGCTATTGGAGTGACCCCGGCCGGACCGGTCGTGGGCGCGACTAGAAAGGGGGCGCTGTGTCCCCGACTTCCGCTGGCCCATCCGCAACCGGCCCAGGTTGCCCATGAAGAGCTGGGATGTGCGAGGCCTCGATGCCGGACCCCGCTCCCCGCGGATCCTTTCCTCGAGCCCGGCCGCGCGCGTGGTCGCGCTTCAACTGCTCGCCGGTGAGCGGCTGCATGATCACGAGGTCCACGAGCGCGCCTGGCTCGTCGTGGTCACCGGCGAGGTCGCGGTGAAGAGTGGCGGCGCTGCGACTGTGGAAGGCGGGCCGGGGACGCTGTTCGAGTTCGCTCCGCAGGAGCGCCGTGAGGTCGTTGCGGTGTCCGGGGCTCGTCTGCTGCTGATGCTGGCTCCGTGGCCCGGTGAAGGCCACCCCGGTGCGCTGAGCTTCGCCCAACGCACCCACGCGCGCGCTCGCGCGGCTGAGCGGGCGGGGCACTCGGCGTCCTCACCAGGAACGGCATAACGATCAGCGGCGTTTGCGGCGAGCGGTTGCAGGCTTGAGCTGTTAGGTTCGCCTCAGATCCGGCGATCTGAGGAGCAGTGGATCTATGAGCACACCCGTCAAGCTGAAGGCGCGCGGCGTTGCCGCATCACTGATCGAGCACGTTCCGACCGGAGGTGTCCGGCCGCTGGCAATGCCTCCTGCGGGGAGTGGGCTGGAGCCCGTGATGGGCGATCCGGGCCTGCCCGTCGTTGGGCACACACTCGAGTTCCTGAACGACGGCCTTCGCCACGCTCGGAGTTACTACGAGCGGTTCGGCACGGTGTTCTGGCTGACCGCGCTCGGTGGGCGCTGGGTTCAGGTGCTCGGCCCCGATGGGCTCGAGACCGTGCTGGCGAACCGCGATCGCGCGTTCTCCAACAAGCTGGGGTGGGATCCGCTGATTGGGACGTTCTTTGACCGCGGCGTGATGCTGATGGACTTCGAGGAGCACCGCCACCACCGGCGGATCATGCAGCAGGCGTTCAAGCACGAGCGTCTGGTCGCGTACCTGGAGAAGATGAATCCGGCGATCCAGAGGGGCATCGCCCGCTGGCAGCCGGGCGGCAGCTTCGAGCTCTACCGCGCGGCCAAGCAACTGACGCTCGACATCGCCACGGAGGTGTTCGTCGGTACCGAGCTGAGCGCCCAGGCGAATCGACTGAACGCGGCGTTCATCGATGTCGTGGTCGGCGGTCAGGCGATCATCAGGGCCGACGTACCGGGCGGCAAGTGGCATCGTGGCCTCGAGAGCCGGCGCCTGCTGGCGGAGTACTTCCGCAGCCAACTGCCGGCCAAGCGTGCGAGCCAGGACGACGATCTGTTCAGCGTGCTTTGCCGGGCGGAGAGTGAAGACGGCGAGCGGTTCAGCGACGAGGACGTCGTCAACCACATGATCTTCACGATGATGGCCGCGCACGACACGAGCACGATCACGCTGGCGATGATGGGCTACTACCTGGCCAAGCACCCGGAGTGGCAGGACCGCCTGCGCGCGGAATCCCAGGCGCTGGGAAAGGCCGTGATCGGCTACGAGGATCTCGACTTGCTGCCCTCGATGGACCTCGTGTTCAAGGAAACGCTGCGCATGAACGCGCCCGTGGGGACGCTCGCTCGGCAGGCGATCAAGGACACCGAGATCGATGGGCGCTACATCCCGAAGGACACCAAGCTGATGCTCGGCATCTACCCGACCCAACGGATGGAGCCGTGGTGGCGCAACCCGGACACGTTCGATCCCGAGCGCTTTAGCGACGATCGCCGTGAGGACGCCGCCCACAAATATTCCTGGTCTCCCTTCGGGAGCGGCGTGCACAAATGCATTGGCATGCACTTCGGCTCGATGGAGGTCAAAGCGATCATGCACCAACTGCTCCTGCGGAACTTCTGGCGGGTCCCGGCCGGCTACGAGCCCGTCCTCGACTACGGAACCGGCCCGTTCCCCGGCGACGGCCTTCCAGTCGAGCTTCGGCCGCTCGCACGTGGCCCACGCGGCCGAAGCTGAACCATGCTCTGCCGTGGCTAGTTGGCGCCGACGACCTTGAAGTTCTTGTTGACGAAGACGTGGTGCGGCCAGTTGACGCCGATGTTGTGGACCTCGTACTCACCGTTGCTCAGCTTCACAACGCGATCGACGACGCCCCCCGGGTAGGCGGCCAATGCGGCTTTCGTGGCCTTGTTAGCCGTGGTTCCGCTGACGATGGTGCCGGACCCCTGCTTGTAGTTCGCCGGGATTTGACCGACCTGCTTCGACGTGGAAGGTGCACCAGGCTTGAAGGGGATCACCTTCGACGACGTCTTGGACGTGCTGTTTGTCGGTTGCACGATGACCTGCGTGGCGGTGATTGTCGTGCTGTTGGTTGTTCCGACGACGAGGGCGGTCTTGCCTTTGACAACGGCGCTCGCCGACGCCGCCTTGGTGCCTGTCTCGTATTTCGTGGACGACGTCTCCTTGACGGTCACCTTCTGACCTGCCGAGGTCAACAGTCCGAAGCTCGACTTGGACACGCTGCTCACCTTGCCGATTGATCCGCCCGCGGCCGGTCCGGATCGAGCGTTGGATCCGCCGCTACGCGGCCCGAGTTGCGCTGATGTTGCCGAGGCGGACGTGGCTGTTGTCGCGGTGCCAGAGCCGGTGCTGGCGGTTGCGCTGACGATGCCGTAGGCACCGCCCCCCATCGCGAGGGCCGCGGCGCCGATGGCGATGGGCCTGGTGAGTCTCCTGGAGAACATGGACTGATCCCTTCCGTCGTCTGGTGATCGTGAGTGAGCGGCTTGCTCCCACGATGCACCGACATGCTGAGAAACGCCTGAGAGGGACCAAAAAAGTCCATGTGAACTTGGCCGCGCCTACCGCGAGGTCACCGCGCGGGGCATGCCGGGTTTGCTGCCCCCCGAAGCCGCTCGTTTGAGGCTGAGGGCAGCTACCGGCGCCAGCAGGACGATGGCGAGTGCCTCGGCGATGATCGCGAGCACGATCACCGTGCGGTACCCAGTCTCCGAAAACCCGAACAGCGTTCCGTTCTCGCTGACGAACAGTGCGACCAGCGACCCTGCTGCGATCGCCAAGCCTGCGCCCGCCAGCAATCCGCTCGTGAGCTCAGCACGTCGCTGGTGAAGGATGCGCTCGATTGGCGCCAACAGCCCGATGGCGACAACCCCCGAGCTGACCGCATTGAGTAGGAACAAGGTCCCGATCGTGGGAATCGACCGATAGCCGCCGAGGTATTGCTGTAGGTGTACGGCCCCGATCCCCAGAATCGCGATCGCGCCTAGGCGGCGCATTGTTCGC
>DATCPD010000049.1:0-26699 GCA_036564325.1 Solirubrobacteraceae bacterium | reverse complement strand
AGTTCCGAGATCCGGCTGCGCCCCGGCTCGAGGTGCGCGGCGAGCCGACCAAGCAGCCACGCTCGGGCCAGACACCGCTCGCAGGCGAGACTCATGCCGCCAGCGCCTGATCGGCGTCCCCGCGTTGGCGCAGGCTGAGCGCGGTCAATACGTCGGCGGCGCTCACGACCTCCCGTCGCTCGAGGTCGGCGATCGTCCGGGCGACCCGGAGGACCCGGTGCCGACCGCGCGCGCTCAGCGCCCCGACGGCGTAGGCGCGGCCGAGCGTGTCGGCGGCCGTGTCCTCGAGTCGCACGTGGCGCCGCACGAGACGGCCGTCCATCTCGCCGTTGCAGCGTGCCCCGGAACCGCGCAGCCGGTGCAGCTGTCGCTCCCGGGCCTCGGCCACGCGCGCCCGGGCGGTCTCGGAGTCGACCGAGGGTCCGGCCCGCAGATCCCGCTCGCTCGGTCGCTCCACGGTGACGAGCAGATCCATCCGGTCCAGCAGGGGACCGCTGAGCCGCCGGCGGTGACGCCGCAGATCCGTCTCCGCGCAAACGCATCGATCATCGACACCGGCGAACCCACAGGGGCAGGGATTCGTGGCCGCCACCAGCATGAAGCGCGTCGGAAACACGAGCGCGCGCTGGCCGCGCACGATCGTCACGGCGCCGTCCTCGAGGGGCTGCCGCAGGGCGTCGAGGCTGGAGCGCTGGAACTCCGAGAGCTCGTCGAGGAACAGAACGCCATGGTTGGCGAGGGTCGCCTCGCCGGGTCGCGGGGTCGAGCCACCACCCACCAGCCCGGCGGGGGAGATCGTGTGGTGCGGCGCCCGAAACGGCCGCATGCCGATCAGACCGTCGGCATGGGTGCCGGCGACGCTGTGGATCCTGGTCACCTCGATCGCCTCCTCGCGCGTCATCGCGGGGAGGATCGAGGGCAGCCGTCGCGCGAGCATCGTCTTGCCGGTCCCCGGCGCCCCCTCGAGCAGCAGGTTGTGAGCGCCCGCCGCCGCGATCTGGAGCGCCAGGATCGGAGCCGCGTGACCCCGTACATCCCGCAGGTCGGGCTCGGCGAGCCGCATCGGCGCACGCGCGCGCGCCGCCGGCGCGGCCGGGAGTTCCGGTGCCCGCTGGCCCAGGAGGACCTCCGCGGCGGCCCGCAGGGTCGCCACCCCGGCCACCTCGATGCCGTCGACCAGGGCGGCCTCGCGAGCGCGTTCACGGGGCACGATCAGCCGGGCCAGACCCGCCCTTCGGGTCCCCTCGGCCACGGCCAGCGCGCCCGGCGAATCGCGTAGCTCTCCACCCAGCGACAGCTCGCCGAACACGGCATAGGAGGCCAGGGCCGCAGGCGGGATCTGCCGGCTGGCGGCGAGAACCGCGAGGGCCAGCGCCACATCGAAGCCGGGGCCCACCTTGCGCAGGAACGCGGGGGCCAGATTGGCCGTGATCCGGCGGTCGGGAAACTTGAACTCGGAATTCAGGATCGCCGAGCGGACGCGGTCGCGCGACTCGCGGACGGCGGCATCGCCGAGGCCGACGATGGTGAAGGCGGGCAGGCCAGAACGGATGTCGACCTCCACCCACACGCGCCGTGGATCGACCCCGTCGATGGCGAACGTCGTGACCCGCGCGAGCATGCCGAGAACCTACGCGGAGTCGCGTGGGGCGTGGGTCACGCGGTGTGCCAATTCAGCGCAGGCCCCGCGTCGGGAATTGCGCAGAGTTGGCACAGCGTGCAACCCACATGTTGCACGATCGAGCGTAGCGTCCGCGGCCATGAGCAAAGACGTCCGCCACCGCCTCGGGCAGCTTGGCGAACAGCTGGCCGCGGAGCACCTGGAGCGCCGCGGCTTTGAGATCGTCGAGCGCAACTACCGGACGCGGTGGGGCGAGCTCGACATCGTCGCCTACGACGGAACCACGCTCGCATTCTGCGAGGTCAAGACGCGCCGGATGGCCCCTGGCGAGGGCAATCCGCTCGACGCGGTCGGCAAGCTGAAGCGCTCGCGCGTGCGCAAGATGGCCGGCAGCTGGCTGATCGAGCGGGTGGAGCGGCCCTATGCGAGGTCGCTGCGCTTCGACGCCATCGGCGTCACCTTCGATCCCTCAGGCCGACTGGCGGGCATCGAGCACCTCGAAGGCGCCTTCTAGCGCCAGCTGCTGGTAGGCAGCCGACTGGAATGACAGGCGGTGCAGCGGCGAGACGCCGAGCCGCTCGATCGCCTCGCGATGCTCAGGCGTGGCGTAGCCGACGTGCTGGGCGAACTCCCAGCCGGGATGGCTGGCGTCCGCCCGGCGCATGTAGCGGTCACGCGTCTCCTTGGCGATGACCGACGCGGCGGCAATCGCGGCGCTCTTGGCGTCGCCGCCGATCACCGCCCGCTGCTCGTACCCGAGCGCCGCCACCGGGAACCCGTCGCTGAGACATATGCAACCGCTGCAGGCGACCTGCCCGAGGGCGTCGCGCAGCGCGGCCAGGTTCGTCACGTGCAGCCCCCGGGCGTCGATGCCGGGCGCGCAGCGGGAGACGATCGAGACTCGGTCGGCGACCCGGAGGATCACCGGAAACAGCGCGGCCCGAGCGGCCGGTGTCTGCTGCTTTGAGTCATTCAGCGCGCCCAGCGCGCGGATGTCCACCGGCCGCAGCCGCTCCAGGTCGAAGCGCACCGCGGCGGCCACCAGTGGGCCGGCCAGGCAACCTCGCCCGGCCTCGTCGGCTCCGGCGACAAATCGAGCTCCCAGCGCGCGGTCGAACGCGAACAGCCGTCTCGCCGCCCGGTTCCCGCTCGGCTTGGTCCGCTTAGAGGAACCCGATCCGGCTCGGCGGCCAGTAGGTGAAGAACGCGACGCCGATGACCCACTTGTCGGGGACGGGACCCCAGAAACGGCTGTCGTCGGAGGCGCCACGGTTGTCCCCCATCATGAAGTAATCGCCGGGCGGAACGACGATCGTTTTCCGGAAATTGCAATTAGGGCCGCCGCCGCAGTCCACGATGTAGGGGTCCTGCTCCCGCACTCCGTTGCGGGTCACGTGGCCATCGGTGATCGAGATCCGGTCGCCCGGCCCGCCGACGACACGCTTGATGAACGTCTGGCTGGACTGGGTGGGGGTCGGGGCGTCGCAGGGGGCCGAATGTCCGCCGCCCTCCTGGGGGTTCTGGCAGATGCCGTTTCCGAGGTCGGCGCCGTGGGGCGGATGAAACACCACGACGTCGCCGACGCTGGGGT
This sequence comes from Solirubrobacteraceae bacterium, assembly GCA_036564325.1. Lineage (GTDB taxonomy): Bacteria > Actinomycetota > Thermoleophilia > Solirubrobacterales > Solirubrobacteraceae > Palsa-465. The sequence goes on along the minus strand of DATCPD010000049.1, from coordinate 23,487 downwards.
GGCTGATCAGCCGGTTGGTCAGCACGCGCTGATTGATCTGCAGGGTGGGCAGCATCGAGCCGCTGGGGATGCGATACGGCTTGACCACGAACGCCTGAATCAGCAGCGCCAGGCCCACCGCCACGACAACGGTCAACACGAGCTCGATCAGGGACTTGAGGGCGGAGCCCGGACCGCCCGACTTGATGCCCGCCATCAGAGGAAGCCCATCCGGCCCGGAGGCCAGTACGTGAAGAACGCCTGGCCGATAATCCAGGCCTTCGGCACCGGTCCCCAGAAGCGGCTGTCCTCGGAGTCAGGACGGTTGTCTCCCATCATGTAGAAGTCGCCGCGCGGGATCGTGATCGTGCCCGGGAAATCGCACGATCCCCCGAGGCAGGGGATGATGTACGAATCCTTCTCCCTAACGCCGTTGCGGATCACGTGACCATTCCTGATCGAGATCCGGTCGCCGGACACGCCGACGACGCGCTTGATGAACGTCTCCGAGGAGGGGGTCGTCTGGGCCCGATCGCAAGGGCGCGCGTTGTTCTGACCGACGCCGTTCTGGCCCTCGCTGGGATCGGCACAGGTGCCGTAGTCCTTGGGCGGATGGAACACGATGATGTCGCCGACCGAAGGATTCGAGAAATGCGTGCCGATCCGGTTGACCAGCACCCGCTGGCCGATATGGAGCGTCGGAAGCATCGATCCGCTGGGAATGCGATAGGGCTTGACCACAAAGGCCTGGATGGCGAGCGCGAGTCCGAGGGCGCTCGCAACAACCAGCACCAGCTCGACCAGCGAGCTGGGCAGCGACTTCTTCGTCTTGGTCACACCGCTGGGTCGCCAGCGGGTGCCTCCGCGGCGGGCGGTTGCACCGTGGCCGCGGCTGGAGCCTCGGCAACCTCGGCGGGAACCGCAGCGACCTCGGCCGGAACCTCGGAGGCATCGGCCTCAGGTTCAGCGGCCACGGGCGCAGGCGCGTGGAGCAACTCTCGCTCGATGACCTCCTCGGGACGCGAGGAGCGCCGCTCGCGGACGCGGGCGCGCTTGCCGACCCGGTCACGGAGGTAGTAGAGCTTGGCGCGCCGGACGTCGCCGCGCGCGGCGATCTCGATCCGTTCGATCTTCGGCGAGTGCAGGGGGAACGTCCGCTCGACGCCGACGCCGAAGGACTGCTTGCGCACCGTGAAGGTCTCCCGGGCGCCGTGTCCCTGCCGCTTGATGACCACACCCTCAAACACCTGGGTACGGCGGCGGGTGCCCTCGATGACCTGGAAGTGGACCCGCAGGCGGTCCCCGGCGTCAAACGCGGGCACTCGGCGGAGCTGGGCTCGCTCCAAGCTGTCGATCACGGTGCTCATGGCAAGTAAACGCGTCGGCGGTACCGGCTCTCTCGACCGGTGCCTGGACCTTCACGCCAGCGTGGCGCGTGGCCCGTCCGCGCGGGGCGGCTTATGGTAGCGAACCAGCGTCGGCGCGCGATTGGCTCTGCGCGAGACGCCATTCACGGATCCGCGCATGGTGACCTGAGAGGAGCACCTCAGGCACGGCCCAGCCGCGGAACTCAGCGGGCCGGGTGTAGTGCGGGTACTCCGGTGCCCCCGCCAGCGCCTGGCTGAAGGACTCCTCGAGGGCCGAGTGCTCGTGGCCGAGAGCGCCTGGCAGCTTTCGCAGCACCGCGTCGCACACCACCATCGCGGGGAGCTCGCCGCCGGCGAGGACGTACCGCCCGATCGAGATCTCATCGGTGACGAAGTGGTCGAGGACGCGCTGGTCAAACCCCTCGTAGCGGCCGCTCAGCAAGGTCAGGCGTGGCTCGAGGACCAGCTCGTCGACCAGGCTGTCGTCGAGCAACCGGCCGCCCGGGGTCAGCGCAACGATCCGCCGCGCCGCCCGCAGCTCCACCGGGTCCTCGCCGTAGCGGGCGCGCAGGGCGGCCTCGACCACATCCACCCTCAGGACCATTCCCGCGCCCCCGCCGAACGGCGTGTCATCCACCTGGCCCGCGCTCAGCGGCGTGTGGTCGCGGTAATTGACGTAGTCCAGCCGATTGCCATGGGCCAGCGCGTTCTCGACGTGACGCTGGCGCTCAAACCAGCCGAAGGCGTCGGGAAACAGGGTGAACACGTCGAGCTCCATCAGCCGTCCCGAAGGAACTGCACATCGACCAGGATCTCACGCCGCTCGATGTCCACCGTCTGCACGGCGTCGCTGACCAGGGGGACAAGCAGCTCGCCGCCGCCATCGGCGAGCACCACCTCCAGCACCTCGCAGGATGGAAGCGCGAGCACCCGCCGCACCGTCCCCAATTCCCGGCCCGAGTCACGGACGGTGCAACCCTCCAGATCCTCGACCCACCATTCCTCTGGCCCAAGATCCGGGGCCTCGCTGCGCGGGGCGAGCAGCTCCTGGCCGCGCAGCGCCGAGACGGCGGTGCGGTCCTCGTACCCGGCCAGACGCACGATCGGCCGTAGGTCGGTGCCCGCGCGCCGCGTGATGGGCAGCTGCACCCCGGCGACCATCACGGTCGCGTCGAGCACCAGCAGCTGGGCATTCGGCTGGTTGACGTAGAAACTGCCGTCCAGCCCGTGGGCACTTCCAACCGCGCCGGCTCGCAGCCATCCGCGGTCCGCGGCCATCAGGAGTCGACGATGTCCACGAACACGCGGCGCTTGTCCTTGACCGCCGCGCTCTTGATGATGGTGCGCAGCGCCGAGGCGGTCCGGCCACCGCGGCCGATCACGTTCCCGTAGTCGTCGCCGGCCACCGAGAGCTCGAGCACGAGCGTGCCGTCGTCCTCCTCCACCTCGTTGACGGAGACCTCGTCGGGCTTCTCGACCAGCCCCCGCGCCAGGTACTCGAGCAGGTCCTTCATCGCGCCCGGGTTACTGATGGATGCCCTGCGTGCGCAGCAGCTTGCGAACCGTGTCGGTCGGCTGCGCGCCGCGGGCGAGCCAGTCGCGGATGCGCTCCTCGTCGAGCACGATGGTCGAGGGGTTGGTCTGGGCGTTGTACTGCCCGACCGTCTCGATCACGCGACCGTCGCGCTTGCTGCGCTGATCAGCGACGACGACGCGCCAAATTGGATTCTTGCGGCTGCCGACGCGGGTGAGTCTGAGTCTGACTGACATGACGAGGAACGAGGTTAGCGGGCTTGCCGCATCAACGCCCCGAGGTCTGGCATCCGGCCGTTCGCGACCTGGCGCATGACCTTGCGCATCTGCTCGAACTGCTTGATCAGGGCCTTGACGGCCTGCACGTTGGTTCCCGACCCGCGGGCGATGCGCAGGCGCCGGGAGCCCTTGATCAGCTCCGGATGCCGGCGCTCCTGGGGCGTCATGGCCAGGATGATCGCCTGGAGCCGGTCGAACTCGCGCTCATCGACCTTGACGCCGCGGAGCTCCTTGCCGACCCCCGGAATCATCCCGAGCAGCGACTGCAGCGGTCCGAGACGCCGCACCTGCTTCATCTGTTCAAGGAAGTCGTCAAGTCCGAACTCCTGCTTGCGGAACTTGCGCTCGAGCTCGGCCGCCTGCTCTTCGTCGTAGCTCGCCTCCGCCTTCTCGATCAGCGTCATCACGTCGCCCATGCCGAGGATTCGCTGGGCCATCCGATCCGGATGGAAGCGCTCGAACTGGTCGAGCTTCTCCCCGGTGGAGGCGAACATGATCGGCTTGCCGGTGACCGCCTTGACCGACAGCGCCGCGCCGCCCCGGGCGTCGCCGTCGAGCTTGGTCATCACGACGCCGTCGAACTGGACGACCTCCGCGAACTGCTCGGCCACGTTGACGGCGTCCTGACCGGTCATCGCGTCGACCACGAGCAGCACATCGTGCGGCTGCGTGGCCTTCTTGATGTTGGCCAGCTCGGCCATCAGCTCCTGGTCGACGTGCAAGCGCCCGCTGGTGTCGATGATCAGCACGTCCTTGCCCTCGGACTGCGCGCGGTCCCGGGCCCAGGCGGCGATCTTGACCGGGTCGCGGTCCGTGCCCTGCTCGTAGACGTCGACGCCGGCCTGGGCCCCGACCTTGATCAGCTGATCGACCGCGGCCGGGCGGTAGACATCGCACGCGGCCACGGCGACGGAGGAGCCCTGCTCGCGCAGATACTTGGCCAGCTTGCCCGTGGCCGTCGTCTTGCCCGACCCCTGGAGGCCCGCCATGATCACCACGGTGGGAGGGCGCGGCGAGAAGACCAGCTCGCGGGCGGCGCCTCCCATCAACTCGGTCAGCTCGTCGCTGACGATCTTCACCACCTGCTGGCCGGGGTTGAGCTTCCCGATCACGTCTGCGCCCAGCGCACGCTCCTTGACGGCATTGGTGAAGCTCTTGACCACCTTGAAGTTGACGTCCGCCTCGAGCAGGGCCAGGCGGATCTCCCGCATCGCCGCGGAGATGTCGTCCTCGGTCAGCGTGCCGCGCCCGCGGACGTCGGCGAGCGTGGCCTGCAGCTTCTCTGCCAGTGAGTCGAACATTGGGGTCCTCTACAAGGCTACGCCGGGCCCAGCGCGTCCGGCTTCTCGGCGGGGGACACGGCAGGCGAGACGGCGGGCGAGACGGCGGGCGAGGCCGCGTCGGCGCGCGCGTTGAGCGCCTTGCCGAGGCCGCTGAACGCGTCCGTGAACTCCGAGGGGATCACGAATACCTTGTTGGCGGCACCCTGACCGAGCTGCGGCAGCATCTGCAGGTACTGGTAGCTGAGCAGCGCCTGGTCAGGCTTTCCCTCGTGGATCGCGGTGAACACGGTGTCGATCGCCTTGGCGTCACCCTCGGCGCGGAGGATCGCCGCCTGCTTGGCCCCCTCGGCCTTGAGGACGGCGGACTGCTTCTCCCCCTCCGCGGTGAGGATCTGCGACTGCTTGAACCCCTCTGCGGTGAGGATCGCGGCGCGCTTGTCGCGCTCGGCGCGCATCTGCTTCTCCATTGCCTCCTGGATCGTCCCGGGCGGATCGATCGACTTGATCTCGACCCGGTTGACCCGGATGCCCCATTTGCCGGTGGCCTCGTCGAGCACGCCGCGGAGCTGGGCGTTGACGTGGTCACGGCTCGTCAGCGCCACCTCGAGGCTCATCCCGCCGACGACGTTCCGGAGCGTCGTCACGGTGATCTGCTCGATCCCCTGGAGCGGGTTGGCGATCTCGTAGGTGGCGGACTTCGCATCGGTCACCGTGAAGTACAGGACCGTGTCGATCTGCACGACGAGGTTGTCCTCGGTGATCACCGGCTGCGGCGGAAACGAGACCACCTGCTCACGCAGGTCGATCAGCGGCTTCAGACGGTCCATGAACGGGATCAGGATCGCCAGCCCCGGGTTCAGCGTCCGGCTGTAGCGGCCGAGCCGCTCGACCACGCCGGCGCGGGCCTGCGGCACGATCCGCACCGTACGCGCGGCCATGACCAACAGGAAGACCACTACGACGATGGCGACGATTGCTCCGGTCATGCCCCGCTCCTCTTCATTCGGTGACGAGCGCCGTGGCGCCCTTGATCTGTACGACCTGTACGCGGGTACCGGTCTCGATTATCTGATCTTCGTCATACGCTCTGGCGGTCCATACCTCGCCGCCGATCTTGACGCACCCGACCCCTTCGGCGTTGGCGATCCGCTCGAGCACGATCGCGTCGCTTCCGAGGAGCGCGGCGGAACCGGTCCGGATGTGCGGCGGCGTCTGCATGTGCGACCGCGCGATCGGACGCACGAGGACGAGGCTGAGCAGGGAGGCCAGCACGAACACGATCCAGGCCACGAGTTCGCCGGCGCTTGCCGCCTCGGCGATCGCGGCCAGTCCTGCTCCGAGGGCGAACGGAGCCAGAAAGAAGCCGCTGGTGAGCATCTCGCCGACGCCGAAAACCCCGGCGGCGACCACCCACAGAACCCAGCCTGACATGTCTACCGAGCTTACAGTCTGTGTGACTCAGCTCACCAGCGCCCGCGCGAACTCCTCGGGCTCGAACGGCCGCAAGTCCTCGAGCTTCTCGCCCACGCCGATCAGCTTCACCGGGATGCCGAGCTCGTGGGCGATGGCCAGGGCGATCCCGCCCTTGGCTGTGCCGTCGAGCTTCGTCAGCACGAGACCGCTGACCTCGATCGCCTCGGAGAACAGCCGGGCCTGGCGAAGTCCGTTCTGGCCGGTGGTGGCGTCCACGGTCAACAGCGTCTCGTGGGGGGCTTCGGGGATTTGCTTGGCGATCACTCGGCGGATCTTTGCCAGCTCGCCCATCAGGTCATCCTGCGTGTGCAGGCGGCCTGCCGTGTCGATGATCACGACGTCGGCGCCGTCGCGCCGCGCGGCGTCGATGGCGTCGTAGGCCACCGACCCCGGATCGGCGCCCGACACCCCTTTGACGAAACCGACGTCGGCGCGCTGTGCCCACAGCTCGAGCTGCTCCACCGCCGCGGCACGGAAGGTGTCGGCCGCCGCGAGCACCACCGTGCAGCCGAGTTCGTTGCGCAGATGCCACGCCAGCTTTCCGACGGTGGTCGTCTTGCCGGTGCCGTTGACCCCGGCCATCAGGATCACGCTCGGCTGGGGGGTCAGGTCGATGCGGTCCTCCCCGGTCTTGGCGATGCCCGCCAGCAGCTCCACCAGCCGGTCGGTCAGCGCCTCCCCGCCCGTGATCTGGCCCTCGGTGGCCTCGCGCTCCAGCTGCTCGACCACCTGGGCGGTCGTGCGGGCGCCGACGTCGGCGTAGATCAGCGCCTCCTCCAAGCGCTCCCACGTCTCGTCGCTCAGATCCTCGAACAGCGTTGCCTGGATCTCGCTGGTCAGCGCCTGGCGAGTCTTGCGCAGGCTCTCGCGCAGCCTTCGGAAGCGACCTTGGCGCCGATCCTCCGACGCGTCGGAGGGCGCTGCGGCGGAGGTCGCCGCGGCGGAGCCGTTGACGATGAACAGGTCCTGCCAGTCGCGAGCCATCGGCCGGCGACGTTACCAGCGGGGCGGTGAGTGGCCCTACGCTGCCTGCGGCAGCCGGCGGGAGATCACCTTCGAGATCCCGTCGCCACCCATCGACACGCCATATAGCGAGTCGGCGGCCTCCATCGTGCGCTTCTGGTGGGTGACGACGATGAACTGCGCCCGCTTGGAGTACTGCGCGAGCAGGGCCAGGAAGCGATCGATGTTCACGTCGTCGAGCGCGGCTTCGACCTCGTCGAGGATGTAGAAGGGACACGGCTTGGCCAGGAATACCGAGAACAGGAACGCGAGCGCGGTCATCGATTTCTCGCCGCCGGAGAGCAGCGACAGCCGCTTCATCGCCTTCCCGGCCGGCGTGATCTCGATCTCCACCCCGAGCAGGTCTTCCTCAGGGGTCCCTTCGCCTTCGTCGCCCTCGGGCCCCTCGGCCCCCTCGCCCACCTCGCCGTCGGCCGACGACGTCGGCGAGGGCTGAGCACCGAGCACCGAGGCCGGGCCACCGCGCTCGGAGACCAGGCGCAGCCGCCCCTTGCCCCCGGGGAACAACTGCTCTGAGAGCTCCTCGAAGTTGCGCGCGGCGGCCTCGAAGGTCTCCTCGAAGGTCTCCTTGATCTGCTGGTCGGTGTCGGCGATCAGCCTCTCCAGCTCGCGCAGCGCGGTCTCCAGATCCGCTCGCTGGCGCTCGAGTTCCTCGACGTGCTCGAGCGCCTCCGCATACTCCTCCTGCGCCAGCGGGTTCACGGGCCCGAGCTGCTCGCGCCGGCGATTCAGGCGCTCGAGCCTCGTGGTCAGACCGTCCCGTTCCTCGTCGCCAAGCGGCGACTGCGCCGGCGCCGCGTCGAGCTCGAGGCGTCCGGCCAGTTCGTGGACGTCGCGCTGAACCTCCGCAACCTGGTCCCGAACCCGCTGCGCGCGCACCTCGTGAGCGGTCAGGCCCTCGTTCTCGCTGTGCAGTTGCCCGTGCAGCGTCGCCTCCTCCTGGGCGCACGCCCGCAGCTCGGCCGCGACATGCTCGCCCGCCTCGCGATCGGCAGCCAGCGCGGCGCGGAATACGGCGAGTCGCTCGGAGATCGCCGCCGCGGCGTCCTTAAGGGCCTCGATCACCCGGCTCACGAGCGGGCACAGCTGTTCGTCGCGGGCGATCGTGGCCTCGAGTCGCTGGATCCGGGCCGCACGCTCCGTCCGCTCGCGCTCGGAACGGTCGAGCATCGATCGCTCGGCGGCGAGCTCAGCCGCCAGCTGGGCTCGGCGGCCGGCGTTCGGCCCATCATCCGGCGCGGCGCGCCGGCGCTCGATCAAGGATCCGATCCGCCGCTCGTCCTCGGCCGCCTCGTCACGGGCACGGACCGCGGTGCGGTCGGCCGCCACCTCCCGCTCACGTGAGGCGTCGAGCTCGGCGGAACGCGCGGTGGCCTGCTCGAGCGCTGCTCGCGCGGCCTGCTCGGCCTGGACGGCACGCTCGGCGCTCCGGACGAGCTCCTCGCGCCGGTTGCGCTCGGCCAGCACACGCTCCTCGCCGACAGCCGCCGCCTGACGCAGCTCCCGGGTGGCCGCCGCCCACACGCGGCCCGAGGCGGTCACCGCGACCCCGCGGAACAACCCCGGGATCGACTCGATTGTCTCGACAACCCAGGCGTCGGACAGCAGCAGACGCGCCAGCTGCAGCGAATTCCCCCGGCCCCGCACGTGGTCGAGCAGCCGCTCGGCGCCCGCGGTCGGCGCCACGGCTCCCTCGTCTGGGTCGTAACCCTCCGCGCCCACGAGTGCTCGACCACCGTCGGCGCCGATGCGATCGAGCAGTTCCGCGGCGGCGGCGCGATCCACCACGACCGCGGCGCTGAGCCGTCCGTCCAGGGCGGCCGCGAGCGCCAGTTCGTAGCCGGAATCGACGTCGAGCTCCTCGGACAAAGTGGCGACGCCCCCGGGAGCGATCGACTGGGCCCGCAGAAACTGGTTGACGGCGGCGAGCTCGCCGCCGACCCGGGCCGCCTCGCGCCGGGCGAGCTCGACCGCGCGCTCGGACTCGCGTACGGACTGCCTGGCCTGCTCGAGCCGCGCCTCGCTCTCCTCGCGCGCCCTCCTCGTCTGCTCGGTCACGGCAGCGAGCTCGGCGCGCCGGGCGCCCGCCGCGGCGAGCTGCTGCTCGAGCTCGGCCAGCTGACGGGCGAGCTCGGCTTCACGATCCTGGTCGAGCGCGGCGATCTCGGTCTGCAGCGCCGCGATGCGCGCAGCCGCCTCTGGATCGGGCGCGTCGCCCGCATGCTGGTCCCGGAGCTGGGACAGGGTTGCTCGCCGCCCCGCCAATCGGCTCTCCAGACCATTGGTGGCGCCCAGCACCGCCTCCGAGCGGTAGGCGAGACGCTCACCCGCGGACTGGGCGACAAAGCAGCGGCGGGAGAGCTCCTCGCGCTGGGCGCTGCGCTCGGCCAGCGCCTCCTCGGCCTGCTCGCGCCGCCGAGCGACGGCCTGCAGCTGACGCTCGACGTGGGCGCGGCGCTCGCGCGTCCGGGTCACCTCCGCCTGCGCCTGCTCGAGCGCCGCCAGCTGCGCGCGGAGCTCGTCGCGCGCCAGCTCCCAGCGCACCTCCAGAGTCTGGCGCTCGAGGCGGGCATGCAGCTCCGCCGCCTCCGCCTGACGCTTCAGCGGCCGCAACCGTGAGCGCGCCTCGCGCTCGACGTCGAGCGCGCGGTCGAGGTTGTCCTGGGTGCGCGCGAGCTTCAGCTGCGCCCTGCGCCGGCGTTTTCGGTGCTTGCCGAGACCCGCGGCCTCCTCGATCAGCAACCGCCGATCACGGGGCTTGGAGGTCACGATGGCCTCCACCCGACCTTGAGAGATGACCGAGTGCATCTCCTTGCCGAGCCCGGTATCGGACAGCACCTCGATCACATCCACGAGGCGGCAGCGAGCGCCCGCCAGGCGGTACTCGCCGTCGCCGTTGCGATCGAGACGACGGAAGATCGAGACCTCCGGCGCGCCGAGCGCCAGCGTGCCCTCGCTGTCGTCGAGGACCAGCTCGACCTCGGCGCTGCGACCGGCCTGCCGGCCCGGCGCGCCACCGAAGATCACATCCTGCATCGACTGCCCGCGCACGGCCATCGGCGACTGCTCCCCGAGCGCCCATAGGACCGCATCGGTCACGTTCGACTTTCCCGACCCGTTGGGCCCGACGACGACGCTGACCCCAGGACCGAACTCGAGCCTGGTCCGGTCAGGAAACGACTTGAAGCCCTTGAGCGTGATCGACTTCAGATACACGCGCCGGGCCTGACCTCACGTGGCCTCACTCGAGCTCCTCGAGCGCCGCTTGCGCGGCCACCTGCTCGGCGTCCTTCTTGCTGCGCCCGGTGCCGCGTCCGATCTCGTTCCCGTCGATCTGGGCACTGATCGAGAACGTCCGGTCGTGGGGCGGCCCCTGCTCGTCCACGACCTCGTAGGTGACCAGGTCTCCGCGGCGAGCCAGACGCTCCTGGAGCGCGGACTTGTAGTCGACCGGATGCTCGAGCGCATCCTCGATCTCCGGGGCAAAGGCCGGGACCACCGCCTCGGCGGTCGTCTCGTAACCGAACGCGAGATAGCAGGCTCCGATCACCGCCTCGATCACCGAGGCGAGTACCCGCTCGGTGCCGATCAGCCCCGGCACGCTGGAGGCGGCGCTGGCGGGCGCCGCAGCGCTCAGGAGTTCTGGCAGTCCCAACCGGTCGGCGACCGCCCGGCAGGATCGGCCGGAGACCGCCTGAGCCCGGATCTTGGTCAGCCGCCCGGCGCCGAAGCGATCGGCCTCGAGCCGGGGGTACAGGTGGGCGGTGATCGCCAGGGCGAGCACGCTGTCTCCGAGGAAGGCCAGTCGTTCGTAGGAGTCCGAGCGCCGTGCGGTCCAGGAGGCGTGGGTGAACACCGATGCGGCGAGGTCCGGCGGCAGCTGCTCCATCAGGTCGTGGAGCTTGGCCTCGCCCCGGCCGGCACCGTGCAGCCGTGGCCCGGATCTGCCGCGGGCCTCGTCCGGCTCTTTGCCGGCCAGCTCGCGTTCCCCGCTCACTCAGGGTCAGGACCTTGGCTCGCGGTCGCCGACTGGCGCTCCGGGGCGCCACTCGCGAGCACGAACTCCACCGCCTGGCCGACAGTCAGGATCTTCGCCGCTTCCTCGTCGGAGATCTTCACGCCGTAGCTGTCCTCCAGCTCCTGGACCAGCGTGTACAGATCGAGGGAGTCGGCTTCGAGATCTTCGCGAAAGCGGGTGGACTCCTGAATCCTTCCCGGGTCCACCTCCAGCTCATCGGCCAGATGCGCTTGTATCAATGAGAAGACCTGCTCGCGCTTCATTGACCGGACACCGTAGCCGTCGGTTCGGACGAGCCGGAGGCCGGCTCACCGTCAGCGCCCGCCCGGGGAGGGCGCAGGGCTCCCGCCTGCAGCAGCGCGTCCCGGGTCCGCGCGATCACGTCCTCCTGAACGCCCTTGGCCGCGACCTCGATCGCGCGCTGGAAGCCGCGCCGCGTGAACCTCCCGTGCGCGACCACACCGAGCTGGCGCAGGCCGAGCATGTAGGCGCCCCCGGGGGTTTCCGGATCGATCTCCTGACGCAACCGGCGGACCGCCGGCGCGAGCAGGAGGCCACCGAGCCTGGCGCGTGGGGAGCTCATCGCCGCGTCGCGAATCGCTCGCAGCGTGCGGCCGGACACGCCCTCGATCAGCTTCAGCGTGATGTTCCCGGTGAAGCCGTCCATCACCACCACGTCGGCGGCTCCATCGGTGACCTGGGTTCCCTCGATGTTGCCGATGAAGTTGAGCCCCGTCCCTCCCTCGCCTGCGAGCTGCTCATGGACGGCCACCAGCTCCGGGGTCCCCTTTCCAGGTTCCTCGCCGTTGGAGAGCAGCGCCACGCGGGGCGAGACCGTGCCCATCACCGCCTGAGCGAACGCCGAACCCATGTGGGCGAACTGCACGAGATGCTCGGGCCGGCAGGTGACGTTGGCCCCGACATCGAGCAGCAGCACCGGTGAGGAACCTGGCATCGGCACGGGGAGCGCGAGCGCCGGGCGGTAGATCCCGCGGTCGCGGCGGAGGTTGAACAGGCCGGCGGCAAGCGCCGACCCTGTCGACCCCCCCGACACGAGGGCCTGGGCACGACCGTCGGCCACGGCACGCGCCGCCTGAACGATCGAGGCGTCCGGAGTCGAACGCACGGCGAAGGCGGGGTCGGCCGCCTTGGCGATCGAGATCGGCGCGTCCACGACCTCGACATTGCCGGACACGGAGCCGATCTCCTCGGCGGGCCCGAACAGGATGACCTTGATCGCGTCACCGGCAGCCCGAGTCGCTCCGGCCGCTACCTCGCCGGGACCGAGGTCCGCCCCGCCCGCATCGACGGCAACCGTGACCATCGACCTGGGGTCAGTCGGTTTGCTCGCCGGCCGGCGCGATGACCTCGCGGCCCTTGTAACCGCCGCAGGTCGGGCACACGCGATGCGGCAGCCGAGGACTGTGGCACGTCGGGCAGGCGTTGTAGGCCGGCTTCGTCAGTTTGTGCTGAGCACGGCGCTGAGCGGTGCGGGCATGCGACTGCTTCTGCTTGGGGACAGCCATGGCCGCGGAGGCTAGCAGGGGCGCGGCCGCGCCCCGGTCTGACTGAACAAGGCCTCAGTCGAAGCGAAGCTCGGACAGCTTCGCCCACCGCGGGTCGGGCTCGCGCTCGTGATGGTGATCGGCGCCGGCGGTGTTCAGATCAGCCCCGCAGCGGGGGCACAGGCCCGCGCAGTCCTCACGGCACAGCACCTTGGCGGACAGCGCGAGCGCCAGCGCGTCCCGGGCCCAGGCGTGAAGGTCCAGCACGCCGCGATCAACGTATGGGGAGTCGAGCTCATCGGACCCCCCGGGCTGGGAGACCTCGCGCGAGTCGACCTCGTAGCTCGGCGTGCCCGGCTCCAGGCAGCGCATGCAAGGTCCGGCCAGCGAGCCGCGGAAGCGCAGCCGCAGGGCGTAGCCATCGCCGGTGGTGCGTGAGATGTCCAGATGCGCCGCAACCAACGCGGGCTCGACCGGGTACGGCTCGCCTCCAAGCATGAAGGGGTCGATCTCGACCCAGAGCTCGACGCGACGGCCCTCGCCGGCGCTCAGGCGAAGCGCCCCCAGATCGAAGAGATCAGTCCGCAGGGGCATTGGCTCTGAGGGTAGCGACGCCCTACTCGCGCGCCAGCTGCCGCTTGAGGATCTTGCCCGTGGCGTTGCGGGGCAGGCCGTCGACGATCAGCACCTCACGCGGAACCTTGAAACCCGCCAGCTGCGAGCGCACTTCGTCCTTGAGCCCCTGCTCGGTCAGCGACGCACCCGCCGCCAGCGTGACAAACGCGCGCAGACGCTGGCCGAACTGATCGTCGGGCACCCCGATGACCGCCACCTCGCTGACGCCCGGGACCGCGGCGAGAACCTCCTCGACCTCCCCAGGGAACACGTTCTCGCCTCCGGAGACGATCATGTCGTCGTCCCGGCCGTCGACGAACAGCCGCCCGTCGGTATCGAAATGGCCGAGATCTCCGGTCGACATCAGGGTGCCGAACCGAACCTTGTCGCCGCCGCCCGTGTAGCCCTCGAACAGCAGCTCGTTGCCGACGAAGATCAGGCCACTTTCCGCTGGCGGCAGCTCGCGCCATTCCAGGTCGAGGATCTTCACCACGGTTCCGCGGGGCGGTCGGCCGGCGGTCCCCGGGGCGGCGCGCAGATCCTCCGGCGTGGCGATCGTCGCCCACGCAACCTCGGTCGAGCCGTACAGGTTGTAGAGCGTCTCGCCGAGCGCGTCCATGACCTGTTGCGCGAGCGGACCGGGGAGTGCGGACCCGCTCGAGGCGATCACCCGCAGCGAGGAGGTGTCGTGCGCGGCCCGCTCGGATTCCCCCAGCTCCAGGATTCGCTGGAGCATCACGGGCACCACGATCAGCGCAGATGCTCGCTCGGCCTCGATCGCGCGGAGGGTCTCCCGTGGGTCAAACCGACGCCGCAGCACGAGCGTCGACGTCAGCGCGGTGCTCAGGAACAGATGGGCAAACCCCCAGGAATGAAACAGCGGGGCGGCGATCAGGGTGGACGCGCGGGCCTTCAGGGGGATCCGGGAGAGCAGCGCCGCAGCGGGTCCGAGCGAGCTCGGGCTGGCGCGGTTGGCGCCCTTGGGCGGCCCGGTTGTGCCGGAGGTGAGGATCACCGTCCGGCCCGGGGCCGCCGGAGGCCGGGGGGTGAAGTCCGGCGACCCCGTGATCAGCTCCTCGAGCGACGGATGGAGGGCTGCGGCCGGATCGTCGATCCAGGCGACGAAGGCGGAGCGTCCGTCGCACGCCTGCTCGACGACACCGGCGAACTCCTGGTCGTAGACCACCGCGAGCGGGTCCTCGCGGCGGACGACCTCGCTGACCTGCGGCCCGGCGAACGAGGTGTTCAGGTACAGCGCGTGCGCGCCGAGCTTTGAACACGCGACGCTGGCCTCGATAAAGCCGCGGTGGTTACGGCACATGATCGCCACGCCCCCGCCCGCCTTGACGCCGCGCTCGGCCAGACCGTGAGCGAGGGCGTTGGTGCGATGGTGAACGGCCTCGAAGGTAAGGCTCCCGAGCTCGTCCCGTACCGCATCGGCGCGGGGATAACGAGCGGCGCCGCCGAGGTAGCCGGCGGCCAGCGTGGGACCCCAGCGGTGCAGGCCCGTGAGGGCGCGAACGACCCGATCGGGGCGGCCCGGGCGGGCCATGCCCGCACTCACGAGCGTGCGGGCGAGGAAGATGCTGTCGGAGAGCCGGCCGGGCACGGTGGCGGTATCCAATCAGTCGGGTTGGCTCGGTAGGCGTTCCCCCCGGAGGCCCGGACCGCGCCCGGAGGTCAAGACCGCGATCATTTGGGCATGTCGGTCTGGTTTCGCACCTACGGATTCGCCGAGATCCTGGACAACCTGGTGATCGGCGCCTATCCGCTCGACGCCGAGGACGTGTCAATGCTCGACTGGATGGGGGTGCGGCGCGTGCTCAATCTGGTGGAGGACGAGGAGTACCGGCCCGGTGACCGGGAGGCGGTCGCGGCGGCCCTGGCTGAGAAGGGAATCATCGAGCAGCGCCTGCATTTCACCGACTTCGGGAGGCTCCCCGCGGAAGAACTTGAAGCCGCCGTCCAGGAGGTGTCTCGATGGCTGGGCGACGGCCTGCGCACCTACCTGCACTGTCGCGCCGGGCAGCAGCGTTCGGCGGCCGTCGCGGCCGGCGTCGTAGCGCTCCGGCAGGGAGTCGGGACCGAGGAGGCGCTGGCCTACGTGCAGCAGCGCAAGCCGTCCGCCGACCCGCTCCCCCATCAGCGGGAGGACCTGGCGAGCTGGTGGGATGCTCGCGGGGCGGCGCCGGCCGACCCGGGAGATGCCGGGGACCTACTCCGCGGCGCGTAGGCGCCGTGCGGTGATCTCGTCCTCTACGCTGAGCTGCTCCACCTCGGCGACCTTGGCCGGCCGCGGGTGTGGTGGCTCCTCCTCGGCCGGATGCACGGTGCGGGCGCTGACCGTGACCTGTTCGAGCTGCGGAAGCTCCCGCCCTTCGGCGACCGCCCCGTGCTCAGCGAAGCGCCTGGCTCCGGGCATCACCCGGGCCTCGTAGGAACCCACCGTCTCGTTGTACGCGCGGACCGTGCTGTTGAGCCGGTTGCCAAGCGTGGCCATCAGCCCGGAGAGCTTGGCCAGCCGGCCGTGGAGGTCACGGCCCAGATCGGAGATCGCCTGCGCGGATTCCGCCACCCGCTCCTGCTGCCAGCCGTAGCCGATTGACCGGAGCATGGCCAGCAGCGTCGTGGGCGTGGCGATCAGGACTCGTTGCGCCATCGCGTCCTCGAGCAGCACGGGGTCGGCCTCGAGCGCGGCACCGTAGAGGTGCTCGCCCGGGAGGAACAGGACCACGAAGTCCGGAGCGGAATCGAGCTGAGACCAGTAGGCCTTGTCCGACAGGGCCTTGACGTGCTTGCGCAGCAGCCGCGCGTGATCACGGAGATGGCGGACGCGCGTCTCCTCATCGCGGGCCTCGTAGGCATCCAACACCCCCTGCAGGGGCGCCTTGGCGTCGACCACGACGTGCTTGCCGCCCGGCATGCTGATCACGAGATCCGG
Organism: Solirubrobacteraceae bacterium; assembly: GCA_036564325.1. GTDB lineage: Bacteria > Actinomycetota > Thermoleophilia > Solirubrobacterales > Solirubrobacteraceae > Palsa-465. Next base: position 7,471 of record DATCPD010000049.1, on the reverse strand, counting down.
TCGCAACGAGGTCTCCTCGCTTCCGAGCGCCGCCTGCTCGGCGAAGTCGCAATGCCGCAGCATGCCCGCCAGCTCAACCACGTTGCGGAGCTGCATCTGCCCCCACTGGCCTCGAGCGTTCGGCTTGCGCAGCGCGGTGACGAGCGCTCCGGTCTCCGTGCGCAGCTTCTCGCCGGTCTCAGCCAGGGTCTTCAGCTGAGAATCCAGGTGGCCGCGCATCTCTCGCCGCTCCTGATCCAGCGCGACGAGCTGCTTGTCCACCCGCCCGAGCTGCTCCTTGAGCGGGCCAACCAGCTGCTCGACCGCGTTCTGGCGCTTCTCGAGGTCGCCCTTGGCCTCCGCCTGCGCGGTCTGCAACTGTGCCCGAGCCAGCTGAGTCAGCTGGGTCATGCTCGACTGCAGCGCCTCCGCGCTGAGCGCCTTGAACGAGTCCGACAGGCGGGCCTGGGCGTCGTTGAGCGTCGCCAGACGCTCTTCCGCACGCGAGCGCTCGTGCTCGAGGTCGGCGTGCGCGCGCACCAGTTCACGCTCGAGCTCGCCGGCCCGCTCGGCCTCGTCGCCCAGCACCCGCAGGCGTGCGCGCAACACCAGCGCCGCGCCCGCGGCACCGAGGAGCAGTCCGATCAGCAGCATGAGTCCTTGCATACACGGCTGAGGATCGCGCCCGAGGCGGACGGAACCGCCAGCGGGCTCGTGCCCTACGAGTCTTCGCCCGGCTTGTGCCCTACGAGACTTCGGCCGGCTCGTCCTTGCCGGCGAGCCGATCTCGCCCGCGCTGGACGGCGGCGACAAACTTGGTCAGGTTGACCTCGAGCGTGCCCAGGATCTCGTCGGCGTAGTCCTCGGCGCCCAGGCGGATCTCCCGCTCGCGGCCCCGTGCGTCCTCGATGATGTCCTCAGCGGCGCGCTCGGCCTGCTTGGTGATCTCCTCGTCGGAGACCAGCCGCTCCTGGCGCTCGCGGGCCTCCTTGACGATCCGCTCAGCCTCGCGCTTGGCTTCGGCGAGCATCTCCTGACGCTCCTTGACGATCCACCGGGCCTGCTTGATCTCCTCCGGAATCGTCGCGCGCATCTGATCGAGGATGTCGTAGATCTCCTCCTTGTCCACGCGCACCTGATCGGTAAGCGGAACCGGCTTCGCGTTGTGGACGAGATCGTCCAGCTTGTCGATGAGTACCAGGACGTCCATCGCGCAGTTTCCTTATCTTCGTCAGCGGCCGAGTCGTTCCTTCAAAGCGGCGGCAACCTCGTCGGGCACCATGTCCTCGATGTTGCCGCCGAAGGTGGCGAGCTCCTTGACACCGCTGGATCTGACGAAACTGTACTTGGCGGAGGCCATCAGGTACACGGACTCGATGTCGGGGGCCTGGCGGCGGTTGAGCTGATTCATCTCGAGCTCGTATTCGAAATCCGAGATCGCCCGCAGTCCCTTGACGATCGCCTTGGCTCCGCGCTGGCGCGCGAACTCGACGACGAGGATGCTGAACGGCTCCACCGAGACGTTGCTGATCCCGGCTATGGCGTGCTCCACGAACGCCACGCGCTCCTCCGCCGAGAACAGCGTATTGCCCTTGCGCACGGGGAGATTGACCACCGCGACAATCACCTTGTCGAACATCTCGGCGGCGCGTGAGATCACGTCGAGATGACCGTAGGTGATCGGGTCGTAGGAGCCGGGGCAGACGGCTATGCGGTTATCGGGGGCCATGGATGCGGATCAGGGTCTCGCCATACCGTCGCTCATCCTGAAGCGGCAGATCGAGCTCGAGCGGCTCCCGGCGGTCACTTTCTGCAACGACGCGGGATTCGGGTGCCAGCACCGGAACCAGCGCATCGCCGAGCTTGCCTCCGAGCACACTCGCGTGGCGGTATGGGGGGTCGAGGAACACCAGATCGTATTGACGAGCGGCCGCCCGTGCGCGCTCGAGGAAGCGGAGCGCCGGCTCGCGGCTGACCTCGGCCTCCAACCCGAGCGTCTGGAGGTTGCGGGCGATCGCCGTCCGCGCGGTGGCCGACGAGTCGACCAGGGTGGCTTCCAGAGCCCCGCGTGAAAGCGCCTCGATCGCCAGCGCGCCCGACCCCGCGAACAGGTCGAGCACCCGCAGCCCGGTGAGCTCACCCAAGATCGAGAACACGGCCTCTCGCACCCGGTCGCTCGTCGGCCTGATCTCACGTCCGCGGGGTGCGAACAGGGTCGCCCCGCGCCGAGACCCAGCGATCACGCGCACGGCATTACGCCCGGATCGGCGCCGCCGCCTCGAGCCCGTACTGCGCCTGCAGCGCGTCGGCGAGCAGAGCGTGCTCGGGCGCTCCGAGCTCAGGATCTTCATCGACGATGAGCTCGGCGTGGAGGCGCGCCCGCTCGAGGAGCTCGGCGTCGCGCGGCAGCTCGGCCACCTTGTACTGAGCGATCCCGTGTTGGCGCGTACCCACCAGCTCGCCCTCCCCCCGTAGCTCCAGGTCGACCTCGGCGAGCGTGAAGCCGTCCGCCTCGGCGGCGACCGCGCGCAGGCGCGGGGAGTCCTTGGCCCCGAACAGCAGGCACAGCGACGCATGCGACCCGCGGCCGATCCTTCCGCGCAGCTGATGGAGCTGCGAGATCCCGTAGCGGTCGGCGTCCTCGACCAGCATCACGGTCGCGTTGGGGACATCGATCCCCACCTCGATGACCGACGTGGCCACGAGCACGTCCGCACCTCCGACGGCGAACTCGGCCATCGCCGCCTGCTTGGCGACCGGACGCATCTGGCCGTGCAGCAGGACCACGCTGAAGTCCTTCAGCTCGCCCGTCCGCAGCCGTTCGAACTCGGCCGTCGCGGCGCGCGCCTGGAGCGTGTCGGACTCCTCGACCAGCGGGCAGACGACGAACGCCTGGCGGCCGGCCCGCAGCTCCTCCCGCAGCCGGTCGTAGGCCCGAGCGCGCTCGGCCTCGGTCGAGCACACGAACGTCTGGATCGGCTGCCGGCCTCGGGGCAGCTCTCGCAGGACGGTGAAATCGAGGTCTCCGTAGTTGCTCAGGGCGAGCGTCCGGGGAATCGGCGTCGCCGTCATGTGCAGCACGTGCGGGCTCTCCCCCTCCCGCCCCTTGGCGTCCAGCGCGGCGCGCTGGCGTACGCCGAAGCGGTGTTGCTCGTCGATCACCGCCACCCCCAGGCGAGAGAAGCTCACCGCGGGTTCGATCAGCGCATGCGTTCCCACGACGATCGACAGCTCTCCGCTGGCCAGCTTGGCCAGGAGATCGGCGCGCCGGCGCGCCGGCGTCGATCCGGTCAGCAGACCGGCACGGACGGCCTCGCCGGGCATCAGCGACTGGATCGTGGCGAAATGCTGCTCGGCCAGGGTCTCCGTCGGGGCCATCATCGCCGCCTGCAGGTCGTGGTCCACCGCCCTCAGCATCGCGTACAGCGCGACGACCGTCTTGCCGGAACCGACCTCGCCCATCAGCAGCCTCTGCATCGGCCGTGGCTGCGCAATGTCGTGGTCGATCGCGGCGAGCGCGTGCTGCTGATCGCCGGTGAGCGGGAACGGCAGCATCGAGTCAAGCCAGCGTCCGCTCAATTCGCCCGGTCCGTCCAGGACGGGCGCTGCGCTGGCCGCCCGACGTGTCCGCCGGCGGCGCAGCAGCGCCAGCTGCACCAGCAGCAACTCGTCGAAGGCGATGCGCCGGCGGCCCAGTTCCTGATCGCCCTCCCGGTTGGGGAAATGGGCGGCGAAGACCGCGGCCGCCCGGTCGGGCAGGCGCTCATGGACCCGCAGGGAGGCGTGCAGCGGGTCCAGCATGTCCCGGACCCCCGCCGCGTGCTCGCGCACGAGCGCCAGGATCTGCGTCGAGGACAGTCCCTCGGTGGCGGGGTAGTGGGCGACGGCGTCGCCGCCGGTGGTGGCCTCGGTGGTCGGAGCGTGCCCCTGCACGCGAAAGCGGTTGCGCGCCTCGAACTTGCCGTGCAGGACGAGCCGGGTCCCGGGCGGGTACTTCTGCACCAGCCAGGGCTGATTGAAGAACGTCACCTTCATCACTCCCGTGGCATCGGCGACGGTCGCCTCAACCAGCGGGCGCATCCCGCGCCGGCGAACCGGGCGCGATGAGATGCTCCGGACCTCGGCCACGACCGTGGCCGTCTCTCCCGGCACCAGCTCCGCCACCGCGCGAGCCTCTCGGCGGTCACGCGGCAGGTGCTCCAGCAGATCCCCGATGGTCAGCAGCCCGAGGGTCTGCGCGGCGTGCTCGGCCTTCGGACCGCCCACGTGCAGCGGTCGCTGGAGCCGCGAGGGGCGCGGGTACCGCACGGACGCGGCGAGCATCTCGTCGTGATCAAGCGTGCGGGTGCCCGCAAAGTTCGTCGGCGCCATGCTTGCGCAGATCATGACCTCGGCGGCGGTCGCGACCGCCGCTCGCCGCTATTCAGCCGACAGCAGCCACCAGTAGCTCTGCTGCCCACCGTCGGAAAGCTCGAACTCCACCTCGCCGGCGGCGAGCGCCTGGACGGCCTCGTCGTCCAGCGGCGCCTCGGCTCCGCGCAGGCAGGTGATCAGCTCAGCGTTCTCGGCCAGCTGCTCGAGCACGGCGCGCAGCGTGTCCCGGGGCCTGCCCCACACGACTATCTGCTCCTCGACGAAGCCGACGGCGTCGCCCTCGCGGAAGCGTCCCTGCACGTCGTCACGCGCCGCCGGAGCGACTGCACCGGTCCTGACCCGCTGCAGTGTCTCGGTCATGGCGAGGCAGTTCTCCTCCGCAGTCCGGCTCGGGTCGAGGCTCACGGCCGCCGCCAGGCCGGCCTGGGGCGAGCGCGAGAAGACGACGCGAACCGTCTTGTCGGATAGCTCGGCGGCGCGCTCAGCCGCCATCACCACGTTGGGGCTGTTGGGTAGCACGACGACCTCCTCGGCGGCAATGCCGTGGATCGCCGCCAGCAGATCGTAGGTCGACGGGTTCAGCGTCGGCCCTCCGTCGAGAACGCGCAGGCCGAGGCTCTCGAACAGCGCGTGCATGCCGTTTCCGGTGACCACCGCGAGCGCGCCGCACACGGCGGACTCGGGCAGCGCGGGCGCGGCCAGGCGGTCAGCTCGCCGCTGCACCTGTTCGCGCATGTCGGCCACATCGAGGTGGGACACGACCCCGACCTGCGCGAACAGCGCCGTCGCAGCGTCGGGATCGTCGGTGTGGACGTGAATCTTCAGCGTCGTCGGATCGCCGACCACGAGCACGGAGTCGCCGAACTGCTCCAGCTCGTGGATGAACCGGCGCTGCTCGAGGTCGGTGCCGGTGACGGCGAAGTTCGTGCAGTAGCGATAGGTGCTGGAGGAGTGCTGCGGGTGCGTCACCCGGGCAGCGGCGTGATGCTCGAGCGCCGGCGGCTCGCTGCCGCGCAGCGCCCCGACGATCCCCGCCAGCAGGACCGTGAGCGCGTAGCCGCCTGCATCCACGACCCCGGCGTCGCGGAGCACAGGCAGCAGATCCGGGCCCCGTCTGACCGAATCCTGCCCCGCGTCGAGGGCCCGTTCGATCACCTCGGCGATGACCGCGTTCTGCTCTTCCGCTGTCGCGTCCGGACCGAGCCGCGCGTCTGACATGTGCGCCAGGTCAGAGGCCACCCGGACGGCCATCTCCCGGACCACGGTCAGGATCGTGCCCTCGGCCGGATCGCGCACCGAGCCGTAGGCCTGGTCCGCGGCACGGGCGAGGGCCGCGCTGATCAACACCGGATCGACGAGCTCCCCGGGGCGGCTGGCCAGCTCCTCCGCCGCCCCGCGGATCAGCTGAGAGAGGATCACGCCGGAGTTGCCCCGAGCCCCGAGCAGCGCAGCTCGCGCGACCGAGGCGACGATCTCGTCGCGATTGATGTCGTCGATCGTGCGTTCCTCGGCGGCGCCCGAGAGCCGGTCGAGCTCCTGCAGCACGGCGCGCAGGGTCAGCACCATGTTGTCCCCGGTGTCGCCGTCGGCGACCGGAAACACGTTCAGGTCGTTTACCTCTTCGCGACGTGACTCCAGCGCCGCGAGGCCAGCCTCGACGATCGCGCGGAAGCGGACGATGCTGGGATCGGTCACCGGCCGCCGGTCAGTGGTCTTGGCGCGCGACGCGCAAGCCGGTCAGCGCGCCTTGGTGACCTTGCCGGCCTTCAGGCACCGCGTGCAAACATAGACCCGGCGGGGAGTCCCGGAGTCATCGATACGGACCCGCTGAAGGTTCGGCTCGAAGCGCCGCTTCGTAGCCACCATCGAGTGGCTGCGGCTGTGACCGAACGACGGTCCCTTGGCGCATGAATGGCAAACCTTGGGCATGGCGGGCGAGTATAGACGCCTGCTGCTGGCGCGGCCGGGCGCCCGCGCGATCGACGGTTCAGCTCGTCCTCAGGGGGGTACAGAACGGTCTAATGGGCGCAAGTAGCCAGGAGCAAGCACGCCTGCTCCAGGACATTGGCTTGCCGGACCGTTACCCGCTGGCGCGCCGGATCGCCCGCGGCGGGATGGCCTCGGTGTGGTGCGCACGGGACCTCGTCCTGGACCGGGACGTCGCGATCAAGCTGCTCTCCGAGCCGTTCCTGCACGACGCCGCCGCTGTGCACCGCTTCCAGCGAGAGGCGCGCGCCGCGGCCCACCTCTCCGGCCACGCCAACGTGGTGACGATCTTCGACGTCGGTCAGGCCGAGTCCCGCGGACCCGAGGAGACCGGTCGGCCGTTCATCGTCATGGAGTACCTGTCGGGCGGCACGGTCGCCGACGCCCTGCGGGTCGGCGAGGTCAGCCGTGACGACGCGCTGGAATGGCTGCAGCAGGCCGCCGACGCGCTCGACTACGCCCACGGTCGCGGCGTCGTCCACCGTGACATCAAGCCGGCCAACCTGCTGCTCAACGGCCGTCGCGTCCTGCACGTGGCCGACTTCGGGATCGCCCGCGTGGGCACCGAGGATCCGATCACCTCAGCCGGGCAGCTGTTCGGCACGGCCGCCTACTTCTCGCCGGAGCAGGCGATGGGCCGCCCGGCGACTGCTGCCAGCGACCGGTACGCGCTGGCGGTCGTCGCCTACGAGCTGCTGGTCGGGGAGCGCCCGTTCACGGCCGAGCATTTCGCCGTGCAGGCGCGCCAACACCTAGAAGCGCAGCCACCCGCGGCCAGCGAACGCAATCCCGCCCTGCCGCGCGCCCTGGACGCCGTCCTGGCACGGGGAATGGCCAAGGCGCCCGAAGAGCGCTGGCCCTCGGCCCGCGAGTTCGCCGAGGCCGTCGACGGTGCGCTGGCCGAGCGCCCCGCGCGGGCGGTGGTGCCCGTCGTGGCTCCGGCGCCGACATTGAAGCGCCAGCGGGCTGCCGCCGCGGGTCCGGCGCGACCGGTGTTCACGACCCATCGCGCGTCGCGCGGGGGCCAGCGACGGCCACGGGCCATCGCGATGGCTGCGCTGGCGGCGGGCGTCATTGCCCTCGCGGCAGCCCTCGCCGCCGGCGGCGGGGGGTCAGCTCCCACCCTGAAGTC
>DATCPD010000039.1:0-5081 GCA_036564325.1 Solirubrobacteraceae bacterium | reverse complement strand
CTGTCGCCTGTCAGCCCGTGAATGCCGGGGGCTTGAGCTTCGGCTTGGACTTGGGCTTGATCGTGATGGTGACGGTCGAGGTCTTGGACGTGCCGTTGCGGCTGGTGGCCTTGTAGGTGAATCTGTCCCGTCCGGTGTAGCCCGGCTTGGGCGTGTATCTGACGGTCCCGGTGCGCTGGTTGATCGGTCCTAGCGTTCCGTGCTTGGGGCGGTGGACGATCCGGTAGGTCAGCGGCGCGCCCTTTACCGTTGTGCCATGCAGCACAACGGTCACCGACTTCCCCGCGCCGGTAGTCGCCGAGCTGTTACGCACCGACGGCGGGGTCGGGGTCGCGCATTCTGACTTGGTGATCGTGTTGGTGTCCAGGGTGACCGCGCCATTGCGGGCCAGCGCTCGACCGTTCAGCGTCGCGCCGGTCGTCATCGAGATCGAGGTCAGGGCGAGGATGTTTCCGACAAACGCGCTGCTCGTGCCGATCGTCGCCGAGCTACCGACTTGCCAGAACACGTTGCAAGGCTGCGCCCCGCCGATCAGCAGGACACGGCTACCAGAGCCGGAGGTCAGCGTCGATCCGGCTTGAAAGACGAACACGGCATTGGAATTGCCTTCGCCGTTGAGGGTGAGGTCGCCGCTGAGGCCAAGCGAACTCGCCGACGTGTAGACCCCTGGCGTCAGCGTCTGGCCGGCCAGGTCAGCAGAGATCGTAGCGGTCGAGCTTCGCCCCGCGGCGTCGTTATAGGCGGTCGTCAGGTCGTTCTGAGCCTGCAACGCGACACCGTCGGCGGCGTGAATCGTGCCCCCCGTAACCGTCCCCGGCGGAAATCCCGTCACCACCGTGCCCGGGCTCAGACCAAGATCGCCGCTGATAACACTCGGTCCGGTATTGATGACGGTGCTGCCCGCCAGTACCGCGAAGCTGTCAGCCGTTCCCAGCCCAACCGTGGCGGCCTGGGCGCTCGAGGCCAGCAGAGCAACGCCTAACAACCCCGCTAACAGCACGCCCGCGGCACAAGCCCGAACGTGCGGGCGCCTACGCTTGCCAACGGGCTCGCTTCCCGACGATGGGGTGACTCGATAAGCCATCAATTCCCCTCTCCCGCGACGTACCACCGCGGCGCGATGTTTATGAACCGCCAGATCGTACTACCGATCCCGCGATCCGCGACCGTGCATCCGTTCCAACACCGATGCAGCTTGCTGCAACCCGCAGCCGTCGTTGGGCTCGTCGTCGGAGACGCTCGCCGCGCACGAGCTCATTTCGGAATCGAACCCAAGAGCACGCGCCTCGAGCCGCTGCGCGGATCAGCTCGCCTGCGCTTACGCGCAGACGCGCAACTCCTGCCGCGTGGCCGAAGCCGCTGCCGCCGACATGGATGAGCTGCCGCCTTGAGCGCGCGCCCAAATCGATGCAGCAACCGAGGTCTACGTGGTCACGCCCAGCCTGCCAGAGCGACGTGTCGGGCTGGCCTCCCAGCTCAACAAGTCTCGACACGCCGCAGACGAGCGCCTCGACACCGTCCTCGGCCACATCCGCTCGATCGGCGTCCAAGCCAGCGGGAACGCTGGCGATGAGAGCACCCTGCCAGCCTTCGCAGACCTCCACCCCAATAACATTCTGACCTGAGGTTGCGCAGCTCTGAGCGCGCCAACTGACAGGAGCGCGAGCTCATCGAGCAGGTTCGCAAGCGCTTCGGGCTGCCGCTGACGACGTTCGCGCTCGACCCTCCAGACGATCACGCAAACAGTCCCGACGGCGACCGCGACCCCGCGCTTGCTCTGGACCACACCCCCAGGCAAACGACCGGAACCCGAAAGCGACAGTCTCCACAACCGCCGAGCAGACTGCTGGATTGGACGAGACGCAGAAGCGCTCCCCTCCGTCCGTGAGCCCAACGTCTGCATAGGCAGCGGCGCGCCGCTCAGAGCCAGGAAAACTCGTGGACGCGGCTCGCGCAACCGCGGTGGATTCGAGCGCCGGCGTCGACATGCGCCGGCCGCTCTCCGCTTCTGCTTCGTCGGCGAGGCGGCACTCTCGGCGAGGCTGCTGCTCTCCGCACGATCCGGCAGCGACCGCTCGGTCTCAACGATGCCTGTGCCGTCGGGGAAGCAGGTCTGCGCAAACAGAGCGGCGTCGACCTGCTCATCGCCTCAGTGAGAACCTGACGCTCGGCGGCCGGTGTCGTCCGGCTCGTCGGTTTGGCTCTCGGACGGCGGCGGGCTGACTCTCTATTCGCCTGTCGACCTTTGGGTCTGACCGGCTTTTGCCGTGTCGCCCGCCGCCGCCGAGGATCACCGGCGTGACGTGATAGGAGCGTGGCATCGCCCCAACTGAGGTGTGTCCGCCGGAGATCCGCTCCGTCGGCCACAACCAACGAAGGGACGGTGCAGATGATCGTGATCGGGGTGAACGGTTCTCGACGATCACCGCCCGGACCGTTCTCATGGGCGGAACCAAGAGCCCCGCCTTCATCAGCCAGCAGCTCGTGACCGAACTCGCCGCGGTAATCCCCAACGCCACCGTCGCGATCCTCCCCGAACTGGACCACCGCGCCGCCCAACAGCAGCCAAGCCAGATCGCTACAACGATTCATCCTCGCCACAGCCCGCGCGAGCAACCACCCTCGCCAGGGGGCGGCCCGAACAAGAAGCGAGTCGCCAAGCCGGCAGATGCTCCCGCGGCACTGCGGGATACGAGGGCCCCCGCCGAGAGGACTGACGGTCCTATACAGCCCTGTCTATAGCGACGAGCCCACCGGCCGACGCCCGGATCGACGTCTTGCTTTCGCGTCGGCGCGGCGGCCGGGCGTCACGATCAGCGCCGAGGTCGCCCAGCGCTACTCAAGCCGTCCGGATCGACGATCCCTTTCGCCGAGAGCAGGGCGAGGACCCCGGCGTGCAGAATCCGGCCGATACCTACGCAACGTTTCGCCGTCTCCCGCGGTCTACCACCTCTCCGGTGGCCGGACCGCGCTCGGAAATGGGCGAATCCTCAAGTGCGCCGCGGGCCGCGGACAGCCCGACCGGGGCAGCGCACCGACTCGGCGCGGCCGAAGCACACCCCGGCGAGCAGCGCGTCCGCGTGCGTGCCGAGCACGACCACGATCCGCTGGATCTCGGTCCCCGCGGACTGGGCGGAGATCGTTTGCTCGAGCAGCGGCCGCCCCCCGAGGTCGGCGAGCGGCTTTGGCCCCCTACGGCGTGCCGGCGCCCGCCGCCAGGATCAGACCTGCATTCAAGCAGCGGCCTCGTGACGGCGGCGACGTGCCCATCAGGGCCGGCGCGCGAGTACCTGGTAGATCGACGCCCAGCCGGTCGTGAAGCCCTGACGGGCCGCATGGAGATACAGCCGCCACACTCGCGCACGCTCCTCGCCGGCATATGCCACAGCCTGCTCGTAGCGGCGCTCGTAGCGCTCGATCCACTCGCTCAGCGTCCGCACGTAGTCCTCGGCGATGCCCTCGACGTGGGTTGTCGCAAAGCCCGCTCGCTCCAGCCCCAACACGATCCGTGACAGTGGCAGCGGCACCCCGTCGGGGAAGACGAAGCGCTCGGAGAACGGTCCCTCGTCGGGCGTGTCGAAGTCCTTCAGCTTGGCGATCCCGTGGTTCAGCAACCACCCGCCGTGGTTGAGCAGGCCGAACAGTGTCACGGCGTAGAGGTCGATCCGCTCCTCGCCGACGGCCTCGACCATGCCGATGCTGGAGATCGCGTCGAACCGCTCGGCGCCCAGCTCGCGGTAGTCCGTTAGGCGGATCTCGACGAGATCCTCGACGCCGGCAGCAGCGGCACGCTCGCGGGCCAGCGCCGCCTGCGGCTCGGACAGGGTGATGCCGAGCACGTGCACCTGATGCAGAGAGGCGGCATGGATCGCGAAGCTCCCCCAGCCGCAGCCGACATCGAGCAGCCGCTGGCCCGGCTTCAGCGCGAGCTTGCGGCAGACGAGCTCGCGCTTGGCCGCCTGGGCTTCGTCGAGTGTCTCCGCGCCCGTCTGCCAGTAGGCGCAGCTATAGGTCATCGTGTCGTCCAGGAACTGCTTGAAGAAGTCGTTGCCGACGTCGTAGTGGTGGCGGATGGCCAGGCGGTCGCGGGCCAGCGTGTGGCGTTCACCACGCAGCCGCAGCTCGGTGGCGGGCCGGCGCGGCGGTGGCGTCACGCCGATCGCACGGATCAGCCCGACGACGAGCCGGCCGATAGCCCACGGTCGCAACGGCGGCGGCTCGAAGCTGTCCACGAGCAGTAGGGCGGCATCGATGTCGTCGGTCTCGATCAGTCCGAGCGCGTAGGCACGGCCGAGCCCCAGCTCACCGGGAGCCCGCAGCAGGTGGGCGAGCGCTTGCGGCGAGCGGATCGTGAACGTCGGCGCCGGCTGTTCGGTCGCCTGCACCGTGGTGCCGTCCCAGAAGCGGATAGCGAACGGGCGGCGCGGTAGCGCCCGCTCCAGCTCCCCCCGCAGTGCCGCGGTGCGCGCGAACGGCACGTGCTAGCTGACGGCGTTCAAGGTTTTACGCGCGCGCCGCGCCGGGCCGACGCGCACCACGTCGTAGGCGATCCCGAGCTTCTCCATCAGCTCGATGAACTGTGCAGATAGGTCGATCTGGCGACCATCGGCCCCGTGCCGGGAGGAGGTCGGGAAGGCGTGGTAGGCGTGTGCCACGCCTCTCCCCAGGTGGGCATCGCGAGCCACGCGAGGTTGCGTGACTCGTCGGCGCGGTGGTAGTCCTGCTTGCCGAAGAAGCGGTGGCAGAGCGAGTTGATGCTGAACGTCGGGTGGTGCATCAGGAAGATCCGCGCGGCGCCGCCCCACAGCAGCGCGGTCAGGTCACCGGTCACGGTGCCGCGGTCGCGAGGATCAGGAGGTCCTACCAGACGAGCAGGTGGCTCGTCCACCCGAAGTACTTCCCGATGATCCAGGACGATCGGCGTTAGCGCGGTGCCGACCTCTCTGGCGACGCGGTCGACGACCGGCATCGAGACGGGGCGCACAACCGCGTTCGCCTCGGCGGCGAGCGATCCCGGTTCGGCCGCCGCGACGACCCTCACGTCGGTGGCGGTGTCGGCCATCAGCGGGCACATCCTAGCG
>DATCPD010000021.1:0-2040 GCA_036564325.1 Solirubrobacteraceae bacterium | reverse complement strand
GTTGTCGATCGTGTCCTTGAGCGCCTGCGAGTAGAACGGGAAGCCGGCGCTGAAGTTGATCACCCGCGCCCCCTGGTCGCGTGCGTATACGAAGGCCGAGATCGTGTCCGAAAGGGTCGCGGCGCGCAGCGGCATCAGGCTCACCCGCCAGTCCACGCCGGTCATCCCGATGCCGTTGTTCCCAACCGCGCCGATGATGCTCGCGACCTCGGTGCCGTGACCCTGGTCGAAGCTGCGGCTGTCATCCGGCACGCTGTCGGAGTCGGCCCAGTCCCAGCCGTTGACGTCGTCGGTGAGTCCGTTGCCATCGTCGTCGATGTGGTTGCCGGGGATCTCACCGGGGTTGACCCAGATGTTCGCCGCAAGGTCGGGATGGCTGAGGTCGGCTCCGGTATCGACGTCGGCGATGATCACCGAGGGCGAGCCGACCTCCAGGTCCCAGGCCGGCGTCGCGTCGATGTCGGCCCCGGGCTTGCCCTTGGTGGCGAGCAGGCTCTGGCCGGTGTTCCGCAGCGCCCACTGTTGACCGAAGAGCGGATCGTTGGGGATCGCCCGGTAATCGACGTACTGGTCGGGCTCCGCGTAGAGCACACCTGGGATCCGCGACGCGCGACGCGCGAAGCGGCGAGGGCTCTCGCCCGGCGGCGTCGCGAGCAGGCCCACGCCCGGCAGCGGAAGGCGGTGCTCGAGGCGGCTGTCGAGGCTGCTGGCGGTCGCGCGCTGGGCCGCCCTGCCGAATCGGGGCGCGAATCTGACGATCACCCGACCCGGGACCAGACCGTGCCGCGCGGGTGCCGGGGCCCCAGCGGCTTGGGAGGAGGCGGGGGTCGAAGCTCCCAGCGCGATCACGGCGGCGGTGGCGACAGCGCGCCGGGAAGCAAAGCTCATGGCCGGAGCCTAGATCATGGCCCCGGCCGAGTCACCATTCCCGCTCTTAGCGCGTTTGTGGCACCCGCAGCGGCGCGACGGAGCGGCCGCTGACGGTGGCGGGACGGCGGTTTGGACGAGATTCCCGCAAGGCGACTCGGGCGACCAGCCCGAAGCCTCCGCTGGCGGAGCCCAGAATCAGCAGCGTCACGGCGCCGGGCAGTGCGATCGCCAGCGAGATCCCGGCGATCAGCATCGCGGCCAGCGCCAACAGCGACGCGGTCAGGGCAACCGCAAGCCCCTGACGTGCCGCTCTGGTGACGTCCTCCAGATGCACTTTCGTCTCTGTCATGTAGCCCACCGTAGGCGTGCCGGCGCCAATTCAGGTTTATGAGTTGTGAAGCCGGGGACTAAAGGTTGGCGCGAATGCAGGATCCGGGCTCCGGCCGCCAGGAAACCGAGACCGCGCGGCTCGACCGCAACCTGAGCGAGCTGCTTCAGGAGCTGCGGGTGGCGCTGCCGGGCGTGCAGGTCCTGTTCGCCTTCCTGCTCACGATCCCGTTCCCACTTTGCGGAAATCTATTGGAGAACGCGTGGCACTTCTAGGGGGGCTCAGCCCTTCTGGCGCGAACGAACCAACCCTGGGGTCACCGACTCGGCCCCAGCGGCGCGGTCGGGATGGTCGCGTTCGACGAAGCGGCGCAAGCCCTCGGCCATCTCCGGCGTTTGCAGCAGGCGGTTGAAGCATTGCGCCTCGATCCGCAAGCCTTCGTCCAGCGGCCGGCCGAACCCGCGCACCGCGGCCTCCTTGTCGGTGTAGATGGCGGGTTGCGGCAGGGCGGCGATCTGCTCGGCGAGCTCCAGCGCCCGATCCACGCACCCGCCGCGCGGCGTCACCTCGTTGACCAGCCCGATCCGTTCCGCCTCGCGGGCGTCGATCACGCGGCCGGTGATGATCAGCTCCATCGCCCGTCCCATTCCGACCAGGCGCGGCAGGCGCTGCGTGCCGCCGTCGCCGAGGCCGATGTTCCATCGCCGGCACGTGACCCCGAAGCTCGCGTTCACGTCGGCGATCCGGATGTCCGCGAAGCAGGCCCACTCCAGCCCACCGGCGTAGGCGACACCGTTGACGGCTGCGATGATCGGCTTGTAGATGTCGGTCCAGCGCGAAGG
>DATCPD010000283.1:0-18400 GCA_036564325.1 Solirubrobacteraceae bacterium | reverse complement strand
AAGTAGATCTCGCCGCCGACGGTTGGCACGCCGATCGAGTTGCCGTAGTGGCCGATCCCGGCCACCGCGTGCTCGAGCAGGTAACGCGAGCGCTCCGAGTCGGCCGGCTCGCCGAAGCGCAGCGAGTCGAGCACGGCGATCGGCCGCGCGCCGACCGCGAACACGTCCCGCAGGATGCCCCCGACCCCGGTCGCGGCGCCCTGGAACGGCTCCACCGCGCTCGGATGGTTGTGCGACTCGACCTTGAAGGCAACGGCCATGCCGTTGCCGACGTCGACCACGCCGGCGTTCTCACCCGGCCCGAGCAGGACATGTGCGCCATCCTTCGGCAACCGGCGCAGCAGCTTCTTCGAATGCTTGTAGCCGCAGTGCTCTGACCACATCAGCGAGAGCATCGCCAGCTCAACCTCGTTGGGCTCGCGGCCGAGCTTCTGCAGGATCAGCTCGTACTCCTGGTCGGTCAGACCAAGGGCACGATGGCGCTCAGGCGAGGACGCGGTCGGCAACCTGCGCTCGCATCGACTCGAAGATCTTGGCCCCGTCGGTGGATCCCAACAGCGCGTCGATCGCGTGCTCAGGATGGGGCATCAGGCCGAACACGTTGCCCGCCTCATTGCAGACGCCGGCGATGTCCCGCAGCGACCCATTCGGATTGTGGCCGGGGGCGTAGCGCAGCAGTACCTGGCCTGCCTCCTCCAGCCGGTCCAGGTCCTCATCGGGGGCGTAGTAGCGCCCCGTCGTGTGCTTGACCGGAATCGATAGCCGCCGGCCTGGCTCGCACTCCCGGGTGAACGCGCTGTCGGTGCGCACCACCTCTAGCTCGACCTGGCGAAACACGAACCGCAGCGAGCTGTTGCGCAGCAGCGCTCCCGGCAGCAGGCCGGCCTCGCACAGGACCTGGAAGCCGTTGCAGATACCGAGCACAAGGCCGCCTGCGCGCGCGAACTCCGCGACCTCGTTCATCACCGGGGCGAACCGGGCGATCGCGCCCGCCCGCAGATAGTCGCCGTAGGAGAAGCCGCCGGGCACGATCACCGCGTCGACCGCCTGAAGATCGCGATCGGCGTGCCACAGCATCACCGCCTCGCCCACCCGCTCGGCCGCGAGCTGAGCGTCCACGTCGTCGCACGAACCCGGGAAGCGGACGATCCCGACCTTCACCGGCCGGCCTCGACGATCTCGTAATCCTCGACGAGCGGATTCGACAGCAGCTGTTCGCACATCTCCGGCAGCCGCGCCGGGTCCTCGACGTCGAGCTCGATCAGCCGGCCGACGTGGACGTTGCTGACGCCCGTGAAGCCGAGCGCCGGCAGCGCCCGCTCGACTGCCTGGCCCTGGGGATCCAGGATCCCCTGCTTGGGCTTGACCAGGACACGTGCCCGCACTCGCTACCGGGCTCCCGTGCGCTGCCGCCACGCGTCGAAGGACTCGCCGGTGATCCGCTCGTAGGCCTCCACGTACTTCGCGCGCGTGCGGGCGACGACATCGTCGGGAATCGCCGGCGCGGGCGGATTGCGCTCCCAGCCAGTGGACGAGGCCCAGTCACGGACGAACTGCTTGTCGAAGCTCGGCTGCCCGCGGCCCGGCTCGTACTGGTCGGCGGGCCAGAAGCGCGAGGAGTCCGGCGTGCACACCTCGTCACCCAGCGTCAGCGTTCCGCCGGCGTCCAAGCCAAACTCGAATTTCGTGTCGGCGAGGATGATCCCCCGCTCGCGCGCGTGCTCGGCGGCGTGCTCGTAGACGGCGATCGAGGTGTCGCGCAGTTTCTCCGCCAGCTCGCGGTCCCCGATCAGCTCCGCCGCCCCCTCGAAGTCGATCGCCTCGTCATGGCCGACCTCGGCCTTCGTGCTCGGCGTGAAGATCGGCTCGGGCAGCTGGTCTGACTCGCGCAGGCCCCGTGGCAGCTTGATGCCGGAGACGGCGCCGGTGGCCTGGTAGTCCTTCCAGCCTGAGCCGGTGATGTAGCCGCGGACCACGCACTCGACCGGGAGCATCGACAGCCTGCGCACCACCATGGCGCGCCCGCGGGCCTCCACGGGCACCCCGTCGGTGACCGACACGAGGTGGTTGGCGACGATCCCGGATGTGCGCTCGAACCAGAAGGTCGAGAGTCCGGTGAGGACGCTTCCCTTGTCGGGAATCGGCGTCGGATGGACGACGTCGTAGGTCGAGATCCGGTCGGAGGCAACGAGCAGTAGCTCGTCCCCGAGGTCATAGATCTCACGGACCTTCCCCGAGGCGATCAGGGGGAGGTCTGCGAGGGCGCTCACCGGTTCGACTCTAGCAACGGCCCCGGCGATCGCCGGTTACCCGAGCGTGTCCAAACGGCCCACGATCTCCTCCGCGTGGCCGACAAACGACGCGTAGTCGAAGATCGCCTCCAGGTCGAGCCCCGCCCCCGCCGGATCGGCGGCGAGGAGGTCCTTGAGCGGGACCCGCTGGTCGAGCGCCTGCTGGGCCAGACGCTGGACGATCCGGTAGGCGTCGTCACGGGCCATACCGCGCCCCACCAGCGCGAGCAGGACGCGCTGGGAGAACAGCGCACCGTGGGTCAGCTCGAGGTTCTCACGCATTCGCCGGGCATCGACCACCATCCCCTCCACCAGGTTCAGAACCCGACGCTGCATGTGATCGAGAAGGATCGTCGAGTCGGGCAGGATCACCCGCTCGACGGACGAGTGCGAGATGTCGCGCTCGTGCCACAGCGCCACGTTCTCGAGCGCCGCCTGAGCGTTGCCCCGGAGAATCCTGGCCAGTCCTGTGACCTGCTCGGACTTGATCGGATTGCGCTTGTGGGGCATCGCGCTCGAGCCCTTCTGACCCGCGCCGAACGGCTCGCGCGCCTCCGAGACCTCGGTCCGCGCCAGATGGCGCACCTCGGTGGCGAACCGCTCGAGTCCCGCTCCGGCCAGGGCGATGGCCTGAAGCAGTTCGGCGTGGCGATCGCGCGGCACGACCTGGGTGGAGACGGGTTCCGGTTCCAGGCCGAGCCGCGCCAGCACCCGCTGCTCGAATTGTGGGGACGTGGCCGAGTAGGTCCCGACGGCCCCCGAGAGCGCGCCGATCGCCGCCTGCGCGAACGCCCGCTCAAGCCGCCGTGCGTTCCGGTCGGCCTCGAACGCGTAGCCCGCGAGCTTGATGCCGAACGTGGTCGGCTCGGCGTGGATGCCATGGGTGCGCCCGACGCACAGCGTGTGCGTGTGCTCCCGGGCCTTGGCCGCGAAGGCCTCGACGAGACGGCGCGAATCGGGCAGCACGACGTCGGCCACGCGCCCCAGCTGCAGCGCCAGCCCGGTGTCGAGCACGTCGCTCGAGGTCAGCCCGTGGTGGATCCAGCGCCCCGCCGGGCCGGCCGACGCGGCGAGCACATCGACGAACGCGGCGGTGTCGTGATCGGTGACCCGCTCGCGCGCGTCGATCTCCGCCACGGTGAAGGTGGCGGCCCGGATCGCCGCGAGCTCCTCGGGCGAAGGTCCTTCCATCTCCTCGCAGGCCGCGACCTCGACCTGACGCATGGCCTCGAAGCGCGCATGGTCAGACCAGATCTCGCCCAGCTCGGCTCGCGTGTAGCGTGCGATCACGGCTCGATTATGAGCCAGCGTCCCCGGGGCCGGGGTCCAGCGGCCGCTAGCGGGAGAACTGCAGCGTTCGCACGACGCTCGAGCGCGGGACGCTGGTCAGGTTCGTGGAGACGCGCAGCCGGACCGATCTCACCCTGCGCAGGGAGCGCGCGAGGTCGGCCCGCATCGGCCGGCGGATCAGCTCTGTCTTACCAGCGGGGAGGCTGACGTAGGCAAACAACACGCGCACCGGACCTGCGGGACCTCCCAGCAGCGGCCGGAAGCTGCGCACGGTGAGGATCAGGACGTTGCCGGCGCACACCCGGCCGGTAGGGGCGAGACAGGTGATCGGAACCGACACGACGCCGCTACGCGAGATCGTGATACTGGCGCCGATCACGCGCAGAGTGCGTACGACCAGGACTGTGGCCGGCCGGCTCAGCCCGGTGTGCCCGGCGTCGTCGGTCTGGCTGGCACGGGCGGTGTAGCGCGCGATTCCGAGGCGGAACGGGAACACGCCCGACCAGTGCGATCCGTGGGTGGCGACGCGCATTGTGCCCAGGCGGCGACCCTTGACCGATGAGCCGGCATACAGGTTGACGGTGACGATCGACGAGTCCCCAAGCACCCGCTGCTTCCGGGCCCCAGCGGAATCGATAGGCCGTTCCGCTCGGCCTGGGCGGTGTACGGGCCGTCGGGGAGCGGGACTTGCTGGCGGACGGCCCAGCCGCCGGCGCTCGAGCGGGCTGCGGTCAGCGTCTGCACAGGCGTACCGATCGGGCTTCCCCCCGCGTAAATGTGCACCGTGACCGTCGGCGACGCCCCGAAGGAGGCCGGGGCCGATCCCGCGAACGAGGGCTGGCCGGTGGTGATCAACGCGCCGTTCGCCGGGCTGTCGAGCGTGACGGAAGGGGCTGTGGTCTCGGTGGCGGTGATGTGTAGGGAGACCGCCGCCGTCTCACATTGCGGGTTATAGACCAGCGGAACACCGGTGTAGTCCACGGTCAGGTAAATGCTCGTACCTGGAGCCACCGACACGGATCTCGCCGGGATGGCACTGCTCCCGCTGGCGATGGCGACGCCATTCTGCTCGAGCGTCCAGCTGGGCCCGGTGCCCGAACAGCTCTTGAGCGCCGTGAACGATCCAACGACGGAAACCGACTGAGTGTTGGGGAGTGGCGACGTCCAGCCGATCGCCACAGCCCGGTCCTGCGCCGGCCGCATCGCCAGCTGGCCGGCCGGAATCTCCCCGACTGCCGAGCCCGACAGATTCAGTGCGACGAGGGCGTTCGAATCGCTGGACTCGTTCCATTGGGCAAGTCCTCCGCCGACCAAGAACGTGTCTAGCTGCCGGAATGCGCTGGGTGTGGACGTCGGTGGCAGACCCGGCAGGCCGGTAGCCGCAGCGTCGACGTAGCTCCACGGCGTCGCCCCATAGGCGTCATGGTCCTGGTTGGCTCCGGGCGCCGTGGTCGTGAAGTTCGCCGGCAGATCCCAGCTATAGGTGCCCGCGAGCGCGGCCGCGGGCAGGCACAGCCCAGCGAACAAGAGCCCCGCGAGGATTACCAGAGTACGGCTGCGTCCCACCGCCGCAGAGAGTAACGCCGGGGACGCCGAAGAGCGCCATGACAGCGGGAACGGCCGCCCCTAAGCCGCGAGGATTCTCGCCGCCAGCACTGCGGCATTGCGCGCGTTGTCGACGCCGACGCACGCCACCGGAACCCCGGGCGGCATCTGGGCGATCGACAGGAGCGCATCCAATCCGCCGGCCACCGACGTCCGGCTGGTCAGCGGCACGCCGATCACCGGCAGCTCGCTGTGCGCGGCCACCACGCCGGGCAGCGCCGCCGACAGGCCGGCTCCAGCGATGATCACGCGGAGGCCGCGCAGCTTCGCGTTGCGCGCGTAGTCCGCCACCACATCAGGCTCGCGGTGCGCAGACATGATTCGCGTCTCAGAGCGGATTCCGCGTTCGCCCAACTCCTTTTCCGCTGCCTCCATCGCCGCCATGTCGCTCTTCGAGCCCATCACGATGCCGACCAGCGGCGAGTCCACGTCGAGCTCCGCGAACTCCGCCACGGCCTCGGTCACGGTCTCCGGAGTCTCGCCCGGTCCCGCGCTGACCTGGATCTCCTCGGTCATCGCCCGACCGCCCGCAGCGCGAGGTCCCGGCGCAGCTGCTTTCCACTGAACTCGATCATGTCCGCGGCAGCATATGCGCCCGCGCGGGCGGCAGCGGCATTCTCACCCAGGGCAGTGACGCTCAGCACCCGTCCACCGGCGGTGACCAGCTCACCGTCCGGGCCGCGAGCCGTGCCGGCATGGGTGACGTGAACCTCCGGGGGCACGCGCTCGAGGCCCCTGATCACGTCCCCGCTGGAAGCGCTCTCCGGATAGCCGTGGCTGGCCAGCACGACCGTCACCGCAGTGGCCGGGTCCCAGCTGAGGTCGATCTGCTCGAGGCCGCCTGAAACGGTCGCGCACATGAACAGCTCAAGGAGATCGGTGCGCAGGCGGGGCAGGATCGCCTGGGTCTCCGGGTCACCGAACCGCACGTTGAATTCCAGCACCTTCGGCCCGGCGGCGGTCATCATCAGCCCGGCGTAGAGCACTCCCTGGAAGGTGATCCCACGGCTCGCCAGCTCCTCGAGGACCGGCTGGTGGACGCTCTCGCAGATCTCCTGCGCTCGTGGCTGATCGATCGCCGGAACCGGCGAATAGGACCCCATCCCGCCGGTATTGGGCCCGCGGTCGCCGTCGAAGATCCGCTTGTAGTCCTGTGCGGACGCCAGCGGCAACGCGCTGCGCCCGTCGCATACGGCCAGCAGCGAGACCTCCTCGCCCTCCAGGTACTCCTCGACCACCACCCGCTCGGTACCGAACCGCCGCGCAACCAGCAGCTGCTCGAGCGCCTCACGGGCCGCCTCGGGATCCTCGGCGATGATCACGCCCTTGCCCGCGGCCAGACCGTCGGCCTTGATCACGGTCGGATAGCTGGTGATCGCGGCGAGGCCGTCCTCGACCGTCGTGACCACCTCGTAGCCCGCCGTCGGCACCCCGGCGGCGATCATCACCTCCTTGCAGAAGGCCTTCGAACCCTCGAGTGCGGCCGCCGCCGCACCCGGTCCGAAGCAGCGGATGCCGGCCTGCGCCAGGGCATCCGCGACGCCCGCCACCAGCGGCGCCTCCGGGCCCACGACGACCAGGTCCACCTCCGCCCCGCGCGCCGCGGCGACGACGCCGTCGACATCCTCCAGGTCGATCTCGAGCAGCCTCGCCTGCGCGGCGATGCCGGGGTTGCCGGGCGCACACAGGATCTCCGGCGTCTGCCGCGAGCGAGCCAGGGCGTGGACGATCGCGTGCTCGCGGGCGCCGGCCCCCAGCACCAGCACCCGCACGGGTGGCTTTCCCTCGCCCTCAGATGGAGCCAATGAAGTCGTCGATCGGGATCGCGCTCAGGGTTTCGTACCTGCCGGTCCCGCGTGAGGCCAGTTCCAGCGAGACCCGTGCGATCGTCTTCTCGTCCGGCGCTTCAACGACGTTGACGAAGTCGAATCGTCCGAGCGTCGCCCACTGCGCCTTGACCGTGGCACCGAGCTGCTCGATCTCGCGGTTGACCTCATGGATCCGGCCGGGGTTGTTCTTGATCGTCTGCACGCCGTCCGGGGTCAGCGTGGTGAGCATGATGTACGTCGGCAAGACAGCCTCCTTCGTGGTGATGTGCGCACTTGTACCATGGCGGACCTTGTTAGTCCCGTGCCCCTCGACCAGACAGCTCGCTCGGGCGCTGGCGCTCGGCACCCTGGCGGGCGCCGCCTGCGCGGCCCCCGTGCTCGCCGCCACCTCGGGACCGACCGTGCGGACCAACCGTAGCTGTTATCTGGTCGGTCAGCGGGTGAACGTGACCGGGAGCGGGTTCGCCGTAAGCCGGCAGTACGACGTGGCGATCGACGGCGTCGACTTTGGCCAGAGCAGGACGGACACCGCGGGCATGTTCTCGGTCAACCTGGTTCCCGGCGGCCTCCCCGCCGGCCAGGCCCAGCACGTCGATCACGTCAACGTGACTGACGGGACACTGTCCGCCGACTCGCGCTTCACCCTCACGCGCTCGGCCGGAGCACGGTTTCTGGCCACCAGCGGCAACCCGCACACGCTCCGCGCACCATTCGAGATCTGGGGATTCTCGCTCGGGGGTGCTCGCAAGAACGTGTACCTGCACTACGTCTCGCCGGCGGGTGCCGCGCGCCGAGCGATCACCCTGGGGCAAACCTCAGGTCAGTGCGGCTATCTGCGCACCGGGAAGCGGCGTTTCTTTCCCTTCTCGCCGTCGCTCGGGACGTGGACGATCCAGGTCGACACGAGCCCGGATTATGCGAAGGCTCCGGGTGGGCCCGTGTCCCGGATCCGCGTGCAGATCCACTGAGGCCAGGAGCCGGGGCGCTCGTTACTCCAGGGGGTCGCCGGGGTACTAGAGGACGGGAGGGCAATCTTGTCTGCCAAGCCGTCCCCAGGAAGGAATCCAGATGCGTCTGGAGCATCGAGTCACGGATGACCCAGCGCTCGCCGACGAGCTGCGCCCGCGCGGCCCGGTGCAGCTGACGATCACCGAGCAGCGCGACGATGCGCAGCTGCGGCTGGTCCTCGGCGGCGAACTCGACATCCTCACCGCCGTTCAGTTCAGCGCCCACGTCGACGAGATCGTCCGGCGCGGGGACGGCGACGTGGCGATCGATCTGCGCGGCCTTCGCTTCATCGATTCCGCGGGCCTGCACATCCTGCTCAACGCGCAGCGCCGGCTGATTCGCGGTGGCCGCCGGCTCTCGGTCTGGTGCGGCCCGGGTCCGGTCGCGCGAGCGATCCAGCTCGCGCGACTATCCGAGACGCTGGGGCTGGCGGATGGACCTTAGACCGCCGCCGCGGCCTCGGCCCGCTCCAGCACCAGCTCGCCGTCCTTCGCATCGACGGTGATCGAATCACCGGAGACGAACCGGCCCTCGAGGATCGCCAGCGCCAGCGGATCGACCAGCCGCTTCTGGATCACGCGCTTGAGCGGGCGGGCTCCGTAGGTTGGGTCATAGCCGAGATTCCCGAGCAACGTCCGCGCGGCGTCGGTCAGGCTGACCTCGATCTCCCGCTCGCGCACGCGCTTGATCAGCCGCGCGACCTGGAGGTCGACGATCTCTCCCAGCTGCTCCCGGGTGAGCGGGTGGAACTCGACGATGTCATCCAGCCGGTTGATGAACTCGGGCTTGAACTGTGCCTCCACCCCCGCGCGGCCCCCAGGAATGTTGGAGGTCATGATCAACACGGTGTTCTTGAACGACACCGTCCGGCCCTGACCATCGGTCAGCCGTCCGTCGTCCATCACCTGAAGCAGCGTGTTGAACACGTCCGGATGGGCCTTCTCGATCTCGTCGAGCAGCACCACCCCGTAGGGACGGCGCCTCACGGCCTCGGTCAGCTGACCGCCTTCGTCGTAGCCGACATAGCCGGGGGGCGCACCCACCAGGCGTGAAACCGAGTGCTTCTCCATGTACTCGGACATGTCCATCCGGATCATCGCGTCCTGGCTGTCGAACATGAACTCGGCCAGCGCGCGCGCCAGCTCGGTCTTGCCCACCCCGGTCGGGCCGAGGAACAGGAAGGTGCCGATCGGACGGTCCGGATCCTGCAGTCCGGCGCCCGAGCGCCGGAGCGCAGCTGACACCGCTTCGACGGCCTCGTCCTGGCCGATGACGCGCTGGTGCAGGCGCTCCTCCATGTGCACGAGCTTCTCGATCTCGCCCTCGAGCAGGCGTGAGACGGGGATGCCGGTCCACTTCGCCACCACTTCGGCCACGTCCTCGGCGTCGACCCGGTCCTTGAGGAACTGGGGCTCGGACGAGGCCTCCGATGACTCCGCGGACTCCGCCGCGTCGAGCTGCTTCTCCAGCTCGGGGATCGTTCCGTACTGCAGCTCGGCGGCGCGGCCGAGATCGGTCTCGCGCTGGGCTCGCTCGAGCTCGGTCCTGGCCTGGTCGAGCTTCGCCTGCAGGTCGGCCACCGCGTCGGTCGCCGCCTTCTCACGCTGCCATTCGGCATGCATCGCGGCAGAGCGCTCGCTCTCCTCCGCCAGCGCGCGCTCCAGCTGCTCGCGCCGCGCGGCGGTCCCGGGATCGTTGTCCTCGCCCAGCGACTGCAGCTCGATCTCCAGCTGCATGATGTGGCGATCCACCTCGTCGATCTCGGTTGGCTTGGAGTCGATCTCCATCCGGATCCGCGAGGCGGCCTCGTCGACCAGATCGATCGCCTTGTCAGGGAGGAAGCGGTCGGCGATGTAGCGATGACTGAGCGTGGCGGCCGCGACCAGCGCCGAGTCGAGGATCTGGACCTTGTGGTGAACCTGGTAGCGCTCCTTCAGCCCACGCAGGATCGCGATCGTGTCCTCGAGCGTCGGCTCGCCCACAAGGACGGGCTGGAAGCGGCGCTCGAGCGCCGGGTCCTTCTCGATGTGCTTGCGATATTCGTCGAGCGTCGTGGCGCCGATACACCGAAGCTCGCCGCGGGCCAGCATCGGCTTGAGCATGTTGCCGGCGTCCATCGAGCCCTCCGCCGCCCCGGCGCCCACGATCGTGTGCAGCTCGTCGATGAACACGATCACCTGGCCCTGGGCGTCGGTGATCTCCTTCAGCACCGCCTTGAGCCGGTCCTCGAATTCACCCCGGTACTTCGACCCGGCCACCATCGCGCCGATGTCCAATGACATCAGCCGGCGGTCCTTGAGGCCGTCGGGGACGTCGCCGGCGACGATCCGCTGGGCGAGGCCCTCGACGATCGCCGTCTTGCCGACCCCGGGCTCGCCGATCAGGACGGGGTTGTTCTTGGTCCGCCGGCTCAGCACCTGGATCACGCGCCGGATCTCGTCGTCGCGGCCGATCACAGGATCGAGCTTGCCCTGAGCCGCGGCCTCGGTGAGGTCACGGGCGAACCGCTCGAGCGCCTGGAACTTGTCCTCCGGATTCTGGTCGGTGACGCGGTGACTGCCGCGTACGTCCTTCAGCGCCTGCAGCAGCTGCTCGCGCGTGGCGCCGTGACTGCGCAGCGCTTCGCCGGCCCGACCGGGATGCGCGGCAATGGCCAGCATCAGGTGCTCGGTCGAGAGGTACTCGTCGCCGAGTTCGCGCATCTCGTTCTCGGCCGCGCGCAGGACCTGGGTGAGCTCGGTGGAACCACCCGCCGGCTCGGGCGTCGCGTCACCGCTCAGGGTCGGCAGCGCCTCGAGGGCGGGACCGAGTGCCTGGCGGATCGCGCCCACCTCGGCGCCGAGCTTGCGCAGGATCGGCGCCACGACACCGGCGTCCTGCTCGAGCAGCACGGCCAGCAGATGCTCTGGCGTCGCCTGCGGATTGCGGCGTTCCTCGGCCAGCCGCCCGGCGGCTTGGAGCGCCTCCTGCGATTTGATCGTAAAGCTGTCTGGTTGCATCTCTCTGCCTCAGTATCGGAAATCTAAATCTAAGTCTTTGTGACTTAGATTATGACAGGTCGAGAGCGCGTTCACAAGCGACCCGCGGACCCGGTCCACATGGCTCGCCGCGGGATGAACGGACTCGGAAGCCGGGCTCAGCCGACGAGCCGGAGCCGGTGGGCAGCGGTCTGCTTCTGGATTGCGTTCCCGGGCCGCGCCAGGACGCCGAGAACGTCAGGATCGAACAGCACTCCGCGGACCGCCGCGAGCAGCCGCCGATGGCGCGCAGCGGCCCGCAGCTGCCGCAGCTGCGCGCGCGAGAAGCGCAGCGTCAGGGTCCGGCGGCCGGCGGCGCGCAGCCGGGTGATTCGCGAATCCACCTCCGGCGTGCGACCCGCACCGATGCTCACCCGGGCGTAGGCCCCGGCGATGCACGCGCTCGAGCATCTGACGGCGGCCTCCAGGCGGCCGGTGCGCAGCGCGTGCTGGCGCGGCGCCAGCGCGAGCGCGAGCACCACGTCCGGTGGCTGCGCACCGAGTGCGTCGGCGGCGAATGCCGCCAGGCTCAGACTGCCGAGTCCCGAGGCCTCGTCGTAACCGGGGTGAGCGGCGCAGCAGCCGAGCGCCTTGCGGCTCGGTGGAAGCTCCGGCCCGACGTCGTTGCCGATCGCGGTCACGTCGGAAAACACGCTTGCCGCCACGCTCGAGCGCGCGGTGCGATAGAGCAGCGGATTGACCAGCCCGAGTGGGCGCAGGCGACGGGCGCGGAGCGCCTCGTCGATCAGGGCGAGCCCGCCGGCCAGCAGCGGCGTGGCAGCGCTTGTCCCGCCGACGGCCTGCCACGGCGAGGCGTTGGCCCGGTTGATGCAGTCTGGTCTGGCCGAGCAGTAGATCGCGTAGCCCGGCCCGATGTCCGCCAGCATCGAGACGTCGGGTACGGCTCGGCCCCGGCTCCCGACGACGCCGTTCTGATAGGCCGGCCGGCGGAACAGCTGGCTGGCGCCCCCGCCACCGGCAGAGGCAGGCGAAAGCGCGGCGTCGTTCCACACCACCTGATCGGTGATCGCATTGGCGGGATCGAGCACGAGGTTGGTCCCACCGACGCCCGTCGCCCACCATGACGAGGCGGGATAATTGACCTCGAGCAACCGCAGCGGCACTCCCCCCGGGCCGGTGCAATCGGCGGAGCCCTGGTCACCGCTCGCGGCCAGCACGGTGACCCCGCTGGCGGCCGCCATCTGCAGGGCTCCCTCGGCAGCACCGATGCCGGAGCGCCCCACCGCGGCATAGATCGCCGGCTCGCACAGGCCCAATGAGACGGAGATGACCTGCGGCTTCTGCCGTGAGCGCAGGGGGGCGGTGAGCGCCCGCAGCGTGTCGGCGGCCCTGGCCCGCGCCTCGTACACGTCGATCGACTGCAGTCCCGGGGCCGCCGCGTCCAGCACCTCGAGGTCCAGCGTCGCTTCTCCCCCGGGCCCGAGGGGCTTGGCCACACCGACGCCGAACCCGTTCAGGGCCGGTATCGGGAGGCCGAAGCAGCCGGCGAATTGCCGGATGTCGGAGTACTTGAATCCGTCGATCTCGATCAGCGCCACGCGTTGCCCCTGGCCGGTCAGGCCCTGGGCATGCAGCGGGTCGTAACCGTAGGCGGTCAGATATTGGTTGGGCGTGAAACCGCCCGAGGCGATCGCCGCCCCGCAGCCGGCCGGGCTGCCGGTGCGAGGCCGCACCGAGCTGGGCTGCGAGGCCGCGTGAGCCGAGAGCTGGCGCACACGGCTGGAGCCGGAGGCGGTCGAGGAGATCGGCAGCGACCGCGTGTCAAGACCAACCACGCCGCTGAGCGCCCCGCGCAGTGCTCGCGGGATGCGTGCGGCGGGGGCGTTCGTCGCGGGCCCGGCGAATGTCGCCCCGTGCGCGGTCCGGAGCTGCTGCAGACGGACACCGAACAGCTGTTGCGCGGTCCGTGGCGTGACGGTGGCGCGAGCGAACAGTCCGGTCACGTCCATCTCCACGTGCTTGGCCCCGGCGCGGCGCAGGTAGCGGGCGACGAGGCCCCGGGTCGCGGCGGAGGCGCCGAAGCGCCGGCTGAGCTCCGAGACCGAGCGGTACGCCCCGTACTGCGGCGAGCCGGGGGTCGACACCGCGAGCGCGAAGCGGCGAAGGCTGTCAAGGTGCGCGCGGAGCGGGAGCACGAGATCGAACACCTGCCCGGCCGGGGCCGGACCGACCGCGCGGGCCACCGAGGCAAGCGGTGTCGGCGCGGCGGCCGCAGCGAGCGGCGTGCTTCCGGTGGCCGAGGGGACCAGCACCGAGGCGCCCAGAAGCAAGCCAAGCGCGCCCCTACCGGTTATCCCCATCGGCGGATGGTCGCACACCGCGGCTGAGGCGACGCCCCCGGCCGGCAACCCCCTGGACCGCTCAGCGCGGGGGCCGCTCCACGGGAATCCGGAAGCGCTGCGCGTCGGCGCGGCGCACCAGCGCGCCGCCGCCGGTGTAGGGCACGATCTCCGCGCGCAGCTCGCTGCGAAGGGCTTCGAGCCGCTCGACCTCACCCTTGAGCTCGCGGGCGCGCTTCTCCAGCGCGGCCACCTTGCGTGACATCGACTCGAGCTCCTCCTCGAGCTCGAACACGCGCTCGACCCCGGCCAGGTTCATGCCCAGCTCGGCCGTCATCTCCTGGATGCGGCGAAGGCGATTGACATCCTTGTGGGAATAGAGCCGGGTTCCCTTGGGAGAGCGCTTGGGTTCGATCAGGCCGCGCGCCTCGTACATGCGCAACGTCTGCGGATGCATCTCGGCGAGCTCGGCGGCGACCGAGATCATGAACACGCCGCGCTCGGAGGAGACCTCGATCCGCGTCGTGGTCACGCCCCTGACGGTGGTCCTCACCCGGCGCTCGGAGCTCATTTCTCACCCGCCGCCGATTGCGCCTGCTCGTTGCCGGCCGCTGGGGCGGAGAACAGCCCGGCGCGAGGGTCGCCGTTCATCACCTCGGAGAGCTTGTCAACCGCCTCGGTCTGCTCCGGCGAGAGCGACGACGGGACATCGATCACGAACCGATAGTGGATATCGCCGCGGCCCTTGCCGCCCAGGCGCGGCGAGCCCTCGCCGCGCAGGCGCTGGACCGTGCCGTGCTTGGTTCCGCGCGGAACCCGCAGCCGCTTTGACCCGTTCAGCGTCGGCACCTCGATCACCGCTCCGCGGATTGCCTCCGGGATCGTCAGCGGCACCTCGACCTCGAGGTTGTCGCCTGAGCGTTTGAACACCTGAGAATCCCGCACCCGCGTGATCACGTAGAGGTCCCCGGGCGGGGCGCCCCGCAGCCCCGGCTCGCCCTTTCCGGCCAGGCGGATGCGACTGCCCTCACGCACCCCGGCCGGGATGTTGACCCGCAGCCGCCGGATGCTCCGCTGAGCGCCGGTGCCGCCACAGGTGGGGCACGGATCCTCGATCACGGTTCCCGAGCCGTGGCAGTTCGAGCACGGCTGCGAGATCGAAAAGATCCCCTGGCTCTCGGATTCGACGCCTCGTCCGTTGCACACCGGGCAGACCTTTGGGCTGGTGCCTGGCTTGGCCCCGCTGCCATGGCAGGTCTCGCACGGCTGGGACGTCGGCACGGCCAGCGGTACCTGTGCCCCGTTGACCGCCTGATCGAAGGTCAGCGAGACCTCGGTCTCGAGATCGCGCCCACGCGCCTCCCGCGCCCGGCCGCCGCGAACCCCGCCGGCGCGGCCGGCATCTCCGGGGCCGCCACCACCTCCGAACAGGTTCGAGAGGATGTCGCTGAACCCGCCCCCGAACGACGCCGGGTCAAACCCGCCCGGCATGTTGAACGAGCCGAACGGCCCGGTGCCGCGGTCGTAGGCCTTGCGCTTCTCCGCATCGGAGAGCACGTCGTGGGCCTGCGAGATCTCCTTGAAGCGCTCCTCCGCCTGCTTGTTCCCGGGGTTGCGATCCGGGTGGTATTGCCGTGCCAGCTTGCGGTAGGCCTTCTTGATCTCCTCCTCGGAGGCGCCCTTGCCGACCCCGAGGGTCTTGTAGTAATCAGGTCGCTCAGCCATCCCGCTCCTATTGCGCGACGACTACCCGCGCGGGACGCAGCACGGTTTCGCCGAGCCGGTAACCGCGCTGGTAGACCTCGACGATCGTGCCGGACTCGGCGCCCTCGACCGGCTGCTGGGCGACCGCCTCGTGGTGCTGCGGATCGAACCGCTCGCCGTGCGGAGAGAATCGCTCGATGCCGACCCGGGCGAGCCCGGCGATCACATCGGCGTGAACCAGCTTGATGCCCGACACGAGCTGGGACTCCAGCTCGCCGGCGCCGTTGCCCGCCTGCGCCGCCGCCGCCTGCTCGGCGGCCTCGAGCGCCCGGTCGAGGTCGTCGACCCCGGGTAGCAGCTCCTTGGCCAGCTTGGCGATGCCGCGCTCCTGCGCGGCCGCGATTTCCCGCGCCGCCCGCTTGCGGTAGTTCTCGAAGTCGGCCTTGGTGCGCTTGGCCAGCTCCAGGTATTCGTCGGCCTTCGCCGCCTTCGCAGTCAGCTCATCCGCCGGACTGCCCGGCAAGGCACCCGGCTCGGTCGACGGGTCGTCCTGCGACGGAGCAGTTGGCCCAACCGGAGCCTCCGGCTCACCAGCGGGAACACTAGGCTCCGCCGGCGCATCCTGCGGCCCGCTCGGCTCCTCCTCTTCCTGAGGCGCGGCCCCGGGTCGCTCCTCGGCTTCGACTGACGACTCGGGGGTCGCTGCTGCGGACGAGGCCACTCGCGTAGCGGCCCCGTCCGTGGCGGCGGCCCCAGAGTCTCCAGGACGGCCGCCACCCGCGACCCGGGTCTCGTGTTCAGACCCCATTTAGTGTTTGCCCTCGTCGACAACTTCCGCATCGACAACGTCCTCGGCGCCTGCACCGTTGGTCGAGCCCGCGGCACCGTCACCGGCGCCGTCGGCACCGCTGGCGGCTGACTGCTCCTGAGCCCGCTGGTACATCGCCTCGGACACCTTGTGGAAGGACGCCTGCAGCGCCTCCGTCTTGGTGTTGATCTCGGCAGCGTCGTCGGAGGTCAGCACGTCGCGCACCTCCTTGATCGCGGCCTCGATCTCCTCCTTGGAGGAGGCGTCGACCGTCTCGCCGAGGTCCTTGAGCTGGCGCTCGGCCTGGTAGGCGGCGTTCTCGCCGTTGTTCCGGGCCTCCGCAAGCTCACGCAGCCGCTTGTCCTCGTCGGCGTGGGACTCGGCGTCGGTGACCATCCGCTTGATCTCCTCGTCGGACAGGCCCGAGCCGGCGCGGATCTCGATCTTCTGCTCCTTGCCGGTGCCGAGGTCCTTGGCCGAGACGTTGAGGATCCCGTTGGCGTCGATGTCGAAAGCGACCTCGATCTGCGGGATGCCTCGCGGCGCCGGCGGGATGCCGGTCAGCTGGAACTTGCCCAGCGACTTGTTGTACTGGGCCATCTCGCGCTCGCCCTGGAGGACGTGGATCTCGACGGACGGCTGGTTGTCCTCCGCGGTCGAGAAGACCTCGCCCTTGCGGGTCGGGATCGTCGTGTTGCGCTCGATCAGCTTGGTCATCACGCCGCCCTTGGTCTCGATTCCGAGCGTCAGCGGGGTGACATCCAGCAGCAGCACGTCCTTGACGTCGCCGGCCAGCACGCCGGCCTGGATCGCGGCGCCGACGGCGACGACCTCATCCGGGTTGACGCCCCGGTGCGGCTCCTTGCCCGTCAGCTCCTTGACCTTCTCCTGGACCGCCGGCATGCGGGTCATACCGCCAACCATGACGACGTGATCGATGTTCGCTGCGCCCTTGTCCTTGGCGTCATCGAGCGCCTGACGGACCGGAGCGATCGTGCGATCGAGCAGGGCCGAGGTCAGCTCGTTGAGCTTGGCGCGGGTCAGCCGCGTGTCGAGGTGCTTGGGGCCACTCGTGTCCGCGGTGATGAACGGCAGGTTGATCTGCGTTTCCTGGGTGGTCGAGAGCTCGATCTTGGCCTTCTCCGCCGCCTCGTACAGGCGCTGAAGCGCCATCGGGTCAGCGGCCAGGTCGATGCCCTGGGACTTCTTGAACTCCGACACGAGCCAGTCGACGATCGCCTTGTCGAAGTTGTCGCCGCCGAGGTGGTTGTCACCCGCGGTCGCCTTGACCTCGAAAACGCCGTCGCCGATCTCCAGCACCGACACGTCGAACGTGCCGCCGCCGAGGTCGAAGACGAGGATCGTCTGATCTGATTCCTTGTCCAAGCCGTAGGCCAGCGAAGCGGCCGTCGGCTCGTTGATGATCCGCTTTACATCGAGTCCGGCGACCTTGCCGGCGTCCTTGGTCGCCTGGCGCTGGTCGTCGTTGAAGTACGCGGGAACGGTGATCACCGCGCTGTCGACCGTTTCGCCGAGATACGCCTCGGCGTCAGCCTTCAGCTTCTGCAGGATCATCGCGCTGATCTCGGGCGGCGAGTACTGCTTGCCGCCGGCCTCGACGCGCGCGTCGCCGCCGGGTCCCGAGACCACTTTGTACGGCACGATTGACTCCTCTTCACGCACTTCGGCCTCTTTGCGGCCCATGAAGCGCTTGATCGAGAAGACGGTGTTCTGCGGGTTGGTTACCGCCTGGCGCTTGGCCACTGTTCCGACAAGGCGCTCACCCGAGCTCGTGAACGCGACTACCGACGGCGTGGTACGCCCGCCCTCGGCATTCTCGATCACGGTCGGCTCGCCGCCTTCCAGCACGGCCATACAGCTGTTGGTCGTACCGAGGTCGATTCCGATCGTTTTTCCCATTTGGTTCTGCTCCTCTACGTTCGCAAAAATCTAAGCGCAAGCGTAGCAGATGTTGGGCGTAGCGCAGGCGCACTCCGAGCACACGGGCTATCGCAGTCAGGGGCGAAAGGTGAGTCCTACCTGCGCGAGTGTGCTCGGAGCGCCCCTGGCTTCGCCCTTGACTGCCCACGCGGTTGGCAGAACGCTCCCCAAGGACGGGCGGCGACGAGAAACGGGAATCCTGGTTGCGTTTCTCGTCGTCGTACCCGGTCCGGCGCGCCTATCCGAACTTGTTGGCGCTGGGGCAGAGGCGGCGCAGGACGCATTCAGGACACGCCGGGCGGCGGGCGTGGCAGGTGCGCCGGCCGTGCCGCAGGAGGTTGATGTGCAGCTCGAGCTCCTGGCCGGGTGGGGTCAGGGCCAGCATTTCGTCGTGGAGCTCCTCGAACGGCGCCCCGGGGCGGAACAGCCCGAGCCGCGTGCCCACGCGGGAAACGTGGGTGTCGACGGGGACGTCGCGCATCCCGAGTGCGAACAGCAGCACGCAGGCCGCGGTCTTGCGTCCGACGCCCGGCAGGCTGGTGAGGTATCTCTGCGCGTCTACCACTGGCTGGCTAGCCAGCCAGTCAAGGGAGAGGGGTCCCGCGGG
>DATCPD010000196.1:0-34896 GCA_036564325.1 Solirubrobacteraceae bacterium | reverse complement strand
GCCAAGAGCCTCACCGTGGTGAAGCCGCCGAAGGCCGCAGGAGCTCCCACGTCGCAGACACCAACGCTTCAATGCAAGGCGCCGACCATCCTGCTGAGCAAGCTGCTCCTCGAGGAGCACCGCGCACCGCAACGTCCCGGCGCCACGCCAAAGTGCGTGCTGCGTCCCGCGGCGAAGAAGCACAAGCACAAGCAGTCGGCGAACAAGCACAAGCACAAGCCCGCTCACTCAAAGGCCAAGGCAAAGACGCCGTCGGCGTCCGTGCACCGGGCCGCGATCCGGGCACATCACACGGGGGGCGCTGCAGTCGCGCCGCCGGTCGTCTCGCATCCGAACCAGGACCGGGACGAGACCCAAGCGCCCG
This sequence comes from Solirubrobacteraceae bacterium, assembly GCA_036564325.1. Taxonomy (GTDB): domain Bacteria; phylum Actinomycetota; class Thermoleophilia; order Solirubrobacterales; family Solirubrobacteraceae; genus Palsa-465. Next base: position 34,532 of record DATCPD010000196.1, on the reverse strand, counting down.
GGGCGTTCAGCACCACCTCGGTCCTTGGCACGTCGAGTCCCAACGTCTATCTCGACCCGTTCACCGCTGCTCAGATCGCTCACTTCAGGTCGGTCGTGGCCAACGTCGATCAGCCGCCCCGCTTCCTGATCCCGATCTACAAGGCGGCGGGCAGGCGGTACCACGTTCCGTGGCAGATACTCGCCGCGATCAACGCGATCGAGACCGACTACGGGCGCAACCTCAACATCTCGACGGCGGGCGCCGAGGGGTGGATGCAGTTCATGCCCGCAACGTGGATGGCGTACGGAGTCGCCGCCGACGGACACGGCATCCCGAACCCGTACGACCCCCGCGACGCGATCTTCAGCGCCGCGCGGTATCTGGCGGCCAACGGCGCGCCGAAGCACCTGCGCCGAGCGATCTTCGCCTACAACCATGCGCTCTGGTACGTGGACGCCGTCCTCTGGCGCGGTCAGACGATCACCGATCACGGCCTTTCAAAGAAGCTCCGGGGCAAGATCGGCTACGCGCTGCCTCTCGACGCGCGTTACATGCGCACGTTCGGGCGTATCGACGATGGTCTCGATCTCGAGACCGCGCCTGACGGCGCTGCCGTCTACTCGATCACGCCGGGCGTGGTCACCGCCGTCGCGAGCGACCCCAACGGGTTTGGTCCGAACTACCCCGTCGTCCTCGTCACCAAGGGACCGCTGGCCGGCCAGTACATCTACTACGGCCACGTCGCCGCCAGTCTGGTGCATGTCGGCCAGCACGTGCGAGCGGGACAGCCGATCGCGGTCATGGGTCATACCGGCGACGCCGCGTCGCTCGGCCATGGCCACATCGAGATCGGATTCTCCGATGCCTCGGGCGACCCGCTGAATCATCACCTGGCCACGGCCTGGACGCCCTCCGGCGACGCCATGCGCCGCTTCCTCGTGCAGGTGACGAGGGCGTTCAGGATCAAGCGCCACTAGCTCGGCCCCGGGAAACCGACTAGGATCACCCACGGACCGTGCTAGGCGGGGTGCTAGCGGTGCCCTGTACCCACAATCCGCTCTAGTGGGGCTGAATTCCCTCTCGAGGGGCTGAAGGCCCGAGGTCAGCGCCCTGTTTGTGGTGTTGATGGTTCGGTCCCGCCGCGATGGAGACCCGTGAACCAGGTCAGGTCCGGAAGGAAGCAGCCTTAAGCGGTCACCTCCAGGCGCAGCGGGAGCGCTGAACCGGAGCCGACAAGCGGTGGTTGCGCCTCGGGAATAAGCATCGACAGAGGGTGCACGGTCCATCTTTCGACCCTGCCGCACCTCCCACTAGACTCGGATTTCCGTGTCTTCCGGTCCCTCGCTCTACCGCCGCCACCGTCCGCGCACGTTCTCCGACGTAGTCGGCCAGGAGCACGTGGTGCGAACGCTGAGCAACGCCGTGGAGCAGGGCAAGGTCCACCACGCCTACCTGTTCGTCGGCTCACGCGGGACCGGGAAGACGAGCATGGCGAAGATCCTCGCCGCCTGCCTGAACTGCTCTGAGGGACCGACAATCTCCCCATGCGGAGTCTGTGAATCGTGCACCTCGATCCACAACGCCACGTCGCTCGACGTGATCGAGATGGACGCGGCGTCGAACAACTCCGTCGATGACATCCGTGATCTGCGGGAGAAGGTGGCCTACGCGCCGGTCTCCGGACGCCACAAGATCTACATCCTCGACGAGGCGCACATGCTCTCCCAGCAGGCCTGGAACGCGTTCCTGAAGACGTTGGAGGAGCCACCGCCGCGGACGATCTTCGTGCTCGCGACGACCGAGGCGCAGAAGGTGCTGCCCACCGTCGTCGACCGCTGCCACCGCTTCGACTTCGGCCGCCCATCGGTCGAGCAGGTGGCGAAGGTGCTGGGACGCGTCTCGCAGCAGGAGCAGATCGACATCGACGGTGCGGCCCTCGCGCTGATCGCCCGGCACGCCACGGGAAGCTTCCGTGACGCTCTGGGAACACTTGAGCAGCTCCTCACCTACGCCGGGGACGAGCGCATTCTGCCCGCGGACGTGCTGGCGGTGCTCGGGGTCGCGGACTCCGAGCAGCTGTTCTCCGCCATCGACGCGACGGTCGCCCGTGACCCTGCGGGCGCACTGCGGGCGGCCGCCAGGCTCGCCGAGTCCGGCCGCGATCCGGGCCAGGTGCTGCGTGATCTCGAGGCGCACGGGCGAGAGCTGCTGGCGGTGCAGGTCCTCGGGGAGGTGCCGGTCGAGATGAAGGTCACGCCCGAGCGGGATCAGCGGCTCATCGAACAGGCTCAGGCGCTGGCCGAGACCGACGCGGTTCGCCTGCTCGACCTCGTCGGCTCCGCCCTCGAGGCGACCACGAACGGCGCCCAGGCGCGGATTCAGCTGGAGCTCGTGCTGATCAAGGCGGCAGCGCCGGAGGTGGATCCGTCGACGACCGCATTGCTGTCACGGATCGAGCGGCTGGAGAAGACGCTGCAGGGCGGCGGCGGTGCTCTTCGTGCCGTCGAGAGCCCGGGCCCGCCCCCCGAACGAACGCCCCCCGAGCCCACCGAGCCCGCGCCCCGCTCCGAGCCGCCGCGCGCCGCCGCCAACGGCGATCATCGGCCGGCGGGACGCGTCGCTGCGAGCGCGACCGCGGTAGCCGACCCCGCGCCGGCCGTCGCCCAGGCCGACCCGGTCCCGCGCGCCGCCCCGACCCCGCAGGCTGACCCCACCCCGCAGGGCGCCCCGACCCTGGAAACCGTCGTCGATCTCTGGCCTGTCGTGGTGGACGTCGTGCGGGGCGAGAACGCGATGCTGGCCGCGCTGCTGGCCGATGCTCGTCCGGTCGCCTGCAGCGATCGGGAGCTCACGCTCGCCTTCCCGCCCGGCGCGGCGTTTCTCAAGCGCAAGGCCGAACAGGACGATCATCGCCGCGTGGCGGCGGATGCCTTCCGTACCGTGACCGGCCAGATGCTGGCGCTCCGCTACGAGCTGCGGGAGCCCGAGGAGCTTCAGGAGGAATCCGCCGGCGCCCCGACCCTCTCCGGAGAGGAGCTCGTGCGACGCTTCCTGGAGGAGTTCGACGCAGAAGAGCTTCACGACGACGACCCTGACGAACGCGAGGCGAACAGCTGATGCCACAGCAGCCCAACATGCAGCAGATGCTCAAGCAGGTTCAGAAGATGCAGCAGGACATGATGGAGGCGCAGGAGTCGCTCAAGGACGAGGTCGTCGAGGCCTCCGCCGGCGGCGGGATGGTGACCGTGGAGGTGACCGGCGAGCTCCACGTCAAGTCGATCAAGATCGACCCGCAGGCCGTCGACCCTGACGATGTCGAGCTGCTTCAGGACATGGTGCTGGCCGCCGTCAACGAGGCGGTGCGAGCCGCTCAGGAGCTGGCGTCCTCCAAGCTGGGCGGAATCGCCGGCGGGCTGGGGGGATTGGGCCTGCCGGGCCTGTGAGCCCGTCGCCGCAGGTCTGATCGCAGCGGACGGATCCCCCACACATGTACGCGCCACCGGTTCAACGACTGATCACTGAGCTCTCCAAACTGCCTGGGGTGGGGGGGAGGACCGCGCAGCGGTTGGCCTTCCACCTGCTCCGGGCCGAGGAGGGGGACGCGCTGGCGCTCGCGGACGCGATCCGGGAGGTCAAGGAGCGGATCGGGCTGTGCGAGGTGTGCTTCAACCTGGCCGACGGCCCCCGCTGCCGGATCTGCGCCGACGAGCGGCGGGACCCGGAGCTGATCTGCGTGGTCGAGGAGCCCTCGGACGTGATCTCGATTGAGCGCACCCACGAGTTCGGTGGCCGCTACCACGTGCTCGGCGGGGCGCTGTCGCCGATCGACGGCGTGGATCCCGAGGATCTCAAGATCGCCGAGCTGTATGAGCGCATCCGCAGCGGCGAAATCCGCGAGGTGGTGATCGCCACCAACCCGACGACCACCGGCGAGGCGACAGCGCTGCACATCGCGGCCGGCCTCCGGGAGATCACTCCCGGGATGTCGGTCACGCGGCTGGCCAGCGGCCTGCCCGTGGGGGCCGACCTCGAGTACGCCGACGAGCTGACCCTCGGCCGCGCGCTGTCTGGTCGCCGTGCGGTCTGAGGGCTACTGCCCCAGCAAGCCGTAGCGCGCCTTCAGCGTCAGCACCCGCAACAGCGCGTTGTGGACCAGTATCCGCACCGCGCTGTTGCTACGGGCCGCGATGAGCACCGCGGTGTAGGCGGCCTGCGACTCGCTCGGCGGCCCCGTGATGTAGAGCAGATCGTCGCCCGCCCGTAACGCCTCGACCGCGACGGTGCCCGGATCGGAGCTGGTGGGCTGGATCGTCGCATCGAGATCGTCGCTCATCACCACGCCCGCATATCCGAGCCCCTGGCGTAGCAGGTTCACGGCCTGTGGAAGCAGGCTTGCGGGGGTCACCCCGTCGAACGCGACATAGGCAGCGTTGGACATGACCATCACCGGGGCGGTGGCGGCGACGGCGGCGAACGGGATCAGGTCGCGGCTGCGGAGCTCGTTCAGTGAGCCTCCGACGGTGGCCGTCATCTGGTCAGGGTCGGCTGAGGCGCCGCCGGAGCCGGGGAAGTGCCCGACGGCCGAGATCACCCCGGCCCTGGCGTACCCGGAGACGGCTGCTGCCGTGAAACTGGCGACCGCGGCCGGGTCGGTGCTGAACAGCCGGCCGCTCAGCGCGCCAGCGGTGGTGTCGACGTCGGCCAGCGGCGCGAGCGTCATCGTGACGCCGAGCGCCCGCAGCCGCTGGCCTGCGAGCTGCGCCTGTGAGCCGGCCAGCTGCGCAGGCCCCGTGGCTCCGATCGACGCCTCCCCCTGCGGGGGCAGATCGGGGAACGCGGTGTCCGGCCCGCCCTCCTGAGTGGCGGCAATCAGCGGCGCAACCAGGTTCGCCGCTCGGGCCGCCGCGGTGATCGCGCCGGTCAGCGCGGCGACCGCGTGATCGCCGGCGAAGTTGTCTCGGCCGAGGACGAAGCCGCCCCACCCCGCCGACCCGAGCTTGCCCGCCTCCGCGGCTGAGTGCCCTGGCACGCTGACCAGGAACAACTGCGCGACCTGCTGTGCCAGGGTGAGCGAGGCGGCGCGTGAGACCGCCGCCGGGAGCGGGGTGAAGGCCGGCGCTGCCCCCCGGCGCAAGGGCGTCGCCGGGGTGCTCGGGGTGATCACCGAGGCCACGGGCGGGCCGGCGGGGACGAACCGCGGGGAGTGGTGGCTCGAGCCGCCGAACACGGCCAGCGCGAGCCCGAACCCGAGCGCGAGCACGATCAAGCCGCCGAGTGCCCCCGCGATCCGGCGTCGCCGTCGGATCGTCTCGGGTCGGGGCGGCCCGTCGCCCCGGCGTTGGGCGCTCACCCCGTAACCTCCGTCGCCGTGTCCACCTCTACGGTCGTGATGAAGTTCGGGGGTACCTCGGTCGCCGACGCCGATCGGATCAAGCGTGCCGCCAGCCGGATCGTGGCCCAGCGCAAGGCGGGGCGACGGGTCGTCGCAGTGCTGTCAGCCCGCGGCAAGACCACCGACGAGCTGATCGCCATGGCCGAGGAGGTGTCGCCGCGGCCTGATCCCCGTGAGATGGACATGCTGCTGTCAACCGGGGAGCGGATCTCGTGCGCGCTGTGCGCGATGGCGATCAACGATCTCGGCTACCGCGCGATCTCGTTGACCGGATCTCAGGCGGGGATCGTGACCGACGAGTCTCATACCAAGGCAAGGATCCTCGATGTGCGCGCGGACCGCATCCGTGAAGCGCTGGCCGACGATCTGATCGTGCTGGTGGCGGGGTTCCAGGGCGTCTCGACCAGCCGCGACGTGACCACGCTCGGACGGGGCGGCTCGGACACGACGGCGGTGGCGCTGGCCGCGGCCATCGACGCGGAGGTATGCGAGATCTACACCGATGTCTCCGGAGTGTTCACCGCCGACCCGCGGATCGTGCCGGACGCACGGAAGCTGGCGTACGTGAGCTTCGAGGAGATGCTGGAGATGGCGGCCTCCGGGGCGAAGGTGCTTCAGCTCCGCTCAGTCGAGTACGCACGTACGCACGGCGTGCGGATCCACTGCCGCTCCAGTTTCGAGGACGGCCCCGGTACCGTTGTTCTAGGAGAAGACGAGACGATGGAACATCCCCTCATCACCGCAGTCACCCATTCCGCCGAGGAGGCGCGGATCACCCTGCTGGGCGTCCCGGACCGTCCGGGGGCTGCGGCCGCGATCTTCCGCGCGCTGGCTGACGCTGGCTGCAACGTCGACACGATCATCCAGAACGAGCCGCGCGGGGAGGGACGCGAGGCGGAGGTGTCGTTCACGATCTCCAGCGAGGACCTGCGAGCCGCCGAGCTCGCGCTCGAGCCGATCCTCACCGACCTCGGGATCTCGAGCGTCGATACCGATCCTGAGATCGGCAAGGTGTCAATCGTCGGAGCGGGGATGCGTTCCCATCCGGGCGTGGCGGCGCAGGTGTTCGAGACGCTGGCCGAGCAGGACATCAACATCGAGATGATCTCGACCTCTCCGATCAAGATCTCCTGCGTGATCCGCGCCGACCACGTTCCGCAGGCGGTGCAGGCGCTGCACAGCGCCTTCGACCTGGGCGCCTCCGGGATCCGCCAGGAGCGCCCGATCGGGCAGGAGGCCCGATGAGCTCGCAACCCCGCGTCGCTGTCGTTGGCGCCACAGGAGTCGTGGGGACGACGATGCTCGAGCTGCTCGCCCGTCGCGGGTTCCCGGCCTCGGAGATCGTCCCCTTCGCCTCCGCGCGCTCGGCCGGCCGTGAGCTCGGCGGCCGCACCGTGGTCGGGCTGTCAGAGGAATCGATCCAGGGCTTCGACATCGCGCTGTTCTCCGCTGGGGCGAGCGTCTCCCGCGAATGGGGTCCGCGCTTCGTCGCCGCCGGCGCCACCGTGATCGACAATTCCTCGGCCTTCCGGCGTGATCCGGAGATTCCGCTGGTCGTCTCGGACGTCAACCCGCACGTGCTGGAGGGCTATCACGGGCTGATCGCCAACCCCAACTGCACGACCATGCAGATGATGGTGGCGCTGGGGCCGATTCACCGCGCCGCGGGGATCGAGCGTCTCGTGGTGTCCACCTACCAGTCGGTCTCGGGCACCGGGAAGAAGGCAATCGACGAGCTCGATGCGCAGGCGCACGCCTCCCTACACGGTATGGAGATGCCGGCGCCCGAGGTGTATCCGGAGCCGATCGCCTTCAACGTCATCGGCGCCGCCGGCTCGTTTGCCGACGGCGACGACCACACCGAAGAAGAGCGCAAGATGATGTTCGAGACGCGCAAGATCCTCGAGGACGAATCGATCGGCGTGGCCGTCACGTGCGCGCGCGTCCCCGTGCGCGTGGGCCACTCCGTGGCCGTCAACGTGCAGACCCGCGAGCCGCTTTCGGCCGCAGCTGCGCGAGAGCTGCTCGGCCGCGCTCCCGGGCTCCTGCTCGAGGATGTGCCGACGCCGCTGCGGGCCGCCGGCCGCGACGAGGTGTTCGTGGGCAGGATCCGGGACGACGATTCGCATCCTCGCGCGTTGAGCATGTGGATCGTCGGGGACAACCTGCACAAGGGAGCAGCCACCAACGCGATCCAGATCGCCGAACTGCTGATCGGAAGCCGGGAGGCGGCCGAAGTTGCCTGAGCAGTCCGCCGAGGAGCTCTACTCGGTGATGCGCTGCGCGCCTTCGACGCGGCGGTTCACCGATCAGCCGGTGCCCAGGGAGGTGCTCGAGCGAGTGCTGGACAACGCTCGGTTCGCCCCCAGTGGCGGCAACCGCCAGGGCTGGCGGGTGATCGTCGTGACCGACAGGGAGATCAGGCGCCGGCTGCGCGAGCTCTACGAGGGGCCGTGGGAGGCCTACACCGCGGAGACAGGCGCGCGCGCCGTGCTCGACGATCCGGACGCGGCCGCCGGACTCCCGGCCGGGCGGGTGAAGATGATCCGTAACGCCGACGACTTCGCTCACAACTTCGACGAGGTGCCGGTTCATCTCGTGATCTGCGTACAGCTCGACGCGCTGGCCATCGTCGACAGATCGCTCGATCGGCCCAGCATCGTCGGAGGGGCGTCGGTCTACCCGTTCGTGCAGAACCTCCTCCTCGGCCTTCGGGCCGAGGGTCTCGGGGCGGCGTTCACGACCCTGCTGGCCCCGTCTGAAGAACAGGTGCGGGAGCTGCTTGCCCTCCCCGAGGGGATCGCCCTGGCGGGGCACATCTCGGTGGGCTACCGCGCCGATCCCTGGCCGCGTCGCCTGAGTCGCAATCCGGTGTCGGAGTTCACCTTCGGCGAGCGTTGGGGTGAGGCCTGGTGATACCGGGCTCAGTGCCGGCTGCGTAGATCGCGCCGCGTTCTGACGCCCAGCTTGCGGTAGACCCGCCGCGCGTGGGTGCGAACCGTCTCCACGCTGACATGCAGGTCATTGGCGATCTCGGCGTTCGAGCGACCGATCTGGAGCAGCTCGAGCACGTCGGCCTCGCGCGGGGTGAGCAGCTCCGGTCCGCCGAGCACTCCGTACTCGATCGTGGCCGGAGGCATCACGTACAGCCCGCGCGATGCCAGGTGGATGGCGTGGAGAACGTCGCGCGCCTGCGTGCTCTTGGCCAGACACGCCGTGGCCCCGAAGGCCAGCATCTGCCGGCTCTCGGCGGCGGTCGGGCGGTTGGCCAGCACGACCAACCGGGTGGCCGGGAACGCCAGGTTCAGGTCACGGACCTCAGAGGCGACGACCAGCGAGCCGAAATTGATGATCGCCACCTGCGGTGCGTGACTCCGAAGTGCCTCGGCCAAGCACTCGTGGGGCACGTCCGCCGCCACGAGTTGCAGGCTGGTGTCCTCGTCGATCAATGCGCGCAGGCCACGCGCGACGATGTCCTCGAACCGGGCTATCGCTACCGAGACTGGAGGGTGCTGATTCATGGCGGAAGGGCGGCCGCTTACCGCGACGCGTGCGAACTTATCGGCAGGCAGGGCTAAAAGGGTGAGGCGCGCATCACCCGTACTAGACAGCCCTTTCCCCCCAAGATCCCCCCTGGCAGGGGACGAAGTCCCACCGCGCAGCTGTGACCATGAAAGAGCAGCTTTAAGTAACCACCACTGATTTCCCGCGGGACGCACAGGGGGTACATACGGGCAGGGCCATACGAAGGGCGGAGCTTGTAGGGAAGCTCCGCCTTTCGTATGTCTGGAGGGGTCACGGCGACGAGACCGTTGGCGGTTGGCCCGGACTTCAGCGACGGGCGGGCCCGGGTGCGGCCTCGCGGGAGACGCGCTTGCGGTCGAACATCGCCGTGTCCGCGGCGCGGAGCAGGCTCTCGCCGCTGTCGGCGTCGGTGGGAAATGCGGCCTGTCCAATGCTCGCGCCCACGCTGAACGTGAGATCGGCGATCTGGAACGGGCGACGGAACGCCCCGGCGAGTCGTTCGGCCAGGCGATCGACGCCGCGCGCGGTGGTCCGGGGGCCCACCAGCACCGCGAACTCGTCCCCGCCAAGCCGGGCCACGGTATCCGCTGCGCGCGTGCACGAGGTGAGACGTTCGCCGACGGCGGTCAGCACCTGGTCGCCGGTGTCGTGGCCGAACTCGTCGTTGACCGGCTTGAAGTAGTCGAGGTCCAGGTAGAACAGCGTGACCACTTCTCCGTGCTGGCGGGCGTGCTGGATCGCGGTGCGGAGACGATCGGTGAACTGCAAGCGGTTGGCCAGGCCCGTGAGCCCGTCATGGAGCGCCTGATGGGTGATCTCGTCCACCAGGCGCCCGTTCTGGAGCGCCGTCGTCGCCTGCGCGACGATGCCTGAAAGGCGGTCGAGCAGATCAGGGCTCGGGTTCAGCCGTTCCGGCCGTTCCATCACCGAGACGGCGAGCAGACCGAGGAACTGGTCCGGGGTGGCGAGCGGTACGAGGATCGTGGCCACGGCGCCGATCGAAGCCGCGAGCTCGCGCAGGAGCGGGTCTCCGGATCCCGCGTCGACGAAGATCGGCTCGGGACGTGGGTTCTTGAGCAGCTTCTCCAGCGGTCCACCTGGGCTGGGGGCGAGACGCCGGTCCCCGGTGAAATCATCGGTGGCGTCCACGCCCCGATATGTAACGGCTCGCTTGACCAGCTCGCCGCGAGCCGCGTCCCACAGGTAGACGCCGACCCGGTCACAATCGACGACCGCGGGCACGGCCTCCGCCAGGCGCCGCGCGACTTCGCCGCTGGTGCCCGCGGCGGCGAGCGCCCGCGCGAGCTTCAGCAGCGCGCTCGATTGGCCGTAGCGCCGCTTTGCTTCCATCAATGCCGTCGAGCTGTCCAGTGCGCTGGCGGCGTAACGCGCGTAGACCTCGAGCAGCTCCCGCTCCTCAGGAAAGAAGCTGCGCCCCTCGTCGTAGAGCGCGAGCAGGCGTCCGTAGTCACGGCGGCTCGAGCGCACCGGGACGACCAGCCAGGAGTCGGGGAGCGCGGCAGGATGCGAGTCAAGGATTCGCTCGGCGTAAGCGTCCACTTCGTCTTCCTCAAAGCCCTTGTGGTGCTTGAGCATCTCGCCCTGCTCAGTCGCGCAGATCGCCAGCAGGTAGCGGGGGGCGCGGATTTCCACCGCGGCTCGTTCGGTTATCCGCGCCAGGACCTCGGCGATCTCATCCGCGCCGATCAGGTCGGCAGCCGTCCGAAACATGCTGTTCAGACGCTCTTTCATCGCCGCTATCTGTTCGGCGAGAGCGTGATTGCGCTCCGACTCGGCCGTCTCGGCCGCGGCAGGATCGTGAGCCCAGGTGACTCGGTAACGGCAGTCCGCGGCGCCCAGCGCCGCGCAGACCTCGTGCTCGACTGTGGCCGGCGGAAGCCCGAACAGGACAGTCGGTTGGGTGAGCAGCCCGCATGTCCACGCGCAGTGACCGGCGTCGCGGGGAAAGCCGTCCTCGGGGACGGCGACGATCTCCGCGAACCCGGGTCCGACGTCCACGGTCTCGAAGCTGGTCACGACGCTGTACTTCGTCGCGCTCATCGCGATCTGGCGATAGACGGCCTCGGGCGATCCCAGGGAGCGGAACAGGGCTGCGATCGGCGACCCGTTGAGGCGCCGCGCGGCGTCCTCGCCCACCGCACGCGCAAACTGTGGATGATGGGTCACCAAAGCGCCCGCGCGCCACAGGGCCGCGGCTTCGTCGTAGGAGATCCAATTGACGATGTCGATCAGATAGTCCGGGGAACGCGTACTACCCGCCTTCCTCAGCACATCTGCCACCGCCTCGGCCCCGCCGAACGCGTGCACGCGGGCGATTAGGACCGCGGTCATCGAGCACGAAAAGTGCTTGCCCGCAACCGTCTGGGCCGACCCGCGCTGAAGCGCAACTGCCATATGCGATCTATCGACCAAATTGCCGAAAATCTGTAGAGCGCTCGGCTAGCTGGACAGGCTTACCGTCAGCAGGCTGACGCCGAGCGCGATCAGTGCGGTCCCGGCAACCCGCTCTGTCGCTTCGCGCCATCGACGCCCGACGCGGTCACCGAGCCGGACCCCGATCTGGGTGACGGCGAACGCCTGGACGGCGATGGCGATCACCATCGGCAGCACCGGCAGCCGCAGCAGCCCCGCGCTGAAGCCGATCGCCAGTTCGTCCAGGCTGATGCTGACGCCAAGCGCGATCGCCGCGAGCGGGCCGCGCCGCGTCAGGCCAATCAGGCGTTCGTCGTCTTTCTCGGCGACCAGCAGATAGACCCCGAGTGCGGCGACGAGCCCGGCCGCGATGAAGTCGGCCGCGCGGCCGATGGCGTCCCCCAGCGGCACGCCCAGTCCGAGCCCGATCAGCGGCATCGCTGCTTCGAAGCTGGCGAACAGCAACGCGATCTGTGTGCGACGTCCCGACGGCAGCCCGGCGATTCCCAGCGCCAGCGCGACACCGAACGTGTCAAGGCCGAGCGGCAGGATCAGCGCGGCCAGCTTGAGCGTCGACCCGGGCAGGACCTCGGCCGATCCCCGGCCCTAGTCCTCAGGGGGCGGGATCGACGCCTTCAGCCGCCGCCGCGCCGCGTCTATGCGTTGCGCCGAGTCAGCGGACGGGTAGGACGAGCCCTCGCCTTCGGATGGACCTTCAGCCCGGGCAGCGTCCTGCCTCGCGGCGGAGCCCGCCCCGAAGACTCGTCGCAGCGCCGCGATCACGCGGCTGGGGCGCCCACCACGGATGTCGACCAGTCGATCACCGACGTCGGCTTGATGATGTGCTTGCCCATGCCGAGCTCCTTGGGGGAAAGCCCGAGGGCGAGCCCGACGAGCTGCGGCAGGTGAAGCACCGGCAGCCCCAGCTCGCGCCCCACGACCTTGGCTGCTCCGGGCTGCTGCATGTCGAGGTTCAGGTGGCACAGGGGGCAGGGAACGACCAGGCAGTCGGCCTCCGCGTCGATGGCATCGCCGAGGTGACGTCCCGCCTGGGCCAGCGAGACCTGCTTGTTCATCGTGATGACCGGAAAGCCGCAGCACTTGTAGACGCCCGCGTAGTCGACGACGGTGCCGCCCAGCGCGTCGATCACCCAGTGCATGTAGCGGTCACGGGGGTGCTCGTCGTCGATTCCAAGCCGGTTGACCGGGCGGACGATGTAGCAGCCGTAGAACGGGCCGACCCGCAGATCGGTGAGCGGACGGGTGACCTTCGCCTTCAGCGCATCGAGTCCGATCTCCTCGACCAGCAGCCACAGGAAGTTCTTGTTCGTCAGCGGGTGGGCGGGATCTTTTTCGTAGGTCAGACCTTCGGCGGCCAGCGTGCCGTTGACCCGGTCGCGATATTCGGTGTTGGCGTCAAGGCGTTCCTGACACTCCGACTGCGCGCCCTGACAGGTCGAGCAGATGTTCATCATCAACTCGCCGTCGGTCTGCTGCGCCATCGCGAACGTGCGCGCGTTGAGCGTGTCGGCGAGCTCCTGGTTGTGCTCGGCGATCACGCCGGCACCGCAGCAGTTGGCGCGGTCGAGCTCGATCAGCTCGATGTCCAGCAGCGGCGCGACCTTGGCCATCGAGCCGTGCAGCTCCGGGGTGAAGCCGCGGCTTACGCAGCCGGGCCAGTAGGCGACCTTCATGTCGTTTCCTCCGATTGCGGGTGCGCGGACGCTTCGGTCTCCTCGGGATCGTCCTCGTAGCCCGTGACGTACAGGTTGAGCTCGATGCGCTCCTCACGGCCCTCGATGTCGTCGAAGATCTGCTTGACCTCCTTCGAGGACTTGTGCGGGTGCAGGAGCGCCGTCTTCACGGTCATCTTCCCGCGCGCCAGCGCCTTCGCCGCGATCGGCAGCGAGCCGACCAGCTCCGGCACGGCGCGGGGGTGGAACTTGCCGCCGTAGGAGTCGGGCAGCAGGTCGGCCTCGTGCAGCAGCCCGTTCTTGCGGATGTTCTGGACGAACGCGTGCTCATGCCGGTAGCCGTTGTTGCGATCCTCGATCTGCTCATCGGAGCCGGCCTTGCGGCGCAGGCGCATGATCTGGCTCATCGGATCGACGCCCTTGGGGCACGCGTCGATGCAGTTGAAGCAGTGGGTGCAGTCGTAGATTCCGTGTTCGTCTTCGGCGAGGTCGGTCAGCCGCTCGGTGTGCTCGGCGTCACGCGGATCACCCACGAACCGGTAGGCCTTGGCCAGCGCCGCCGGCCCGGCGAACAGCGGGTCGATCTCCATCGACAGGCAGTCGGAGACGCAGGCGCCGCACTGGATGCACGCCATTGTCTGCGTGACATCGACCATGTTCTCGTGCGGCACGATGTACTCGCGCTCGGGGACGGGCTCCTTGTTGATCAGCCACGGGGTGACCCGCTGGATCTTCTTCCAGTGGACGGCGTCCATGTCGACGATCAGGTCACGGATCACCGGCATGTTGCCCATCGGCTCGACGTCGATGATCGTCTTTCGCTGGCCCTCCTCGGGCGGGTTCCAGCCCGTGCCGTGGCCGCGGTCGGCGGCTTCGCCGAGGTGCGTGTTACACGCCAGCCCGGGCTTGCCGTTCATCCGCACGCCGCAGGATCCGCAGATCGCCTGCTGGCAGGAGCAGCGGATACCCACCGAGCCGTCGACGTCGTCACGAACCTTCAGCAGCGCGTCGAGCACCGACTGGGTCTCCGGCATGTCGACCGTGTGCTCATCCCAATAGGCGGCCTCGCCCGACTGCGGATCGAATCGGCGGATCCTCAAGGTGTATTCAGGCATGCGGCTAGTAGGTCCTTTCCTGGGGCTCCCAGCGAGTGATCGTGACGGGGGAGTAGCTGACCTTGGGCACGTCGGCGCCGTTCATCGTGATGTCCACGTGCTTGAGCCACTCGCCGTCATTTCGCTCTGGGAAATCGGTGCGGAATTGAGCCCCTCTTGACTCCTTGCGCTCCTGTGCTGCCACGACGATGGCCTCGGCAACATCGAGCATGTATCCGAGCTCGATCGCGCCGAGCACGTCCTGGTTGAAGATCTTGCCCCGGTCGTCGACCGTGGCCTTGGTCGCCTCCTCCTTGAGCCGGCGCACGATCTCAAACGCCTTGGCGAGACCCTCGGCGTCTCGGAACACCGCCACGTGGTTGTTCATCGCGTCGCCGAGCTCCGCCTTGACCGAGGCCACGCGGCGACCGCCGGAATCACGACCGATGATGTCGGCGATGTGCTTCTCGGTGTCCGTGATGCGCGCCGTCGGGGTGCTCGGAATCGTCTGGTGCACGGCCCGCTTGGCGGCGTGCTCGCCCGAGCGGCGGCCGAAGATCAGCGTGTCGAGCAGCGAGTTGGCGCCGAGCCGGTTGCCGCCGTGCACCGACACGCAGGCCACCTCGCCGGCCGCATAGAGCCCGGGGATCGTGGTCTGGCCGTCGACGTCGGTCTTGACCCCGCCCATGATGTAGTGCTGCCCCGGCTTGATGTGGATCGGCTCCCGGGTGATGTCGACTCCGGCGAAGTCCTTGCCGATGTTGACGATTTCCCTCAGCGCCTCGAACGTGCGCCGGCGCGGGACCTTGGTGACGTCGAGCGCGACGGTGCCGTCGGGAAAGCCGCGGCCCTCGTTGATCTCGGTCTGCTCGGCGCGGGAGACGACGTCACGCGAGGCCAGCTCGACCTTGTTCGGCGCGTACCTCTCCATGAAGCGCTCGCCCTCGGCGTTGAGCAGCCAGGCGCCCTCGCCGCGGGCCCCCTCGGTGATCAGCAGCCCGTTGCCGGCCAGCGTCGTCGGGTGGTACTGGACCATCTCCATGTCCATCAGCCGCGCGCCGATCCGGTAGGCCTGGGCGATCCCGTCGCCGGTGACGATCAGGCCGTTGGTCGTCGGCCGGTAGGCCTGACCCGCTCCGCCGGAGGCGAGGATCACCGCCTTGGCGTTGAACACCTCCAGGTGGCCGTCGCGGAGGTTGCGGCAGATCGCCCCGACGCAGCGGCCGTCGTCGTCCTGGAGCAGGTCGGTGGTGAACCACTCCTCGTAGCGGTCGACGGTCTCCGAGTGCTTCATCAGCTGCTCGTAGAGGACGTGCAGGATCGCGTGGCCGGTGATGTCAGCGACGTAGTAGGTCCGCGCCGCGGAGGCGCCCCCGAACGCGCGCGTCCCGAGGTGGCCCGTCTCGTCGCGGTAGAAGGTGACGCCGGCGTGCTCGAGCCACAGGATCTCGTCCGGTGCCTCGCGGCACATGATCTCGATCGCGTCCTGGTCGCCGAGGTAGTCGGAGCCCTTGACCGTGTCGAACGCGTGGGACTCCCAGGAGTCCTCGGGATTCAGCGCCGCGTTGATGCCGCCGGCGGCGGCGACCGAGTGCGAGCGGACGGGATGGACCTTCGAGATGATCGCCACGGTCGCACCGGTCTGAGCGGCGGCCAGGGCGGCACGCTGGCCAGCCAGGCCGGCACCGATGATCAGAACGTCGTGGGAGGGCACGAGCACCGATTCTATTTAGCCCAGCCTCGGTCGGCGTTGCGGGTCGGATTCGATGGGTGGCGTGAGGGTCCGGCGGTTCAGCCCCGGGCGGCGCTCCGGCAGCCCGCGGGGACAAAATCGTCCACTGCGCGATCGCGGTCGACCGCAGTGTGGCTGCGGTGCGCTCTCAGGTCACTAATCGTCCACAGCGGAATCGGCCGGCCGGACAATGCGTAGTTTTGGCCCTCGAAACACCGCGCCAGCCTGTGCCAGCGACCGTTCTGACGTGGGTGCATTTGAGTCCCCGTATGCGTACTCAGACGCCCCACGGTCGCTTCTGAGGCCGGGCCCGCGCGTCAGCCCGCGCCGCCCGGGCTCCCCCAGGGCTCGCTGACGGTCCCTCCCCGCCCAGGCCCCCTCACACCACCGACGTACCGAGCGCCGACTGCAGCGCCCGCCGGACCTGCTCCACCGTCACCACACCGCGCAGCACGCCCTCCGCGTCGACCGCCATCAGCGCCCCGATCCGCCCCAGCGATTCCGAGGCCAGCACCTCGGTCAGGGGCCGATCCTCGTCGACGTGCCAGCCGGCGCTCTCTCCGCCGGCGAGGCCGGCGCTGGCGGTGAGCCAGCCCTCGCCGCGGTCGACGGCGGCCTGCATCACCTCCTGCCGGGCGATCCCGAGGAAGCGCCCCTCCTCATCGATCACCGGAAACCAGGACCAGCCATAGCGCAGGAAATACTCCTCCAGGGCCTGGGCGACCGGGGTCTGGGACGGGATCGCCACGGGCTGGCGGTCCATGATGTCGGCCACCCGCACGCCCTCGATTCGCTCGGTGAGGGCGGTCTGGACCAGTGCCCCGCGCGCGGACTGGCCGAGCAGGAACCCCAGCAGGATCAGCCAGATCCCGCTGAACGCACCGCCGCCGGACAGCGCCAGCCAGATACCGACGCCGGCGAGGATCACGGCGAAGCCCTGGCCGAGCTGCGCGGCCGCGCGCGTGCCGCGCCGTTTGTCGTTGGTGAGGCGCCACACGATCGCCCGGGCGATCCGGCCGCCGTCGAGCGGGAAGGCGGGAACCAGGTTGAACAGCAGCACGACCAGGTTCATCAGCAGCAGCCAGCTCAGGGCGAGCAGCACCGGAGTGACCGTGACCTGGCCGTCGAGCAGGAACGCATGCCACAGGCGGTGGGGTCCGACGATGGCCAGGTCGACGACCAGGAACACCACCACCATGGCCAGGGTGGCCAGCGGCCCCGCGACCGCGACCTTGAACTCCTCTCCGGGCGAGCGGGTGTCGCGGCCCATCTGGGTCAGGCCGCCGAACAGGAACAGCTGGATGCTCTTGACCTCGATGCCCTGCCGTCTGGCCATCAGCGCGTGGCCGAGCTCGTGGACGATCAGCGAGCCGAAGAACAGCAGCGCGCTTACCACGGTCGTCAGGTACGCCTGTCCATCCGAGCCGTGCAACGTCCCGCGGAACGACGGTGACAGCCAGAGGATCACCAGGAACAGCATCAGGAACCAACCAGGGTCCACGCCGATCCGGATCCCGAGTACGTCCATCAGCTTGATCGAGCCAGGACGGCGGAACATGCAGCAATGGTCGCACAGGCGCTACGGTGACCCGCCGCGTCTCATTTGCTTCGAAACTGGAGTGCGTCTGTGACTGACCATCTGCGAGAGCTGCGAGTGCACCTTGGCGAGCTGGAGGACCTGCGTTACGCATCAGGCCTGCTCGGCTGGGATCAACAGACGATGATGCCGCCCCGCGGCGGTCCCACCCGGGCGGAGTCGCTCGCCACGCTCGAGCGCATCACCCACGAGATGTTCGTGGGCCCGGAGACGGGCCGGCTGCTCGACGCGGCCGAAGCCGAGTTGGGCGACGGCTCGCCGGACTCCGACGACGGATCGCTCGTGCGCGTCACGCGCCGGCATTGGGACAAGGCACGGCGGGTGCCCGGAGCGCTCGCCGCGGACCTTGCGCGGGCCGCGTCGGTCGGCCAGGAGGCATGGGTGACCGCGCGTGAGCAGAGCGACTTCAGCCTGTTCGCGCCGTACCTGACGCGCAACCTCGAGTTGGCCCGCCAGTACGTCGACTGCTTCGACGGCTTCGACTGCGCCTACGACGTGCTCCTGGACGACTACGAGCCCGGCGCCAAGAGCACCGAGGTGGCGGTCCTGTTCGACGAGCTCAAGCAGGAGCTGCTGCCCGTGATCGCGACCTTGAGCGAGCATCCCGACGCCGTCGACGACAGTTGTCTGCACGGAAGCTTCCCGGTCGACAAACAGCGCACATTCGTGGACGGTGTGATCTCTTTGATGGGCTTCAATCACGAAGGGTGGCGGCTCGACGATGCGGTGCACCCGTTCGCCGCCGGGTTCGGCGCCGGGGACGTGCGGATCACCACCCGGTGGGAGCCGATGTACTTTCCCGCCGCCCTGTACGGCGCGATGCACGAATGCGGGCACGGTCTCTACGAGGACGGGATCGCCGACGAGCTGCGGCGCACCCCGGTGGGCCACGGCGAATCGCTCGGCATGCACGAGTCCCAGAGCCGGATGTGGGAGAACATGGTCGGCCGCGGCCGCGCGTTCTCCGGGGTGCTGGCACCGCGCCTCTCCGAGCTGTTCGGCGGCTCGCTCAGCGATCTTGACCCGGACGCGCTGTATCGCGCGGTCAACCGGACGAGGCCCTCCTACATCCGTGTGGAGGCCGATGAGGCGACCTATGCCCTCCACATCGTCCTGCGCTTCGAGCTCGAGCAGGAGCTGATCGAGGGCCGGTTGTCGGTGGCCGACCTGCCGGAGGCCTGGAACACGCGTTTCCGCGACTACCTCGGCCTCGAGGTGCCCGACGATGCGCACGGAGTGCTCCAGGACGTTCACTGGTCCTGCGGGCTGATCGGCTACTTCCCCACCTACGCCCTCGGAAATCTGATCGCCGGCCAGCTGTGGGAACGCGTCCACGAGGACCTGCCTGGCCTCGAGGACTCGATCGCCGCCGGGGAGCTGATGCCGCTACGGGAGTGGCTGCGCGACCGCGTGCACCGCCACGGAGCGAAGTATCAGACGACCGAGCTGCTACAGCGCGTCGTTGGGGCGCCGATCTCGGTCGGCCCCTACGTGCGCTATCTCAAGGCAAAGCTCGGCGACGTGTACCACCTGCAGCTATAGCGCTGCGAGCGTCTCGTCGAGTGCTTCGTTGAGCGTCGCGCTCGGCCGCATCGCGGCGGCGGCGCGCTCGGGGTCGGGCCGGAAATAGCCGCCGAGCTCGACCGGCGAGCCCTGTACGGCACTGAGCTCCTCCAGGATCTGCCGCTCGTCGCGCTCGAGTCGTTCCGCCAGCGGCTGCACGCGTTGTGCGAGCTCGTCGTCCTCGCTCTGGCGCGCCAGCTCCTGCGCCCAATAGAGCGCGAGGTAGAAGTGGCTGCCGCGGTTGTCGAGCTCGCCCGTCTTGCGCGAAGGTGAGCGATCCTCCTCGAGCATGCGGCCGGTGGCGCGATCCAGCGTGTCCGCCAGCAGCTTCGCCCGAGGCTTGTCGTCGGTCTGCGCGAGCAGCTCCAGGGAGGGGGCGAGCGCGAGAAATTCGCCGAGCGAATCCCAGCGCAGATGGTTCTCGTCCACGAACTGCTGCACGTGCTTGGGCGCCGAGCCCCCGGCTCCGGTTTCGAACAGGCCGCCGCCGTTCATCAACGGCACGATCGAGAGCATCTTCGCGCTCGTGCCGAGCTCGAGGATCGGGAACAGGTCAGTCAGGTAGTCCCGCAGCACGTTGCCGGTCACCGAGATCGTGTCCTCGCCCCGCCGCGCCCGCTCGAGCGTGAGCCGTGCCGCCGCGCCGACGTCGAGGATCTCGATCTGCACCCTGTCGAGATCAAGCTCGGCCAGCGCCGAGCGAACCTTCTCCAGCACCTGAGCATCGTGCGCGCGGCTCTCGTCGAGCCAGAACACGGCCGGCGTGGCTGACTCACGGGCGCGTTTGACGGCGAGCCGGACCCAGTCCTCGATCGCGGCGTGCTTGCACTGGCAGCACCGCCAGATGTCGCCGGTGTCGACCTCGTGCTCGAGCAGCGTCTGGCCGGTCTCGTCCACCACCCTCACCCTGCCCGGGCCGGCCATCTCGAACGTCTTGTCGTGAGATCCGTATTCCTCGGCCGCCTGCGCCATCAGCCCCACGTTCGGGGTCGTCCCCATCGTGGCCGGATCAAACGCCCCGTGCTCACGGCAGTGGTCGAGCGCGGCGGCGTACAGCGGCGCATACGAGTGATCGGGAATCACGAACTTCGTGTCCTGCAGCTCTCCCTGGGCGTTCCACATCTGACCCGAGGAGCGAATCGCGGCCGGCATGGACGCGTCGACGATCACGTCGCTGGGCACGTGCAGGTTGGTGATGCCCTTGCTGGAGTCGACCATCGCCAGCGGCGCCCCGTCCACGTAGGCCGCCTCGATCGCCGCCCGGATCTCGGCACGTTCATCCTCGGGCACGCGGTCGAGCGCGCCGAGCAGCGCGGCGATGCCGTCGTTCGGGTTGATCCCGGCGCTGGCCAGCGCGCCACCGTGCGCGGTGAACAGTTTGGAGAAGTAGGCGCGGACGGCGTGACCGAAGATGATCGGATCGGACACCTTCATCATCGTCGCCTTGAGGTGCACCGAGAACAGGACGCCCTGCTCGCGGGCCTGCGCGATCTGCTCGGACAGGAAGCTCTGCAGCGCAGCGCGGCGCATCACGGCGCCGTCGATCACCTCGCCGTCGAGCACGTCGACCCGATCCTTGAGCACCGTCACCGACCCGTCCGGCGCCACGTGTTCGATCCGCAACGCGCCCGGGTGCTGCACCGTCACCGACAGCTCCGACGATCTGAAGTCACCGTCGCTCATCGTTGACACGTGGGAGCGGGAATCGGTCGACCACGCGCCCATCGAGTGCGGGTGCTTGCGCGCGTACTGCTTGACCGACGCGGGCGCGCGACGGTCGGAGTTGCCCTGGCGCAGCACCGGGTTGACCGCGCTGCCCTTGACCTTGTCGTAGCGCCCGCGGATCTCGCGCTGCTCGTCGTCGGACGGGTCCTCCGGGTAGTCGGGGATCTCGTAGCCGTGCTGCTGGAGCTCCGCTATGGCTCGCTTGAGCTGGGGGACCGAGGCGCTGATGTTCGGCAGCTTGACGATGTTCGCCTCGGGTGTCTTGGCCAGTTCTCCGAGCTCGGCCAGCGCGTCCGGGACCCGCTGCTCCTCGCTGAGGCGCTCGGGAAATTGCGCGAGGATCCGGTCGGCCAGCGAGATGTCCCGGCTCTCGACCTCGATGTCGGCCGCCGCCGCGAAGGCCCGCACGATCGGCAGCAACGACAAGGTCGCCAGCGCGGGCGCCTCGTCGGTCTGGGTGTAGACGATCCTCATGGCCACTGCACCCTAGTGCACCGTCCGGCAATTTAGGGCACACGTATCGCGGGCCCGGATGACCGCCGGACGGCGTCCTCGATACTCGACGTGGCAGGGCCACGCCTTCGCATCTGCGTCCTTGCCCGACGGCCCCCGGACCTCGCGCTACGCGCACCCCAATCACCGGACGGCACACATTGCGACCGACCACCGAGCCCGACGCGAGAGCGCGGGTCGGTTATACAGTCGAACTGACACCACCCCCTGATCCGAGGAGATGAACGACCCGTGAGCGATTCCCCTGTACGAGTGGCGGTCACCGGCGCGGCCGGTCAGATCGGCTACGCCCTTCTGTTTCGCATCGCCAGCGGCCAGCTGCTCGGCCCTGATACGCCCGTTCACCTGTCGCTGCTGGAGATCCCCGATGCGGTCAAGGCCGCAGAGGGCACGGCGATGGAGCTCGACGATTGCGCCTTCCCGCTCCTGGCCGGAGTGGACATTTTCGACGACGCCAATCAGGCGTTCGACGGCGTGAACGTGGCCCTGCTCGTCGGCGCGCGGCCGCGCTCGAAGGGCATGGAGCGCAGCGATCTGCTCGAGGCCAACGGCGGGATCTTCAAGCCGCAGGGCAAGGCGCTGAACGATCACGCGGCCTCGGACGTGAAGATCCTCGTCGTCGGCAACCCGGCCAACACGAACTGTCTGATCGCCCAGAGCAACGCGCCGGACATCCCGCGTGAGCGCTTCACCGCGATGACTCGCCTTGACCACAATCGCGCCATCGCGCAGCTGGCCAAGAAGGCCGGCGCGGCGGTCAAGGACATCACCAACGTGACGATCTGGGGCAACCACTCGGCGACCCAGTACCCGGACCTGTTCCACGCGAAGGTCGCCGGGAGCAGCGCCGTCGAGGTCGTCGACGACCAGTCCTGGCTCGAGAACGATTTCATCCCCACCGTCCAGAAGCGCGGCGCGGCGATCATCGAGGCGCGGGGCGCCTCCAGCGCGGCATCGGCGGCCAACGCGGCCGTCGACCACGTTCACGACTGGGTACTCGGGACTCCGGCCGGGGACTGGGTTTCGATGGCGATCCCCTCCGACAGCTCCTACGGCGTGCAGGAGGGACTGATTTCCAGTTTTCCAGTCACCTGTTCCGGCGGTACTTACGAAATCATTCAGGATCTGGAGATCAACGAGTTCTCACAGTCACGAATCGACGCGACGGTGAAGGAATTGGGTGAAGAACGCGACGCGGTCAGTGAGTTGAACCTGATCTGACGCCGGGCGCCGGTCGGCGCCGAGGGTGAGAGGGCCGCGTCGAGGGCGCGGCCCTCTGCCTGTTTACTCGGAGGCCGAGTGCCAGCCCTGGCCGTCGCGCTTGACCTGGCCGTCCGCGACGAGCTTGGGCATCACGCGGTACAGGTAGTTCGGCTCGATCTTCAGTGACTCCGCAATTTGGGGGATGGTGATCCCCGGCTGGCTGCGGACCAGCTCCAATGCCTGGTTGGCGCGGGTGTTGCCACCGCGGCGCCCGCGCAGGCGTCCGGGGCGGCGGCCACTGCGGCGACGCGTCGTGCTGGAATTTGAACCTGGCGGGCGACCGGGCCCGCGACGCGTCCCGAGCAGCGCGGCCCGGGCCGCCTCGAGCTTGGAGGTCTCCTCCTTCAGCGCGCGCAAACGGCTGTCGATGTCCTTAACCGTGGTGTCAACAAAATCGGCCACTGACTTCTCCCTGAGCGGAATTTACGAAAAGGTTTACAGGTGAACCATACACAGGCGGCGTCAATTCGCCCTGAGGGCGAATGCGCGCGCAGGGGGCTGCGGGGACCTGCGCGCTCGGTCAGTCGCGCTCGAGCAGCGCTTTCAAACGGCTCAGTGAACCGTTGGCCTCACGTTCGGAGGCCGCGCCGACTATCACTCTGCTGGCCACGTTCCCCAGCATCCCGCCGGGAGGAGTGAACTCGTTTGTGTACTTGAACAACGTTCGATCGTCCCCATGCGGTGACAACTCGTAACGGATTCGCGCCCGCGAACGGGCCGGGCCGCGGCCGTCCCACTGCGCCGTTGTCGGCGCGCTGAGGTCAACCAGCGTCCAGTGCACCTTGAACGAGACGCCTCGCATGTGCAATACCTGGTCCATGGTCGAGCCCTGCTCCAGGGGTTGGGAGACGTTCTCGACGGAACGGTGGATCGTCACCCAATCCTTGAGTCGATCGGGATTCATGATCGTCTCCCAGACCCGCTGCACCGGGGTCGCGATCTCGATCTCTGCGTGGACTCCACTCATGGGTGCGTAGACAGTAACGGTTGGTTGGCTACCGGGCGGCGAGCCGTTCGACCGCCTCCCAGTCCCGCAGCGCGCGATCGATTGCCGCATCCAGGGAGTGCATGCGGACCCCGAGCAGCTGCGCGGCGCGGTCGTCTCGCAAGAGGAGGTCACTGCCCAGGCTCTCCATCAATGGGCCGATCAGCTCGGGGTCCTCGCCCGCGATGGCGGAGGCGAGCCGGCTGGTGATCGGGGTGGCGGTCAGCCGCTTGAAGCTGAAGGTGGGGCGGTCGACCAGCATGTGATCCCGGATCGTGTCGATCAGCTCGCCGTAGGAGACGACGTCCGGACCGCCGACGTCCAGTGACTGTCCGCCGACCTGGTCGCTGGTGGCCGCCCGCGCGAGCAGCTCCACCATGTCGCGCTCGTCGATCGGCTGAGTGCGGTTGGCGTGCCAGGCGGGCACGGCCAGGACCGGCAGCCGCTCGACCAGCCTGACCAGAAACCGGAACGCGCGCGAGCGCGCCCCGATCACGATCGAGGCGCGGAACGCGACCGAGTCCGGGAGTGCGGAGAGCAGCGTCTCCTCGACGGCCAGACGGCTCTTCAGGTGCGGCGAGGTGGGACCGCCCTCCGGCACCAACCCGCCGAGGTAGACGATTCTCCGCACCCCGGCCGCGACGGCCGCGGCGGCGAAGTTCTCCGCGGCCGCGCGCTCGCGCTCTCCGAATGCGCCGTCGGACTGCGCCGCGGTCTCCATCGAATGGATCAGGAAGTAGGCCACGTCGATGCCCTCGAGTGCCTGCTCGAGCCCCGCGCCCGAGACCGCGTCGCTGGCGAGGATCGGGATCTCGTTCCCGTCATCACGGGGACGGCGCGACAGGCCGCGGACCTCGTGGCCGTCCCGCTGCAGACGGGGGGCTAGGCTCGAGCCGATGTAGCCGGTGATGCCGGTGAGAAGAACGTTCACTGGCCTCTGGCTACCCAGGGCGCGGCGGTGACGAAGCTCGGGTCGAGAGCGCTCGCGCGCCCGGCGCCCGACAGCGCGAGCGCGGAATCGAGCTCGGCGAGCAGGATCTCCAGCACCTGCGCGGCGCCGGCGGCGCCGTCGGCGGCGAGGCCCCAGAGCACCGGTCGCCCGATCATCACCGCGCGGGCGCCCAGCGCCAGCGCCTTCAGCACATCGGTACCGCGCCGGATCCCCCCGTCCACGAGCACGTCGAGCTGGTCGCCGACCGCGTCGAGCACCGCCGGCAGCGCGTCGGCGCCGGACAGGACCGTGTCGAGCTGGCGGCCGCCGTGATTGGAGACGACGACGCCGCTCACCCCGATGCCGGCCGCCAGCCGCGCGTCCTCGGCCGTCAGGATCCCCTTGACCAGCACCGGCAGCGAGCTCTCGGCGGCGAACCGCTCGACGTCCCGCCATCTCAGGTCCGGATCGATCAGCCCGGCAAAGTCGGCCGGGGTCATCGCGCCCTGCGCGCCGGCGGAGTGCGCGCTGGCCACTGAGGAGGCGGCCGCGTTGACGCCCGAGCGCAGATCCCGCTCGCGCAGGCCCATGATCGGCAGATCGACGGTGACGACCAACGCCTCGTAGCCGTGTTCGACCGCCCGCGCCACCAGCTCCCGAGTCACTCCACGGTCGCGGAGGACGTAGAGCTGAAACCAGCGGCTGCATTCGGGGACGGCCTCCGCGAGCGCGTCGGGGCCGGTCGTGGCCAGGGTCGAGAGGCACATCGGGGTCTGGGTCCGGGCCGCCGCCTGGGCCGTGGCGATCTCACCATCTCGGTGGGCCATCCGCTGGAAGGCCATCGGGGCGATGATCAGCGGATGGGGCCGCCGCTGTCCGAGCACTGTGACACTCGGGTCCCGCTGCCCCACCCCGGTGAGCATCCGCGGTGCAATCGCGAGCCGGCTCCACGCAGCGACGTTGTCACGCAGCGTGATCTCGTCGCCGGCGCCGCCGGCGTAGTAGCCGTACGGCCCCGCCGGGAGCTTCTGCTCGGCCACCGCCTCGAAGTCGGCCAGCGAGATCATCTGCCGCCGGCCGGTGGAGTCATCCGCCATCCGGCGAAAGCTACGGAAAATGCGGCAGGTTCTCGCCCGGCCCCTGATAACTCCCGCTATTTCCAGGTATTTACGTGGTTACGAAGATTCCTGCGATTTCCGGGTTTCGTCGTTGCGCGAGGGGGGTGAGTTCCGCTTTAGTGGTGGTTGTCGTCGGTTGAGCTTCTGAACACGAACGGGGTCCGTCACGCATGCCAAATGGGCGCGCTGTAGCAGCCAAGGTGAGCTGCGAGAACTGCTTTTTTCACACCAACCGGCTCTGCGCGGTGTCCGAGGCCGGCCCGTGCGCAACCTTCCGCCCGGCTCACCCCGACGGCCTGCGGCCGCCCAGCCAGCTTCGCTTCGTCTTCCGCCAGGAGCGGCGCCTCCAGGTCGCCTGGGCGTTCCCGTCCGCCAGCGAGCAGGTCGCGCTCCATGCCTAGGCTCGATATGTTTCCGGCATGTTCTGGCCGCTGATCGGTGGATTCATCGCCTTCGTGCTGCTGGCCATCATCATCGGCTGGGTGCTGGATCCTGCCCGGCGCCACGACGCCGAGCAGCACTAGCCGGGCACTATCCGGCTTCGCGCGGCGGCGCGCGCCCCGCGCGCTCTGAACGCCGAGCGATCCAGAGCGCGCCCGGGGTGTCGGTGAGTCCGTGGAGGACGATCGAGCAGAACACCGCCAGCGCCGCGAGGTTGAAGATCCGGCTGCCTGAGGCGATCTGGTCATTCAGGACCAGCAGCGAGAAGGTCATGGTCGCCACCCCTTTCGGCCCGAACCACGACATGAACCCCTTGGTGGCGACGTCCGTGCCGGTTCTCGTCAGGGCCACGAACACGGCCACCGGTCGCGCCACCAGCAGCGTCGCGGCGACGATCCCGATCGCCGCCCAGCCGTCGCCGAACAGGCCGTGCAGGGTGAGCAGCGAGCCGAACACGACAAAGATCCCCAGCTTGACGATCTCGACGATGTCCGCGGCCTGCTCGGCGAACACGCTGCGGAGGTCCGCGCGGCGAATGCCGAGGGTGATCGCCGCCACGAACACGGCGATCAGCCCGTTGCCGCGCGGGGGCAGGACCGCGATCCCGTAGGCGGCGAACGCCGTGCCGAGCGCGTAGAGGGACTTCTGGTGGAACTGGATCCCGCTGTCGCGGGGCATCAGCCACGACGCCACCAGGCCGACCACCAACCCGGTGGCCAGCCCGATCGCCACGTCCTCGAGCACGAAGCGCCACCAGACGAAGTGGCCACCCTGCGTGCTCAGCGCCGCGGCCAGCGCGAGCACGGCGGGAAGCGCCAGCCCGTCGTTGAGCCCCGACTCCAGGTTCAGCGAGTGGCGCACCAGTCGCGGCACCCGGGGGTTGGTGACAACGCTCGAGGACAGCACCGGATCGGTGGGTGAGAGCAGCGCCCCGAGGAGGAAGCACTCGGTCCAGGTGAGGTTGGTCAGCAGCCGCGTGAACACGGCGACGATCACCGCGGTCAGAGGCATCGCCAGCACGAGCTTGCGCAACGGGAGATGCCAGTGGGTGACCAGCATCTCCCGCTCGACCTCGAGGCCGTCGCGAAACAGGATCACGATCAGCGCCACCGTCGCGAGGTCGCCGACGAACGACGACCGGGCTTGGAAGTGGAGCGCGCCGGTGACCCCGGGACCGAGCGCGAAGCCGATCAGCACGAACACGGAGGTCAGCGAAAGGAAGCTCCGTCGTGCGACGCCGGAGGTCAGCGCCCCGAGGACGAGCAGCGCGCCAAGCACCAACAACGCGACGTCGAAGCGGTGCGTGTTCGCCGCGAGCAGCAACGGCATTTGCGCGTGCGCCACGGTCACCCGGTTAGAGTGGCAGAGTCACGAGAGAGGATCGGTGTTGCAGATCACCGTGCTGGGCAAGTCACCGTCATGGCAGGACGCCGGCGGAGCCTGTAGTGGGTACCTGGTCCAAGAGGACGGATTCATGCTGCTGTTGGACTGCGGCAACGGCGTGTTCTCCAAGCTGCGCGGAATCTGCGACTACGTCGACATCAGCGCGGTCCTGGTAAGCCACCTGCATGCCGACCATTTCCTCGACTTGATCCCGTTCTCGTATGCCCTCACCTACGCGCCGCGCCAGCAGCCGGTCGCCGTCGGCGGTTGGCCCGGCACGAGCCATCCCGCCCGGCCGTCCCTGTACGCGCCCGTCGGCGCGGGCGAGGTGTTTCGACAGATCGTCGGCTGCTGGGGGAACGACGACCTGATCGACCACGCCTTCAGCCTGCGTGAGTACGACGCCCCGGACGAACTCGTGGTGGGCCCGCTCACCGTGCGCTTCTGCGAGGTTCCGCACTACGTCCCGACGTACGCCATCGAGCTGTCCTGCGAGTCCGGGCGGCTGACCTTCAGCGCCGACTGCAGCCCCAACGACGAGCTGGTCGCGTTCGCCGCCGATACCGACATCCTGCTGATCGAGGCGACGCTGCCGCGCCCCGAGCGCACCGGGATCCGCGGTCACCTGACGCCCGAAGAGGCCGGCGATCACGCCCGCCGCGCCCGCGCGCGCCGCGTCGTCCTCACCCACTTCTCCGACGAGCTCGATGCCGAGTGGGCGCAGGCGACCGCCAGCGCGAGCTACGGGAAGCCCGTCGAGATGGCCCACGAGGGAGCCGTCTACGACTTCTAGCGCCGGATGGTGCACCAGCGCTGCCGCGCTGCCCGCCCCCGGAGGGGACGCTGGGACGGACGGCGGGCAACCCCCACGCTGGCCGGTAGAACCGGTCGCTCTGATCTACGCGCGTCTCGCCGGACCGGATCAACCATCGTCCCGGCGCTCGCGGTTACCCTTTCCGTGATGCCAGAGCGAGACCTGTTCGCGAACTTCGACCAGATGCGAAGGGACATGGACGAGCTGTTCGGCGACGTGCTGGAGCGCACCGGGTTGTCTCGGCGGAGGCTCGGGTTTTCTCCGGCCGTGGACGTGGCCTACACCGCTGATCCGCCTCGGGCGATAGTCACCGCGGAGCTCGCCGGAGTGGTGATCGATGAGCTCGAGTTGGAGATCCAGGGCCGCCAGCTGATCCTCTCCGGCCGGCGCGCGCCGCCGACCGTCGAGAGCGACGTCTACCAACAGGTCGAAATCGAACGTGGCAGCTTCCGCCGCATCGTCGAGCTCGGCGCTGACGTCGAGGCCGACGCGGCAAAGGCGCGCTACGAGGACGGGATCCTGCGGATCGAGCTGCCGCTCGTCCAGGCCGATGCCCGCGCCCGGTCGGTGCCGATCGAGCGCGAAGCATGATCGAGGTGGGCACGCCCGACGGCGGGCCGCGGGACATCGCGGTCGACGGCGTACGCGAGCTGCCCGACCGGGTCGGCGTGCTGCCGCTGCGCGACACTGTCACCTTCCCGGACATGTTGATCCCGCTCAACGTGGGACAGCAACGGAGCATCGAGTTGGTCAACGACGTCCTCCGGGGCGACCGCTCGATCGTGATGGTGTCCAGCCGTCGGGGCGAGGAGGAGAATCCCGGCCCGGAAGACCTCTACGACGTGGGCGTGATCGGCGTGGTGGCGCGGATGATCCGCGTCCCCGACGGGACGCTGCGGGTTCTTGTCCAGGGCGGCCAGCGCGTCCGCATCGTCAGCTGGCTCTCCACCGAGCCGTATCTGGTGGCCGAGATTGCCGAGGCCCCCGACGTGGTGCAGCAGTCAACGGAGCTGGTCGCGCTGATGCGCAACGTCCAGCAGACCTTCACCGACATCGTCGCCGAGGTTCCGTATCTGCCGGAGGAGCTGCAGATCATGGTCGCCAACGTCGAGGATCCGAGCGTTCTCACGCATCTGATCGCCGGCGCACTGCGCCTCAAGACAGACGAGAAGCAGGCGCTGCTCGAGGAGCTCGACGTGGCCAAGCGGCTGCGCCGGCTGTCGGAGATCCTGGCCCGCGAGCTCGAGGTCGTGGCGATCGGATCCAAGATTCAGTCGCAGGTCCAGTCGGAGCTCGAGAAGGGCCAGCGGGAGTATTTCCTGCGCCAGCAGCTCAAGGCGATCCAGGAGGAGCTCGGCGAATCCGACGAGGTCCAGGCGGAGGTGAGCGAGCTGCGCGCCCAGCTCGCGGCCATCCAGCTTCCCGAGGAGGTCCGCAAGCAGGCCGACCGGGAGCTCAGCCGGCTCGAGCGCCTACAGCCGGCGATGGCCGAGCACGGAGTCGTGCGCGGCTACCTCGAGTGGATTGCCGCGCTCCCTTGGGACAAGGCCACCGAGGACAACCTGGACCTCAAGCACGCGCGCAAAGTTCTCGACGAGGACCACTACGACATCGAGCAGGTCAAGGACCGGATCCTTGAGTTCCTCGCCGTGCGGTCGTTGAAGCCCGACGCCCGCGGCTCGATCCTGTGCCTGGTGGGGCCGCCAGGGGTGGGCAAGACCTCACTCGGGCGCTCGATCGCCCGTGCGCTCGAGCGGAGCTTCGAGCGGATCAGCGTCGGGGGTGTGCGCGACGAAGCCGAGATCCGAGGGCACCGGCGCACCTACATCGGCGCGATGCCCGGAACGATCATCCGCGCGATGCGGGATGCCGGCGCCAACAATCCGCTGCTGATG
Organism: Solirubrobacteraceae bacterium; assembly: GCA_036564325.1. Taxonomy (GTDB): domain Bacteria; phylum Actinomycetota; class Thermoleophilia; order Solirubrobacterales; family Solirubrobacteraceae; genus Palsa-465. The sequence goes on along the minus strand of DATCPD010000196.1, from coordinate 4,452 downwards.
ATCGACGAGATCGACAAGCTGGGCTCCGACTTCCGCGGCGATCCGTCGAGCGCGATGCTGGAAGTGCTCGATCCCGAGCAGAACGGTACCTTCCGCGATCACTACCTGGACCTGGCATTCTCGCTGTCAAGCGTCATGTTCGTGACCACGGCAAACACGCTCGAGACGATTCCGGGTCCGCTGCGCGACCGGATGGAGGTGATCCAGCTCGCGGGCTACAGCCAGGATGAGAAGCTGGAGATCGCCAAGCGCTACCTCGTTCCCAGGCAGATCGAACGCAACGGGCTCTCGCGGGCCCGGATCGCCTTCAGCGACCAGGCGCTCCGCGCCATCATCTCCGACTACACGCGCGAGGCGGGGGTGCGGCAACTCGAGCGGGAGATCGGCGGGGTGTGCCGCAAGGTCGCCCGCCAGGTGGCCGAGGGAACCACGCGCAAGGTGATGGTCTCGGAGCCGCGTGTGCGCGAGCTGCTCGGCAAGCGGCGCTTCTACTCCGAATCGCGCCGCCGGACCTCGCGCCCCGGCGTGGCCACCGGGCTGGCCTGGACCCCGGTCGGAGGCGACGTGCTGTTCATCGAGGCGACCGCGATGCCGGGCAAGGGGCGGCTGACGATCACCGGCCAGCTTGGCGACGTGATGAAGGAGTCAGCCCAGGCCGCGCTGTCCTACATCCGCAGCAACGCCCCCGAGGTGCTCCCTGACCTCGACGACGACTGGTTCGCCGAACACGACATCCACATCCACGTCCCCGCCGGCGCGATCCCCAAGGACGGGCCGAGCGCTGGGATCGCGATGGCGACCGCGCTCGCCTCGCTGCTGTCCGGGCGCCCCGTGCGCAGCGACGTGGCGATGACCGGCGAGATCACGCTGACCGGGCAGGTCCTGCCGATCGGCGGCCTCAAGGAGAAGGCGCTGGCCGCCCAGCGGGGTGGCATTCGAACCGTGATCGCCCCGGCCCGGAACGAGCAGGATGTCGACGAGATTCCCACTCACCTGCTCAAGCACCTCGAGTTCCGGTTCGTCTCGGAGATCGGCGACGTGCTCGAGGTGGCGCTTCAGAAACGGGCGGCGCCGCGCCGTCCGCAGAGCTTGCAGGTCGTCACATGAGCCGACCACGCTCAACCCTTCCGCGCCGGCGCCTGGGCCTGCTGGTGCTCGCATCACTGGCGCTGACGCTCGGTGTGCGCACGTCGGAGGCCCATGGCGCGGCGGCATTCCTCCCTGCGCAGACCCTTCCGGGGACGGGCGCCGCCTCCGGGGTGCGAACGGCGATGGCGCCCAACGGCTTTGCTGTTGCGGCCTGGGTGGAGAGCGAGGCGGGCTCCGTGTCGGCCATCCGCGTCTCGGTGCGGCCGCCGGGCGGTCCGTGGTCGGCGCCGCAGCTTTTCGATGCCGGTGCGGTGACAGCGCGCCCGGTTGTCTCCGTGGCGGCGGACGCGGCCGGCGATGCCGCGGTGGCGTGGGAGGACGACGCCGGCTCCGCGCGGGACACATGGGTCGCGACCCGCGAGGTGCCGCAGCAGGCGTTCGGTGCACCACAGAAGCTCGCCGGACTGGCCGGCCCGGCCGTCGCCTCGACGCGACCGGGCTGGTGACCCTCGTCGGTGACCAGAGCGGAGCACAGGTGGCACGGACCTGGCCGGTCGGCGGGACCGTGCCGGCGGCCGGTCAGACGCTGGCGTCGAACTGCTCGGGGGCGTTCAACCAACTCGCAGAAGCCCCGAACGGGGATGTGATCGCCGGGTTCGACTGCTCCGGGGCGACCTTCGCGCGGCGCCTGCCGGGCGGCTGGAGGCCGGCCAGCACCCCGATTCCGGACACGGCTCCGAACTGCGGCGTGTCGCTGAATCCGGTGACCCGCAGCACCACCAGCGACCTCCGGGTGGCGATCGACGCCGCCGGCGACCCGTTTGCCGTCGCCCTCGAGGCTGTGCGCACGCTCAGCTGTCCGCTCAGCCTGCCCACCGACACGTTCGCGCTGAACCTGCTCGTGGGCGCTGGGACATCGGTTCAACCGGCGGCCGCGGCCGTGGCCACCGGCGTATCCATCACTGCTCCGGACGTCGCGGCGGGAGGAGGCTCGGCGCTCGTCTCCTGGAGCACGCCGGCGGTGCTGCAGAGCGACCAGCACGTCCGCGGCTTCAACCCGAGCGGCACTCCGGTCACGCCCGCCCAGGTGGTCGGCCAGTCCGCAACCTCCGCCCGAGGCGTGCTCGCACTGAGCGAGAGCGGCTATGGGCTCGACGCGTTCCCGCGGCCGGACGGTTCGGTGGTCGGGACGTTCAGAGCGCCCCGCGGCGCGTTCGGGCCGCCGGTCACGCTCGGCAGTGCCGCGGGCGCCCCGTCGGCCGCCATCGACGATGCCGGCGACGGCCTGGCGGGTTTCGCGGCCGGCTCCGGCGCCACGGCGCGAGCGAGGATCAGCGGCTTCGACGCCACCCCGCCCCAGCTCACCCTTGGCGCGATCCCCGCGCGGGCCACGGCGGGTGTCCCCGCCACGTTCTCGGCCAGCGCCAGTGACTTCTGGGGACCGGTGGCAGTTGTGTGGAACTTCGGCGACGGCTCGACGGCGCGGGGATCCAGCGTCAAGCATGTTTACGCGGCAGCGGGTCATCTCACCGTGACGGCAACCGCGTTCGACGCGGTTGGGAACTCGGTGAGCGCAGCCACCGCGGTTGGAGTGGGTCGCTCGGTTCCAATCGTTTCAAACGCCTCCGAGACACACTCGACGTTCCGCGTGGGCTCGGCTCGCACCGCGATCCGAGCCGCCGGTCGCCGACGTCGAACTCCGGTCGGCACCACCTTCGGCTTCACGCTGAACGTGGATGCGGCCGTGGCCGTGCGCATCGACCACGCCGCGGCCGGCCTGGTCTCCGGCCACCGCTGCGTGGCCCCCAGCCGGCGGCTCCGGGCGTCCAACCACCGGCACTGCAGCCGGATCGTGGTTGATGGAACCCTGCAGCGCCACGGCCACCGGGGCGGCAATCGGATCGGCTTTTCCGGCCGGATCGGACGTCGCGCCCTGGGCCACGGAGCGCATCGGACGACGATCGTGGCCACGGCTGCCGGGGCGAGCGGACGAAGCCGCCATCTCAACTTCGTGATCGTTCCCTGAGTCCGGGGTATTCTCACCAAGACCCGCCACACGCATCGAGGGAGATTCATGGCATCCAAAAAGAAGGCCGCCAGGTCGGTGGCTCTGAACGCCGCCGACATCGCGAACATCGCGAAGTCCAATCCGTACATCCAGCGCCTGATCGACGACGCCAATCTGCGCGAGAACGTGCAGAAGGCGATCGAGTCGAGCAAGAGCGCCTACGGGCGCCTGTCCAACGGCAAGTCGCCGCACAAGGCGATCGTCGAGGACAAGAAGCTGCAAAAGGATCTGCGGCAGGTCGTCGAGGCCGTCCGTGAGGCCTCCGTCGCACTCACCAATGCGCCGAAGAAGCGCGGTCGCAAGGGCCTCGGCCTGGGCCGCAAGCTCCTGATCGCGACGATCGGCGGCGGCCTGGCCCTCGCCGGCAGCGAATCGCTGCGCTCGAAGGTCCTCGACACGCTGTTCGGCAAGGAGGAGGAGTTCGAGTACACGCCGCCCGCGGGCTCGGCCTCCACGCCTCCGGCCACTCCGGTCAGCGCCGCGTAGCGCACGACCCGGAGCATCGAGTTGGTTAAGAGGCGCCCGCGAGGGCGCCTCTTTTCTTGAGCGGGTCCTCGCCGGCGACCACTAGACTCCGCGCCGTGGAGGCAGCTGCCGCAACCGACCTGGCCGCCGCTCGTGAACTCGCGGGGGACAAGGCCGCGCGCATCGTCGAAGCGATGCGCGTCAGCGTCGCCGCCCGCGGGATCGCCGGGGCGACGTTCGACCACGTGGCGCGGGAGGCCGGAGTCTCACGCGGACTGCTGCACTACTACTTCGCCACCAAGGAGAAGCTCCTGGTCGAGGTCGTCCGTCGCGAGTCCGACGTCCGGATCGAGGCGCTGGAAGCTGCGGTCGGCGGCGCCGAGGACGCCGAGGGCGTGCTCGCCGCGCTCGTGCGCAGCTTCGAGGAGCTGATCGGCGAAGGCCAGACCGCGGTTGTCATGTTCTACGAGATGATGACCCTGGCTCAGCGCAACCCCGAGATCGCCACCGAGCTCGCCGAGCTCGGGCGCCGCACCCGCCAGCACATGGCCGCGGCGCTCCGTGCCAAGTCCGACGCCGGCGTCCTGCGCCTCCGCGCGGACGCGGACGTGCTCGCCACCTTCCTGTTCGCCCTCGCGGACGGGATCACGGTGCGCAAGCTGAGCGAGCCGGAGCTCGACATCGCTCCGGTCGTCGGCCAGGCCGTGGCCGCTGTGCGCGCTGTCCTGAGCTGAGCGCTGCCTGGGGTCGGCCGGTCCTGCCCGGCGACCGCCCCGGCGACCGCCCGCCCGGCCGCCCGGCCGCCCGGCCGCCCGCCCGCCCGGCCGGCC
>DATCPD010000137.1:0-2145 GCA_036564325.1 Solirubrobacteraceae bacterium | reverse complement strand
CGCCCAACGCCATGGCGCACGCATGCAAGACGGCGAACGGGGCGATCACCTTGGCGTCCGTCACCGTGCCACTTCGTAGTCGGCGTGCCCGTCGAGCCAGCGCTCGAGCGCGTCGGCGAGGTCGTGCAATCCGTGGCGGTCGAAGAGCGCGCGCAGCGAAAGTGCCGCCGGGACGACGTCGGGTCCGGCGAGGGCATCGACAGCCCGGCGGGCGCGCACCGCGTCGGCCAGCGTGAGTTCGGGCGCGCACAGGCACCAGTGCGCATGCCAGCTCGCCGCCGCGCGCGCAAAGCGGGCCGGTTCGTCGGCGAGCAGGCCCAAGCAGCGGATCAAATTGTCCGCCAGCGACTCGCGCGCACGCTCCCGCGGCGCGGGAGCCAGAGCGCCCGCGGGGGCGGTCACGAGCGGCCCTGCCCGTAGTAGGCAGCATTCTTGGCGATGTAGTGCTGCCACTCGGGCGGCAGCTGATCCTCGGCGAAGCAGGCGTCGACCGGGCACGCCTCGACGCAGGCGTCGCAGTCGATGCACTCCTCCGGGTCGATGTAGAGCATCTCGGCCGCGTCATAGCCGGGCTCCTCGGGCGTGGGGTGGATGCAGTCCACCGGGCACACCTCGACACAGGAATTGTCCTTGGTGCCGATGCAGGGTTCGGCGATCACGTAGGCCATCAGGCGGACCCTTCCAACATCGTTCTCACAACCACAGTGGGAAAAAGCTAGCACGCTTCGTCCTGGTTTTCCTAGCCGGAGTTTGTAAAACTGTGCGGTGATGGATTTGCCGTTCGCCGTCAGCCCGGGTGACACGCTCGCCCAGCCGACCCGTGCGGGCCTCTTTTCCCTGCTGGGTGAGCTCAAGCGCCCGGCCGGAACGGTCGAGCTCGCCGAGCGTCTCGCCTTGCACCCCAACGGGGTGCGTGTGCACTTAGAGCGCATGGAGGACGCGGGCCTGGTCGCGCGCAGCCGCGCTCCCCAGGCGCGCGGGCGCCCCCGCGATGCGTGGACGATCGCCCCCGACGCTCGGCCCGGCGGCGCCCCGCCGAGCGCCTATGCCGACCTGGGCCGGTGGCTGGCGCGGGCGATCTCTCCACGGCCCGGTCGACTGCGCGACGTCGAGGCTACGGGCCGAGACATCGGCCGCGAGCTGGCGCCCCGCTGCGTCGACCTCGACGGCGTCGAGGCGTTCGAAGCGAGCTTAATCGCGCTTGGTTGTCAGCCTCACGCCGAGCCCGGCAGCGGCGAGCGGAGGACGTACCGTCTGGGGAACTGTCCTTATCGCGATGCGGTGCGCGAGAACCAGGAAGCGGTCTGCACGCTGCATCGCGGCATCACTCGTGGGCTGCTCGACGTGCTCCAGCCGCAGGCCAAGCTGGCCGGTTTCGTGCCCCGCGACCCGGACGCCGCCGGCTGTCTGATCGAGCTGACCGGAGTGGCGCACGGGGCGGGCGAATGAGCAACGACGGCGCGCCCCGGTCGCTCGGGGGCGTCCGCGAGACCTCGCTCAAGCAGATAGTCATGAGCGGCGGTTATCGCGATGCTCGCCGAACCGATTGGACCGCCGGCCGGGCGCGTGCCTAGGATCGCGCCACGTATCCTGCCCCTGCCTCACGGGAGCAGGTCCGAGCGAGAGGGAGGAACACATGGCGAAGGTTCTCTGCGTGCTCTATGACGACCCGGTCGACGGCTACCCGCCTGCGTACGCGCGCGACGGCGTCCCAGCGATCGGCGAATACCACGATGGGCAGACCACGCCGAGCCCGGACGGGATCGACTTCACGCCGGGTGACCTGTTGGCGCGCGAGACGGGCCAGCCCGCGGGCAGGATCAGCGCCTGGCGCGAGGAGTTCTTGGCGGCTGGGCGTGAGGGCCTGAAGGCCCGCCCGGCGCCGATCGAGGACGTTGCGCTGCGCGAGGCGCAGCGCAAGGTGGGTGAGCTGTCGATGGAGGTCGACATCCTCCAGGCGCTGCTGGAGCGCAAGGGCCACCCTCAGTTTCCGAGGCGCTCTGGGTGAGCGAGCAGCTGCCCGCACCGCTCCAGGTCGTGTGCCGGGTGGCAGGCGTGTCCCGTTCGGCGGCGTGCGAGCGCCGCCGCCGGCGGGGCACCTCGGAGCCGGTGCGCCGGCGACCCGGACCCGTTGGGGCGATGGCC
>DATCPD010000127.1:0-2488 GCA_036564325.1 Solirubrobacteraceae bacterium | reverse complement strand
CACGGAGGCGCACAGGTCCCCGCCGTCCGTCAGCGCACCAAGACCAGCCCACAACCGAACATCGGATGGGTGATGCTCGGCTCTCGCCACCGCCACGAGGCCTCCCACGCCGAGCACGACCTCGCGGACGGCAAAGCTTCGTGTCATCAGGGTGTCGTCGTCCGTAGCGGCAGACCCCGGGGCAAGCCGGCCCGGAGCCAGTACGAACGCGACGCCGATCGCCACCCTCGTTGCGGCGAGCGCGCCGACGACAGCCTTTGCGCTCGCGTTGAACACGAGGCGAAGGTAGCCCGTCCGACTTGGGGGCACCGCCGCAGAGGCGTTTCGTCCGCCGCCATGGGGCGGGTGAGCGCCCGTCCGCAGGCTGCGGAGCAGACGCTAGGGAACGCGGGTCGCGCCCACCGTTCGCAGCGCGGCCGTGGACCTCGGCGCGGTCGGTTACGACGTCGGGTCGGGCGGGCCCGAAGCTCATCAGCCGTCACGCCTGGTCGCGCGCGAGGTGGTCGAGCAGACGGTCGAACACGGCCGTGAGCGTCTCGAGCTCGTCACGTGACAGCGGATTGAAGAAGTAGCGGCGGATGGCCTCCGAGTGCTCCGGGGCGGCGTCTTCGACTGCAGCCCGGCCGGCGTCGGTGAGGCGCACCATCGAGCCCCGCGCATCCTCCGAGCACTCCTCGCGGGCGACGAAGCCCCGTTTTTCCATCCTTCTTACGAGGTGCGAGAGGCGGCTCCGGTCCCAGCCGAGCTCCCCGCCGAGCTCACGGGCCCGGAGGACGCCGTCGGGGGTGTGGGACAGCGGCACCAGCACCGCGTACTCGGATCCCGACAATCCGGCGTCGTGCAGCAGCTGGGCGTGCAGCGCACCGGACAGCTCCTGGTACAGGTCGCGGTACGCCTTCCAGAGGCTCCGCTGGTGCTCGTCGAGCGGACGCGGTCTCGCCACGCCGCCATCGTAGATTTTTATTGACGCGTCATCAATGATCGGAGTATTGTGGATGCGTCATCAAAGTTCGCCCCGCGAGCAGGAGTGACTCCGATGCCGGCCATCACCGTCGACGACACGCTCGTCCTTCCCCGCATCCCCCGCCCCGACCCCGCCGCGTCCAGGCCGCGGCCCGTCGCCGAGGTCGTCACCGCGCACCGCCAGCTCGAGGGTGCCGGGTTCAGCGTCCGTCGGCCCTTCCCGGGCGAGCTGTCGATGGTCGAAGCGGACCCGTTCCTGCTGCTCGACCATCTCGGGCCGCAGGTCAACTTGGCCGGGGAGGCGGCCGGGGCGCCGTGGCACCCGCATCGCGGCTTCGAGACCGTGAGCTACATCCTCGACGGCGAGATCGCCCACCACGACACCAACGGCGGCGGCGGCGTGATCGGCGAGGGCGACACGCAATGGATGACCGCCGGCGGCGGCATCCTCCACGACGAGCTGCCGACCGAGCACATGTACCGCGCCGGCGGCCCAGCGCACGCGGTCCAGCTGTGGGTCAATCTGCCCTCGGCGCTCAAGATGACGCCGCCGCGCTACCAGGCGATCACCCGCGACGACCTGCTGCTCCTCACCTCCGACGACGGCGGTGCGCTGATCCGCCTCATCGCCGGCGACATCGCAGGGTTCACCGGGCCCGGCATCACCCACACCCCCATCACCTACGCTCACGCGACCCTCGCCCCCGGCGCGCAGATCTCCGTCCCGTGGAACCCCGCCTTCAGCGCGATGGCCTACGTGCTCACCGGCCGCGGCACCGCCGGACCCGAGGGCCGCCCGGTCGAGGAGGGTCAACTCGTCGTGTTCGGCCCCGGCAACAACCTCGTCATAGCGGCCGCCGACCGGCAGGCCGATCCGCTCGACGTCCTCCTGTTGGGCGGGTTGCCCATCCGCGAGCCGATCACCCACTACGGCCCCTTCGTCATGAACACGCGCGAGGAGATCGTCCAGGCCATCGAGGACTTCCAGGCCGGCAGGCTCGGCATCGTTCCCGCCGACCAGCTCGCGCCCCGGAAGTTCGCGTGACGGTCCCCTCGATGCCACCCACGGCTCGGTCTGTGAGCAGCAAAGGAGCTACTCGATCATGACGACATCGGCGGGAGTGATCCTTTTGGTGGGCCGAGTGCTGTTCGCAGTGTTCTTCGCCAACTCTGCGTACGGTCACTTCAAGAACCACGCCATGATGACCGGCTACGCCAAGCAGTCCGGCGTTCCCGTCCCGGTGGTCGCCGGCTGGCCCGCCGGCACGTGGCTCGCGGCTGCGACCGTCTCCGTCGCGGCCGGGATCTGGGCCGATCTCGGAGCCTTGATGATCGCCGCGTTCGTGATCCCCGCGGCGTGGTTCCTCCATCCGTTCTGGGGGGTCGAGGACCCGGCGCAGCGCCAAACCCAACTCCAGAGCTTCCTCAGGAACGTCACGTTTCTCGGCGCAGGCCTCGCACTGTTTGCGCTGTTCGCCTCGATCGATCACGGTCTCCGCTTCGCCGTCACCGGCTCGTTGATCCA
>DATCPD010000123.1:0-9638 GCA_036564325.1 Solirubrobacteraceae bacterium | reverse complement strand
CCCGCACGGTCTCCAGCCGGGGCGGGGCGCTGGCGCCGAGCTCGGCGGCCTGCTCGAGCCGCGCGAGCCCGGATGCCCCGCCTTCGCACAGGCCATAGACGCGCATCGCCCGGACGCGGGCGTGGAGCACCCCGGTGTGGTCGGCGACCTCGAGCGCCTCGCCGGCCAGCTGGGGCGCGCGCTGCCGGTCCCCCAGGGCCAGCGAGGCGAGCGCGGCGACGGTGCGCCACTGGCAATGACCGAGTTCCCTGATCGCCGTGCCGATCGCCTCCTTCACGCAAGTGCATCCTCGAGGGCTTCGGCGGGCCTGCCCTGGGCGAGGCGCAGCTCCGCGCGGGCCGACACGCAGAAGGTGTCCTCGAGGTCCCGGTGGCGGTCGATTTCCCCCGTCGCGAGGATCAGCTCCCCGGCGCGCGTGAGCTCGCCCCGTTCGATCAGGCAGAGCGTCAGGCTCGCCCGGGCAGCGCGGCTGAATTGCCGCCAGCCGTAACGCATCGCGTCGAGTGCGGACTCGAGCTCGGCGACGGCATCGGTCACCCGGGCCTGCCACAGCAGCGGCACGCTACGGCGGTAGCTTGCGGTGGCGAAGGCGAGCGGCGACGCGCGCCGGCGCGCGTCCTCGAGCGCCGCCTCGGTCAGCTCGAGCGCGCGCTCGAGGTGGCCGCACAGGGTGAACGTCGCGGTCACGATTTGGCCGGGAGCTCGGCCAGCAGGCGCCGGAGCAGCTGCGTGGCGACCCCCAGGGCCAGGTTGCGCTCGAGTTCTGCAGCGGCGGCGTGGAGCACGCGCAGACCGCTCGCCCGCGCTCGATCGAGCGCGGCTTCGTGCAGCCGCGTCTTGCCCATCCCCGCGTGGCCTTCGATCAGCAGCGCCCGCCCCTCGTTCTGCTGCGCCCCGGCAATGATCTCCTCGATTGCACGCAGAGGCCTGTCCCGCTCCTGCAGGCCGGCCCGGCCGCGGACCGCTCGTCCGCGCCTGTCACGCGTTTCCCACACCACCACTAGGTGGTACTACCCCGGAAGTAGGTGTTTTTGACAGGGCGGGCTGTCCTGGTGCTATCCGGCCAAAATTCGCTAATCCTCGGGTCGTTCCCTGGGGCGAAGGCTCGACCGGCGCGGGACGCTTCACAGCGTGATCAGCCGCTCCGTCAACATCAGCCTCTCGATCGAGGTCGACTCCGACCCGATCAGTGGGTCTGTGGCGGGCGAACTTGACAAGGAGCCGCGTAGGTTCAGCGGCTGGGTCGAGCTGGCGGGGGCGATTGAGGACGTCAGAATGCGGCGACCCGGGGGTGCGGGCGCCGAAATTCTGGGGTTGGTTCCTGGGGCGAGCAGTGCTGGGGGCTTGTAGCGTGCTTGATGTCGTTGGGGGCAAGTAGAGGTAGGAAGCTGGGAGCCAGAAGGGGCTTCTGGGGGCGGGGCGCAGGAGGGGGTAGAAAACGACTGTGGGCCGGATCGGCAAGGATGCCGACCCGCCCGCTTTCGCCATGCGGCCGTTGCGCTGCGCCGGTACAGTGACCGTCGTGTCACAACTGAACCTGATCCTGTTCGGTCCCCCGGGCGCCGGCAAGGGAACCCAGGCCGACCGCCTGCGTCGAGACTTCCAGCTGCCGTTCATCTCGACCGGCGAGATGCTGCGCACGAACGTGAAGGAGGGCACCGACCTCGGCAAGGAGGCCCAGCGCTATATGGACGCCGGCGATCTCGTGCCCGATCAGTTGATCGTCGAGATGGCCGCCGAGCGTCTGCGAGAGCCAGATGCGCAGGACGGCTTCATCCTCGACGGCTTCCCGCGCACGATCGAGCAGGCCAAGGCGCTGGACGGGCAGCTGGCGGAGCTGGGACGCCGGGTCACGGCGGCGCTGCTGATCGACGTGCCCGACGAGGAGCTGATCCGGCGCCTGTCGGGACGGCGCGTCTGCGTCAAGGCCGGCCACAACTACCACGTCGAGTTCGATCCCCCCAAGCACGAGGGGGTGTGCGATCAGGATGGCTCACGGCTGATCCAGCGCGACGACGACAAGCCCGAGGTGGTCAGCAACCGGCTGAAGGTCTACCACGAGCAGACCGAGCCACTCGTTGATCTGTATGACGAGCAGGGCCTGTTGCGGCGGATCGACGGCACCCGCGAACCCACCGAAGTTCACGACCACATCCGGGCCGTGATCGCGACGCTACGCCTCGAGGAGAACGTCTAGGGGCGGCAGGATGATCATCAAGAAGAGTCCAGAGGAAATCGACAAGATGGCGGCAGCGGGAACGATTCTCGTCAAGACGATGAATCTGCTCGCCGGCAAGATCCGCCCCGGTGTGAGCACCCGGGAGCTCGATCAGGCAGCTGAGAAGTTCATTCGCTCGCAGGGTGCCGAGCCGGCGTTCAAGGGCTACCGAGGATTTCCCGGCTCGATCTGCGCCTCGCCCAACTCGATGATCGTCCATGGGATCCCCGGCCCCTACAAGCTCGAGCGCGGCGACATCATCTCAGTCGACATCGGGGTGATCCTCGACGGCTGGGTGGCCGACGCCGCCCGGACGTTTCCCGTCGGCCCGGTCTCTCCGGTCGCCCACAAACTGCTCGGCGTGACCGAGGAGGCGCTTCACCTGGCGGTTCCCCAATGCCGGGCCGGCAACCGGCTCGGAGATGTCTCCCACGCGATCCAGGAGCACGTCGAGGCGCAGGGATTCTCGATCGTGCGCACCCTGGTCGGGCATGGAATCGGCCGGAGCATGCATGAGGAGCCGCAGATCCCCAACTACGGGACGCCGGGCACCGGGGTTCCGCTCGAGGAGGGGATGGTCCTGGCCGTAGAGCCGATGGTGACCGCGGGACGGCACGCTGTCCGCGTCGGCGAGGACCACTGGTCTATCTTCTCTCAGGACGGCTCGCTGGCCGCCCATTTCGAGTTCACGATCGCCGTCACAGCGTCAAGTCCCCGCGTGCTGACGCCCTGGCACGAGGCTGGAAACGGGCGCTCAGCAGCGTAATCGAAGCGTCGGATGTCCGTAACCCGGCCCCTGCTAACATCCCCGGGTGCGCTCGTAGCGCCATCGTTTTGCGCTGCGTTCCGCTCTTCAGCGGGGTAGCGGCGACCGTACCGGTCGCCAGAGCCACGCTGAGGATCTTTTCTAAATAGCTACGGAGCCAACGACGTGAAAGTACGACCCTCGGTCAAGCCGATGTGCGAGAAATGCAAGATCATCCGCCGTGATGGGCGGGTCCTTGTCATCTGCTCGAATCCTCGTCACAAGCAGCGGCAGGGCTAAGGGGCGAGAGGGCGAGACATGGCAAGAATTTCGGGGGTCAACATTCCCCTCAACAAGCGCGTCGAGATTGGCCTCACCTACATCTATGGGATCGGTCGCTCGACGTCCAACAAGCTGCTCGCCGAGGTCGGCGTGGAGCCCGACCGCAAGGTTCGCGACCTGACCGAAGAAGAGGTCGTCCGGCTGCGCGAGGTGATCGACAGCGGGCTCACCGTGGAGGGAGACCTTCGCCGCGAGCGCTCGCAGAACATCAAGCGCCTGCAGGAGATCGGCTGCTACCGCGGGCTGCGCCACCGCCGCGGACTGCCCGTGCACGGTCAGAACACGAAGACCAACGCGCGTACCCGCAAGGGTCCCAAGCGCATGCAGGTGGCCGGTAAGAAGAAGGCGACCAAGAAATGAGCCCAGCTCCGAGAAGGCCCCAGCGTGGCCGACGCCGTGCGCGCAAGAACATTCCCATCGGCCAGGCCCACATCAAGACGTCGTTCAACAACACGATCGTGTCGTTGACCGACCGCGAGGGCAACGTGATCGCGTGGGAGTCAGCCGGCGGCGCCGGGTTCAAGGGCTCACGCAAGTCGACCCCGTTCGCTGCCCAGGTGACCGCCGACGCGGCTGCCCGCAAGGGCATCGAGCACGGCCTGCATAAGGTCGAGGTATTCGTCAAGGGTCCCGGCTCGGGACGCGAGACGGCGATCCGTTCGCTGCAGGCGGCCGGGCTCGAAGTGACCGGAGTCAAGGACGTGACGCCGCAAGCCCACAACGGCTGCCGTCCCCGTAAGCGGAGGCGTGTCTAATGGCTCGTGATACAGGCCCGCAGTGCAAGCAGTGCCGCCGCGAGGGACAGAAGCTGTTCCTCAAGGGGGAACGCTGCCTGACCGACAAGTGCGGCGTCGAGCGACGCTCGTATCCGCCCGGCGATCACGGGCGCGGACGCCAGAAGCAGAGTGAGTATCGCGTCCAGCTGCGTGAGAAGCAGAAGGCCAAGCGCTATTACGGAGTGCTCGAGAAGCAGTTCCGGATCTACTACGACAAGGCGTCACGGCAGACCGGGATCACCGGAGAGAACCTGCTGCGGATGCTCGAGTGCCGGTTCGACAACGTGCTCGTACGGCTCGGATTTGCCGCGTCTCGGCGCCAGGCGCGCCAGCTCATCCTGCACGGTCACTGGACCGTGAACGGGCGCCGGGTGAACATCCCGAGCTACCAGATGCGCGACAGCGACGTGATCGCCATCCATACCCGCTCCACTGCGGGACAGGTGATCCGTGATGCCACCGAGCTCACCGGCCAGGTGCCGGCATGGCTGCAGGCGGACCACGATTCGCTCACGGCGAAGGTGCTGCGCAAGCCGGAGCGGCGGGAAATCGCCGCACCGGTGCAGGAGCAGCTCATCGTCGAGCTGTACTCGAAGTAGAAGCAAGCTTTTCAGTCGCGCGGCCGGTTTCGGTGGGCGCGGCTCTGACAGCCGTCTAGGCGGCGGCAGTAACCCCACGACGTTAGGACCCTGATGCTCGACTTCCAAGTCCCCCGAATCTCCAGCGAGTCTGTTGATGACAACCGCGGCTCCTTCACGATCGAGCCGCTCGATCGGGGCTTCGGCTACACATTCGGAAACTCCCTGAGGCGCGTGCTGCTGTCCTCGCTCGCCGGCGCTGCTGTGACGAGCGTCCGGATCGAGGGCGTTGCCCATGAGTTCTCCACGATCAGGGGCGTCAAGGAGGACGTGACCGACATCGTCCTGAACCTCAAGGGCGTGGTATGCCGGATGCATAGTGACGCGACTGAAATTGAAGCGCCGTTGGTGGTGACCGGACCCGGTGAGATCACCGCCAAGGACATCGACCTCCCCTCGGGCGTGGAGATCCTCAATCCCGACGCTCACATCGCCACGCTTGAGAACAAGACCAAGCTCGAGGTCTACCTGACGATCGGCCGCGGTCGCGGTTATCGCCCGGCCGAGGAGAACAAGTCCGCCGACCAGCCGATCGGGGTGATCCCGATCGACTCGATCTTCTCGCCGGTGCGCCGCGTGGCCTACAACGTCGAGCAGGCGCGTGTCGGGCAGCGGACCGACTTCGACAAGCTGACGCTCGACATCGAGACCGACGGATCGATCGACCCGCACGCAGCGCTGCGGGAGGCCGCGGAGATCCTGATCTCCCAGCTGGCGATCTTCACCGACGCCGACCGGGTGGTCGAGCTGCGCGACACGGGCTCCTCGGGCGTGCTCGAGCCGGGCCTGGTCGGCGGCAACAACAGCGGCACGGCGGCGCGGCAGCCCAACGCGATGGACGAGATCCTGATCGAGGAGCTCGAGCTGGGCGTGCGGTCCTACAACTGCCTCAAGCGGGCGGGTATCCAGACCGTCGGCGACCTCGTGTCCAAGACCGAGTCCGAGCTCAACGCGATCCCGAACTTCGGCAAGAAGTCGATCGACGAGGTCATCGAGACGTTGCACGCCCGGGGTCTTGGGCTGCGAGGCGAGTAAGGTCTCGGATCGAGATGCGCCACCAGCGTCAGCGATATCAGCTCAGCCGCAGTGCCTCGCACCGCAAGGCCCTGCTGATGAACTTGAGCAAAGAGGTCATCGACCACGAGCGGATCAAGACGACCGAGGCCAAGGCCAAGGCGGTCAAGCCCGAGGTCGAGAAGCTGATCACGCTCGCCAAGCGCGGTGATCTGCACGCGCGCCGGCAGGCGCTGTCGGCGCTCGGGCAGGACAAGTTCGCCGTGTACAAGCTGTTCGAGGAGATCGCGCCGCGCTACTCGGAGCGTCCCGGCGGGTACACGCGGATCCTGAAGCTCGGACCGCGCATGTCGGACTCGACCGAGATGGTCCTGCTCGAACTGGTCTGAGCGCTGGCGGCTGGCGGCGGTGGGCCAGGCGTGGTCTCTCGGCTGGTGATCGAGTACGACGGAACCCGGTTCGTCGGCTGGGCGGCCCAGGCCGGCACCCGGACCGTCCAAGCGGTGCTCGAGCGCGCGGTGGGGGTGGTGCTGCGCCGCTCCTCGGTGCCATTGACGGTGGCTGGCCGCACGGATGCGGGTGTTCACGCCTGGGGTCAGGTGGCGAGCTACCCCGGGCCGGTCGCGCGGGTGGCGGGACTGAACGCGCTGCTGCCCGACGATGTCGCGGTGCTGTCGTGCTCGGCGGCTGATCCGGGGTTCGACGCGCGCCGCGACGCCACGTCGCGGGCGTACTGCTATCGGGTCCTGACGCGCCGCTCGCGAAGTGCGCTGGAGGCCGGGCGAGCGCTGCACTGGTCCTATGACGTTGACCTCGAGCTGCTGCGCGCGTGCGCGGCGTCGCTGGTGGGCACGCACGACTTCACCGCCTTCACCCCGGCCGAGACCTACCACGTGCGCTTCTCCCGGGAGGTGCTGGCCGCGTCGTGGCGGGTCGCCCCCCGGTCGTCCGATGTGCTCGAGTTCTGGATCGAGGCCGACTCGTTCATGCGCCGTATGAACCGGGTGCTGGTGGGGACGATGCTGCAGGTGGCGGCCGGCCAGCGGTCGCTGTCCTCGTTCGCGGCGCTGCTGCGGGGGGCGCCGCGATCGGCGGCGGGTGTGACCGCGCCAGCGCACGGTCTGTACCTCGCGGGCGTGGGCTACGGCGAGGAACGGGTGCTCGAGCCGAGCCGCGCCTAGGGGGCCCACTACTAACTGCTGGACACCGCGATCGAGAACCGCGTTCGGTGCTCGGCCCCCGGCTGCACCCAGGTCAAACCCTGGTGAGAGATCAGGGCGTTCGTGGGGGCGGTCATCGGCTCGAAGGCGACCACGTCGTCGTCGTCCGGAGCGTAGACCTGCGCGAAGGGGAAGCCTTCCTCGAAGCTCACGGCGATCTTCCGCCCGCCGCCCGCGAGGACAAACCGCTCGCCTGGTGCCGACAACGCATACGGATCGTCGAAGGTGCGCGCGCCGAGCGGGTCGCTCTGCGCGCCGGCGGCCGGCTCGCTTTCGCCGGTGGGGATCATGCGCTGGTCGAGCCGAAGCGGGCGGCGGACCGGAAGCTCGAGCTGCCAGCTTTCGCGAGCGGCTCCCGGGAGCGTGAGGTACGGGTGATAGCCGAAGGACACCGGCACGGGCACAGCGCCGGATGCGCGGAGCGTCGTGACGACCTCGAGGGTCGCCCCGCGCAGCGTCACGTCCATTGCGAGCGTGTGCGGGAACGGAAATGCGGCGACCAAGCGCAGATCGGCGGAGAAGTCGAGACTGGCCCGCAGGCTCACCCCATCGTCGTTCGGCGTTCCCGGGATCGCTCGCCAGCCCGGATGGCCCGCAAGCAGCCCGTGAATCGGCAGTCCGGTCGCGCCGTCGACGGCCGCGTAGTCGCCGGCGAGGTCGACGTCGACGGTCTCGCCGCCGAGCGAGAATTGCCTCTCCGCCAATCGATTCGCCCACGGATGCAGCAGCGGAATTCCCATCGTGCCGTGCTCGGCGATGTACCGCTCGAGTCCGCCGCGCTGCCCGAGAAGCTCTTCTCCGCGATGGCGCAACGAGCAGCAGACCATCCCCGCGTCCGGGACGTACGTGGCCGTCAGCCCGCCATCGGCCGACGAGGCCAGCACCGACGCTCGGTGCTCTCCGAGGACCACCGACCCGATCGAATACGCCGGCCGCTCCATTCGCATATCTTGACGAATTCCTGGAAACTGCAACAGTGGTGTCCGGTGGGGCGATGGTCAGACTCGTAAAGCCATACAGGCGGTCGGATCGGGCGCGGCGAGCCCGGGCCCGGCGTTCACGTGCTCCCGGTTGGTGCGACCACATGCTCGACGGCGCCGATGATCGGCAATAGTGTTGCCCGGGCAATGACAATGGTTCGGTCTGAGCAGACGCGGCGAGTTCGGGGCAGGACGGTCCTCATGGTGAGCTTGGCCGGGGCTGCCCTGACGGCGTCCGCGGTTTCGGCAGACGAGCCGGAAAGCCCCGCCGCGGCAAGCCCGGTTGCGTTCCGGGGCTCGACATCCCAGCACGCGGGGCGGTACGGCAGCCAGCGGCTGCCGAGCAACAGACTCTCGTTCTCCCTGGTTCGCGGTGCGGTGCGCGGGTTCAATATCGCCTGGGTGGCTCCCTGCACAGCCTCGGCGGGCGGGCGAGCCACCGACGCCATCCTTGGCCGGACACTTGTGGAGAGCCCGGTGTCGGTCCGGCACGGGCGATTTTCGGCGGACGCCGAATACCGCTTCGCTCCCGGCTCCAACCAGACGGCCGATGTGCAATTCGCGCTGACGGGCCGTCTCGCCGGGCGCCGCGCCACGGGATCGCTCTCCATCAACACGGAGATCTCGGTGGACACGGGACCCGCGGTGGCCTTCTGCCAGACGGTCAGGGCGATTCGATGGACCGCGGTGGCGTCCAGGGGCGCGGTCGATCTGACCGCCCCGGCGCTGCTGCGCCCACGCCCGGCGGAGCCAGGTCTGATCGCTTATGCGCGCGCCGGGCCGGGGGGCGCATCGGCGATCTGGCAGGCCAACAGCAACGGCACCAGCCCGACGATGATCACCAAGCCGCCCGCCGGCTCGTCGGACACCAGCCCGACGCGCCAGGATCCTTCGCTGCTCGCATACGCACGAACGCGAGCCGGCGTGAGCCAGGTCTACGTGCATCGGGAGTTCGGGAACACCTCGACCCCGTTCCCGGGCGGTCGTGAAACCGCGTTTTCCCAAGGGGCGCACGATCCCGCCATCTCGCCCCTGGGCGACAGCATCGCCTTCTCGGTCGGGACGGGCGCGGATTGTTCGCTCTGGGTCATGCGAATCACGGGCGCCGCGCAGCGCCGTATGACCGACCACGGTGGCGCCCCAGGCTGCGACGAAGCTCCAGCCTGGTCGCCGGACGGGAAGTCAATCGCGTTCGAGCGGACGGCTACGGATACGGCGGGCGACCCCCTGGGCCGCACGGATCTCGTGGTTGCCGCCGCCGGCGGGATTCCGCGCGCGCTCGGGTTCCTCGCTTCGCCCGGGGGCTTCAGCTGGTCACCCGGGAAGCAACTGGTGTTCATCTCCCCGCCGGACGGCACCGGAGTGGCGAGCCTGCAGGTCGTCAACGCCAACGGCAGTGGGATACGAACGATTCTGCGTTCGGCGGATCTTACGGGCAGGCCTGTGTGGTCGCCGGGCTTGGACGCCATCGCGTTCGTGCGGCGGCAGCCTAACGGGAGCACGGATATCGCGACGGTGTCGACCAGCGGCGGGAAGGCGGTCGACATCACCAACACTCCCGGCCGTTCAGAGAGTCACCCGGCATGGATCTATCCGCTTCCGCCGGCTCTGACCGACACCTCGTCGAATATCCATGTCCGCCCGGTGAAGCCGCGGCGTCACTCCCACCGGAGAGCGTAGGCGCCAGGGGATGCACAGACGAAGC
>DATCPD010000118.1:0-11194 GCA_036564325.1 Solirubrobacteraceae bacterium | reverse complement strand
GGCGACGATCGGCCCAGCCCCGCCCTCCCCGCCACGCGTTCTGCGGATCGACCCGATCGGCTCGCCGACGGCCGGCTCCCCGATCGTGCTCAAGGCGGTCGTCACAGGCACCGTCACCGCGATCAAGTGGAATCTGACCGGAAGACTCGAGGGCGGAGATCACCTGCTCGGG
Organism: Solirubrobacteraceae bacterium; assembly: GCA_036564325.1. Lineage (GTDB taxonomy): Bacteria > Actinomycetota > Thermoleophilia > Solirubrobacterales > Solirubrobacteraceae > Palsa-465. Next base: position 11,022 of record DATCPD010000118.1, on the reverse strand, counting down.
CGCCCAGACCGCGGTCACGTTCACCGCTCCGGCCGGCACTCACTCAGTCACCGCACTTGCCCTCGGCCCCGCGGGCTCCGGATCGCCACTCACGACAGCGGTCAACGTCGGGCGCGCGGCGGCGCAACTCACGGCTGCGCAGCGACGTGTGGCGGGAAAGGTGACCGCCTACCTGGCGAAGAGAGCGCCCGTTTACGCGTGTGCGTCGCCGAGCGACTTCGCGCCGATCCGCGTTGGTTCCAGCAGTCTGATCGACCGCATCCAGACGCGCGGCTGCACGACGCCAAGGACGGTGGTCGAAGGCGGGCTGCAGTTCGAGGGGTGCCTGCGGCGTGTGGACACGATCGCCGAGATCCCCCAGGCCGAGCGCGGGATCATCTTCCCGATGGGGACTGCTCTCCGCTTCCCCCTCAACGCCGACAAGGTACGCAACATCGTCATCCACCTGAGCGACGTCTACGTCAGCTACGGGCCGGTCAAGGTCAATGGTCTGACGCTCAGCCCGGGCTCGGCCGCGTCGATCCTCGTTGCCTCCGAGTTCGACAGGATCGTCAGCTCCGATGCGGCGACGTCGGTCGGGGCGCTCGATCTGAACGCCCCGCGCTCGTTCATGATGAATTTGAGCTCACGCGGGGGACGGATCCCACTCGGGTCGTTCGCCCGGTCCCTCGGGGGCCTCGGGGAGATCGCCGGCTTCTCGCTCGGCGGCACCGTCAACGTCGCCCTCGACGACAGCAGCGGTGGGTTCGGCCTGACCATCCACGTGCACCTCGAGCTGCCCAGCTTCCTCCAGGTGGGCGGCGTCTCGGTCCAGGGCGACGTCACGCTGCGGGCCACCAACGCAGACGGCCTCGTCATCGACAGCCTTCGCATCGGGCCGATCGACGCCGAGATATCCGGCCTCGGGATCAGCGGCCTCCAGCTCGACTACACCCGGGCAACCCAGGAATGGGCCGGCCAGGGGAAGGCGTGCATCATCGACGGCGCGTGCCTGGACATGATCCCGCCCAACGGCGGGGTGCTGATCCGTAACGGAAGCCTGGTCCGGGCCGGGGCGAGCCTCGACTTCCCGGATCCGGGGATCGAGCTGTTCGCCGGTGTCGCCCTGAACCGCATCGGGTTCCTGATCGGGCTCGATCCGACGCGCTTCGGCGCCGGCGCCAAGCTCACCGCCGACGGAATCCTGGTCATCGACGGCCACATGGAGCTGGCCTTCCCGAGTGAGGCCACGCCGTTCATCCTTGACCGCGCCGAGGTAGGCAATGCCTTCCCTCCCGACTTCTACAACCGCCGCTATACACGAACCGTATTCGCGATCGCCGCCGACGCGTCGATTGACCTCCCGGTCGCCGGGCCGACGCATCTCGGCGGGGCCTACCTGCTCTACCAGTTCCCGGGCTACGTCGGACTCGGCGGTGGGATCGAGGCGCACTTCGCGGGCATCGTGGATCTGACCGGGCGCGTCGACGGGGAGTTCAACTTCGCCAGCGGACGCTTCAGCATCAAGGGAGACGTCACGGCCTGCGTCGTTGACATCTGCCTCGGCGCGATCGGCGCGGTCTCCGACCACGGCGCCGGAGGGTGCGTCCACATCGGCACATTCCTCGGCGACATCAACATCGGCGGCGGCGTGGGGTTCAAGCCGTTCCACATCTATCTCTGGCCGTTCGACGGCTGCCGGTGGTCCCCGTTCGTCGACACCGGGGTGTTCCCGGGGGCTCGCGACGGGAGGATCGCGGCGGCGGGAACATCGCTCCCCGTCACGATCAAACGAGGGGCGCCCAACCGGGCGATCGAGCTCGACGGCGTCGGCGGCGCGCCATCGGTGCGCGTGCACACGCCGGACGGCAAGGTCCTCACGAGCTCGGCCGGGACGGGCCTGGCACTCAGCGCGGCGATCCGGATCATGCGCTCGCAGGAGCGAAGCATCACCGTGGTGGGGCTCGTACATCCGGTGGCGGGGACCTACACGATCGAGCTGCTCCCCGGCTCGCCGGCCGTCAAGACGGTGAGCCAGGCCTCCGACCAGCCCGTCGCTCGCGTCAGCGCCAGGGTCCTGGGGCGCGGGGCGCGGCGGATCCTCTCCTACAACGTCGCGCGCCGCACCGCCCAGCGCGTGACCTTCGTCGAGCAGGCCCACGGCGGCAGCCGGATCATCGGCACGATCAACGGCGGTGGACGCGGACGGTTGGCGTTCAGTCCGGCCCCGGGCAGCGACCGCAGGACGATCATCGCCCAGTTCGAGCTCGCGGGGCTGCCGGCGGAGACGGTCAGGCTTGCCTCATTCAATCCGCCTTCGCAACATCTTGGCAAGCCGGCACGCCTGAAGGCCACCAGGCGCGGCCTCACGCTCGGGGTCAGCTGGCGCGCGGTCCCGGGAGCGACCAGCTACCAGGTCGTCGCCCGCCTGAGCACCGGGGGCGAGCGGGTCGTGCGGACTCGTCGTCTGTCGGCGTCATTCAGGCGCGTGCCGCGGTTCGACGGCGGCCCCGTGTCCGTGCGAGCCGTGGCCAGCATGCGGAATGGCAAGCCCTCCGTCGTGCGCGTCCGGCCCATCGGCCACGCGCCGACGCGCTTCGGCCCCCGCCCTCGGCCCCCGCGGCACTGAAGGTCACCAGCGGTCGCTGGAGCTAGCGCTCGTCGCCGAGTGCCACCGGCCGGTCGGCGTCATGGCTGTACTGAGACCACGACCCTGCGTACAGGCGTCCGGTGCCGATCCCGGCGTGCTCCATCGCGAGCAGGTTGTGGCATGCATTGACGCCCGAGCCGCAATAGGACACGACCGTTTCGCCGTCGGTGACCCCGGCCTGCCGGAACCGCAGGCGGAGCGCCTCGACGGGCAGGAACCGGCCGTCGTCGGAGAGGTTCGCGCGGCACGGGAGGTTGACCGCGCCGGGAATATGGCCGGGGCGGGGGTCGACCGGCTCGTGCTCACCGCGGTAGCGCTCGCGTGCGCGAGCGTCGATCACTACGTTGCGTGCGTCGACCGCGTCGTCGATATCGGCCAGCCGCTCGGTCGGCCAGGGCCGCGGCGTGAACACCGCCCGCGCACGTGGGCGCTCGCCGCGCTCGAGCTCACCGGGAAACGCATTCAGCCCGCCGTCGAGCAGCACGGCGTCGTGGCCGGTGGCGCGGAGCATCCAGACCAGGCGGGCGGCCACGACCCCCCCGGCGTCGTCATAGGCCACGACGATGTCGTCGTCTCCGATGCCGAGCTCGGCCATGCCCGTGGCGAACGCCTCCGGGTCGGGGAGCGGGTGGCGGCCGTGTTCAGGACTGGCCGGACCCGCGAGCGTGCGGTCAAGGTCGACGAACACCGCGCCGGGGAGGTGCCCCGCCCTGTAGGCCGCGAGGCCGGAGCGACCGTCGAGATACCACCGCACGTCGGCGAGAACCACGTCGGGGCGTCGCTGCTCGATCCAGACCAGGTCCACGACGGGGCGCATCGCGTGAGGGTGCCACAGACCCGTTCGGGCTCAGCCCGAGGCTCCCCCCCAGCGGCTCGCCGCGGCGCACTCCCTGACGATCCGGTTCAGCCGGAACAGCGTGAGGTCGCCGAGCGGCGTGGTCATCGAGCCGATCCGGTTGGTCACGAAGCCGACCGACAGGCCGAGGGTGGGGTCGGCCCAGCCGCCCGACCCGCCGTAGCCGTAGTGCCCAAACGCCTGCGGCGCAGCGCGGCCGGCGCCGAACGCCTGGTGGTAGCCGAGGCGCCAGCGCATCCGCAGTCCGAGCACGGCGTCGGCGGACCGGACCTGCACCCGGCCGAGCGCGCGGGTGGTGGCGGGGGAGAGGAGCTTCGCCTCCCCGTCGCTGCCGCCGTTGGCGAGCGCGCCGTAGAGCCGGGCCAGTCCGTCGGCGCTGAAGGTCCCGTTGACCGCCGGCATCTCGGTCGTCCAGATCGGCGGCTCGGCGCCCTCGAACAGGCGATGAAAGCCATTGAGGTGCAGCGCTTCGTACGGCGCGCGGCCGGCGGTGGTGCGAGTCCACACGGGGGCAAGGAGCTGCCCGAGGGACCCGAGCTGGCGTAGCGCCGACCCGACCGGCTCGGCTACCCGTCCGCGGATATCGGCCGGGGCTCCGATGTTCAGCCCGTCCGTACCCAGCGGCTGTGCAAGCTCGGTCTGGACGAGCTCGCCGAGGCCCCGGCCGGTCACGCGCCGGAGGAGTCCTGAGACGAGCCAGCCGTAGGTGATCGCGTGGTAGGCCGAGCGCGGCGTCGGAGCGTGCACCGAACGGGCGGCGAGTCGCTCCTCCATTCCGAGGTGATCGAGGAGATCCTCGGCCTGGTGGGCCACGGCCTGGACGCTGTGCAGGCCCGCCCGATGGGTCAGCAGCTCGCGGACAGTGACCAGCTCCTTGCCGCCGACGCCGAACTCCGGCCAGTGGGCCGCGACGCGATCGTCGTAGCCGAGCTCGCCGCGGTCGACCAGGCGGTGCACCACCGCCGAGGCCACGCCCTTGGTGGTGGAGAAGCTGATGCCCAGCGTGTCCGGCGTCCACGGCCGGGTCCCAAGGCGATCAGACGTGCCGGTGCACAGGTTCACGACGGTCTCGCCGCGCAGCCGGACGACCAGCGCACCACCGCCCCCGCCACGTCCGACCAGCTTGGAGAACGCTGCGGACACGGGCCGGAACGGTTCGGCAACGTGGGCGGCCGGCAGGGGTTGGGTCTCCAGCGTCATCGCGCAAACCTACTGGTCATTCCGGACTCCGCGATGCGCCTCAGCGCGCGACGATGGTGAAGAAGTCCCGGCTGTACGGAGCGAGAAACTCACCGGGGACGCCGACCTGGCCCGGGACCACGGGCAAGGGCGTGAGTGATGCACTGTGTCCGCGGTGTCGATACACGTAGCCGGCCACCCATTGCGGATTGATGTCGAGCTCGACGGCGCGCACGACTCGGGCCTGGAGCAGCGCGTCGGCGAGCTGGGCGACCGTCAGATGCTCTCCGCCAGCCCAGATCAGGCGGCCGCTGGCCGTGATGCCGAGGGCCGAGCGGGCGGGGTCGGGAACGCCACCCAGGGTGGCGCCCCAGCACGATTGGCAATCGAGTGACGCCGCCGGTCTGCCGTGGTCGATCAGCGGCGTGAGGTTCTGGCGGACTGAGGTCGGCGCCGGCCCCGCCGCGGGTACCTCTCCGTGCCAGGTCCCAATGTCGGTGTGGCCGTCGGCATAGGTCACGATCGACCCCAAGCCGTCGCGCAGCGGCGCTCCGATGCGACCGTAGGACATGAACCCGCCGGCCTGGGTCGAGAGCTTGAAGGCGCCGTTGAACGCCGCGACGAGCCGCCGGCGCTCGGACCCGGACGCCGCCGGCCCCCAGCGCCACCCTGATACGCCCGCGTCGATCGTCCCCGAATGCAGTCTCAGTCCCACGAGCTGCTGGTTAAAGGACAGCAGCGCGACCCCCGATCCTCCTCGTGCGAGCCAGACGGCCGTGTGGCCCCGCCAGCCGACCAGGGGAACGAACCCGCTGGGCCCGGTCGACGCAAGGGCATTGCCGAGCAGCGTCAGGTGCGGAGGCGGCGGAGCTGGCTTCGAGGTGGTGGTGTGCGTGGTCGTGGCCGCGGGTCCCGTTCCCGTCGCCGCCGGGCGACTTGCGCCGCTGCCGCTGCCGCTGGTGCCACTGCTGGTCGAACCGCCGCCGCAGCCGGCGACGAGGACTGTCGCCGCTACCGCCGCGGCCGCAAGGCCTCCTGCTGCTGGCCGGTTCTGACCCTGCGAGACGGTCCGCTGCACCGCTGAACGAGTCTAGCCGCGCGTCCCGGCCGGCCGCGCGGCCCCGGCGCGGTGCTGAATCTCGCGACATTTGCAACTAGTGGTTTAGCTCCGACCGTTCACGGGTTTAGTCACCCTCAGACGTTGATGGCGGGCGGGCTTTCCGCCACCTCCCAGGCCAGGACCTCGAAGCACAAGCGGGTCAGACCGCAGGCGACCGCGGCCTCTGTCAACTCCCTGCTGCGCCGGATGACGGTGGCGGAGAAGTTTGGTCAGCTCGAGATGTCGGGCCCCACCGGCGACAACGGTGCGCCGGGTGCAACCCTGCTCGCCGAGGCGCGCGCCGGGCAGGTCGGCTCCGTGCTGGACCTGGTGGGTTACCAGAACATCAACCAGACCCAGCAGGCCGCGCTGCAGTCGCGCCTGCACATCCCGCTGATCTTCAGCCTCGACGTGATCCACGGCTACAAGACGATGTTCCCCGTCCCGATCGGCGAGGCCTCGAGCTGGGACCCGGCGACGGCGCGCAACGACGAGGCCGTCTCGGCGGCAGAAGCGACCGCCGACGGGATCAAGTGGACGTTCAACCCGATGGTCGACATCAGCCGTGACCCACGGTGGGGCCGGGTGGTCGAAGGCGCCGGCGAGGACCCGTATCTCGGCTCGGCCATGGCCGCGGCGAAGGTTCACGGCTACCAGGGCGCCCACTTCAGCGCGCTGGACAGGATGGCCGCCACGGTCAAGCACTTCGCCGCCTACGGCGCCCCGGTGGCTGGGCGTGAATACAACACCGTCGACATGTCCGACCAGCAGCTGCGCAACGACTACCTGCCGCCGTACAAGGCGGGGGTCGAGGCGGGAGTGGCGACCGTGATGAGCGCGTTCAACTCGCTCAACGGCGTTCCCGCGTCCGCCAACCCGTATCTGCTGCAGCGGATCCTGCGTCAGGAATGGGGCTTCGGCGGGACGGTGGTCAGCGACTATCAGGCGATCCAGGAGCTCGAGGACTTCGGCTATGCCGCCAACGGCGCGGACGCGGCGCGGCTCGCGCTGACCGCGGGCGTCGACATCGAGATGGCGGTGCAAATCCCGGGCCCCGCCGCCACGTACGCAGCCTTCGGGCCGCAGCTGCTCGCCTCGGGCAAGATCACGACGGCCCAGCTCAACACCGCGGTGCGCCGCGTGCTGACGCTGAAGTACCTCGCCGGCATGTTCTCGCATCCCTATCCGGGCAGCGCGGCGCGCGTCAGCCAGTCAGAGCTGACCCCCGGGAACCTGGCCGCGGCGCGGACGATGGCCGACAAGTCGATGGTGCTGCTCAACGACAACAACCACGCGCTGCCGCTGAGCACCGGGGTGTCGAAGATCGCCGTCGTCGGGCCGCTGGCCGACAATGCCAGCGACCAGGCGGGACCGGATCAGCCGATCGGGTACGACCCCGCGCAGGGCAAGATCGTGACCGTGCTCGACGGGATCAAGTCCGCCGTGCCAAACGCGACGGTGACCTACGCCCAGGGGTGTGATCCGCAATGTGCTTCCAGTAGCGGCTTTGGCGCCGCGACGACTGCCGCGCAGGCATCGGACGTGACCGTCGTCGTCCTCGGCGAGCCGGCTTCCTACTCAGGCGAGGCCTCGTCGCGGAGCGACATCAGCCTGCCGGGCCAGCAGCTCGCGCTCGTCCAGGCGATCGCCGCGACCGGCAAGCCGTACGTCGTCGTGCTGATGAACGGCCGGCCGCTGACGATCCCCTGGCTGGCCGACAACGCCCCGGGTCTGCTCGAGGCGTGGTTCCCCGGCACCGAGGGCGGCAACGCAGTGGCCGACGCCCTGTTCGGGAAGATCAACCCCGGCGGCAAGCTGCCGATGTCGTTCCCGCGCAACGTTGGACAGATCCCGATCTCCTACAACGAGCTGCCCACGGGCCGGCCGTATGACGCGAACAACAAGTACACGTCGAAGTACCTGGACGTGCCGAACGCGCCGCAGTACGTGTTCGGGTACGGCTTGTCCTACACCAGCTTCGCGTTCTCGAACCTGCACGTGTCCTCGACGAGCATCCCGAGGAACGGCTCGGTGCGGGTCAGCGCGACTATCACCAACACCGGCTCGAGGACCGGGGATGATGTCGCCCAGCTGTATCTCCACGAGAGCGACACGAGCATCCTCCAGCCGGTGCGACGGCTCGAGGGCTTCAAGCGGCTCACGCTGGGGCCGGGAGCGTCGCAGACGGTGAGCTTCACGCTCGGTCCGCAGAACCTCGGCTTCTACAACGGTCAGAGCCAATTCGTGGTCGAGCCGGGTCCGTTCAACGTCTGGGTCGGTGACAGTTCAATGGCCAGCCTGCAGGCGAACTTCAGCGTGCGGTAGGGAGCGGCAGTGCGAGTGCGTTTGGCGACGGTGGCGGCCATCTGGGCCGCGATGGCCTGCGCCGTCGCACCGGTCCAGGCGCGCCCGGTGCATCGGAGCGAAGGGCTGAGTGCGCACCAGCGCGCCGTGCTCCAGGGGGTCGCGCGGGACACGTGGCGCTTCTACGCCTCCGACGTCGACCCGGCCACCCACCTGCCGCTGGACAACCTCGGGCCGGGCACGACCCGCGGGGCGTACACCTCGGCGGCGAACATCGGGGTGTACCTGTGGGCCGTGATCGCCGCCCGCGACCTCGGGCTGATCGGACGGCCGAAGGCCGACTCACTCGTCGCCGCCACGCTGCATGGGGTCAGCCGCCTGAAGCGCGACCACGGGTTCCTCTACCAGTGGTACGACACCGCGAACGGCAACGTCCTCCTCAACCCCGGACAGCCCGACTGCACCGAGACGACCCCCGCCCAGGACAACTGCTGGTTTCTCTCCGCGGTCGACAACGGCTGGTACGCCTCCGGCCTGATCGAGGTCAGGCAGGCGCTCCCCGAACTCAAGGGGCTGGCAGACCAGCTGCTGGCGCCGATGGACTTCGGGATCTTCTACGACAGCCGGCCGCAGAGTGCGTGCAACACAAATCCGGCGGTGCCGGGCAATCAGCCCACGGGCCAGATGTACGGCGGCTACTACGTGGACCAGGGGCCGGCCGGGTACCACAACGGGGCGCTCTACAGCGATCCGCGGATCGCCATCTATCTCGGGATGGGCCTGCACCAGATGCCGGGAGACGTCTGGTGGCGGACGTGGCGAACGCTGCCCCCGAAGCAGTGCGTGACGGACCCTGACTTCTCCTGGCAGGGCCAGTGGCCCGTGGCCGGCTACTGGCAGACCTACGCCGACCCCCAATCGGGCAAGCGGTTCAACGTGTGGGAGGGCCACTACACGTACCCCGGGACGTCGCTGACGTTCGTGCCGACCTGGGCCGGGGGCATGTTCGAGGGCCTGATGGCCAACCTCGTCGTGCCTGAGACCGCATGGGGCCCGCACAGCTTCGGACTGGACGACCGGCGCTGGGCGCAGGTCCAGATTCGCTACGCCACGCAGGTCCTGCACGACCCCGTGTGGGGCATGTCACCGTCGAGCACGGCAGACGACACGGGTAACTATGGGGGCTACGGCGTCGAGGGCCTGGCCTTCCCGGTCGGCCAGCGCTTGTCCCAGTGCGCTGGGTGTGCGACGGAGGACACGGTGACGCCGCATGCCTCGTTCCTGGCGCTGGCGGTTGCGCCCCGCGAGGCCTACGCGAACATCGAGCGGATCCTCGCCCGGTATCCCGACAGCTACAGCTCCGACGGCGGTTTCTATGACGCCGTCAACCCGACGACCGGCTCGGTGGGGCACCGGCGCCTCGTGCTCGACCAGTCGATGATCATGGCGGCGCTCGACAACGCGTTGGGTCATCGCACGTTGCAGAGCGACTTCGCGCGCGATCCCGTCTCGTGGGCCGCTCGGCTCTACTTGTCCTCGGAGCGGCTGTCGATCAGGTGACGGCGCCCGGGTGGCGCAGCTGCTCGATCGTGTCGGCGGCACGCTCGAGCGCGGCGTGCTCGAACAGATAGGGATCGGCGTTGGCGATCCGGTGCTTGGGCCGCTGTAGGTCTGCGGTACCGGCCGCCGCGTTGAGCCCGAAGCGGATCGGCAGCTCATGGCACACCGCCAGCACGACGGACTCGGGGCGCGCGGCCAGCGCGCGATAACCCCGCGCGAATCGCGCCGCCGCGCCGTGGACGCTCTCGCCGCCGCCGGGAAACGGCGCGTCCGGCCCGTGGGCGGCGGTCCAGGTCGAGAAGTCGGCGATCGGCCGGCCCTCGAGCTCGCCCGCGTTGATGTCATCGAGCAGCGGCTCGCAAACCAGCGGCACCCTGTCAACGCGATCGCCGAGGGCCAGCCGCGCGGTCTCGAGCGTGCGGAGGAACCGCGTGTGCACGCAGACTTCGATTTGCACATGGGCGATGTGCAGGGCCAGGCGGCTCGCCTCTTCGCGACCGTGGTCGCTGAGTTCCACCTCGTTCGCCGGGTCGCCGTTGATGCGCTTCTCGACGTTGTACAGCGACTCGCCGTGGCGGACGAGGATGCAGAGCCCCATCCGGCAAACGTACCGGGTCGCAGATCGCTGGGGGAGGGCCGGCTGGTACCCGAAACTCCCTTGACAGCAAAACGTTTGTCAGCTAATATTTTGCTACCAAATGAATCTGACGCGCATCGCCAGCAGCCCAGCCAAGAAGACCGTCTCCGGCATCGAGCCCCATGTGAAGCGGGTCGCGATCGTGGTGATCCTCGGCGCGATCATGTCGGTGCTCGACACGACGATCGTCAACGTCGCACTGCACGATCTGTCCGGCGACCTGCATGCGTCCCTGGGCGGGATCCAGTGGGTCATCACCGGTTATCTGCTGTCGCTCGCCGCGGTGATCCCGGTCACCGGGTGGGCGGTCCGGCGCTACAGCGCGCGGCGCCTGTACCTGATCGCGCTGGTCGTGTTCACGGCCGGCTCGGCCCTCTGCGCGCTGGCCACCAACAGCGGTGAGCTGATCGCCTTCCGGGTCATCCAGGGCATCGGCGGCGGCATGTTGACGCCGATCGGCCAGATGATCCTGGTCAAGGCCGCGGGTCCGCGCAACCTGGCCAAGGTGATGAGCCTGGTGGGGATCCCGATCGTGCTCGCCCCGGTCTTCGGCCCGACACTCGGGGGACTGCTGCTGCAGACCGCCGGGTGGCAGTGGATCTTCATGATCAACGTTCCCGTCGGCGCGCTCACGCTGTTCATGGCGTGGCGTCTGCTGCCCCACGACGTGGCCGGGACCGACCAGGCGGGGAAGCTCGACGTGATCGGGCTCGTGCTCGCCGCGGCCGGCGTCGTCGGCGTCACCTACGGCCTCTCGC
>DATCPD010000111.1:0-13478 GCA_036564325.1 Solirubrobacteraceae bacterium | reverse complement strand
CGCCGTGCTGCACGTCGTCGGCGGAATCGACCGCCTGGTGAAACTCGTCGAGGAGGAGCCGGTGGCGGTCGTGGGGGCGCGCCGGGGGTCGCCCTACGGACTCGAGGTGGCGCGCTCGTTGGGCCTGCACCTCTCGAGCGCGGGGGTCACCGTGATCAGCGGGATGGCGCTCGGCGTCGACTCGGCTGCCCACACCGGTGCGCTGTCCGCGCCGGCGGGAACGGTCGCGGTGCTGTGCGCGGGGCCCGAGCGTCCATACCCGGCCGCCAAGCGAGCTCTCCACCGCAGGATCCTGGCCACGGGAGCGGTGGTCTCCGAGTTGCCGCCGGACACGCCGGTGTGGCGGTGGATGTTCCCCGCCCGCAACCGGATCGTGGCGGCGCTGTCCGCGATGGTCGTAGTGGTGGAGGCAGGTGAGCGCTCCGGAGCCCTGCTCACGGCCCGCCTGGCTCGGTCCCTGCGGCGACCGGTCGGGGCGGTTCCCGGGCGGGTCTCCTCGCCGCAGGCGGCCGGGCCGAACGCGCTGCTGGCGGCCGGGGCCTACGTGGTGCGCGGTGCCCAGGACGTGCTCGACGTCCTCTACGGGGCCGGCGCGCGCCGGGTGCAGGCGGCCCAGCGCGCCGATCTTGCGCCTGAGCTGGGGTTGCTCCTGGGGGCGATCGCCGACGGCCACGACACGGCGCGGGCGCTCGCCCAGGCCGGAGTACCGGCTGACCAGGGTCTCGCGGCGCTGGCGGCGCTCGAGTTGTCCGGCTACGTCCGCCGTGGGCCGGGCGGGAGGTTCTCGGTGACCTCGTAACCTCGTCTTCGATGACCACGACCGTTCCTCGATGACCAGCGAAACGCGGATCCCGCGGCTGCTCTCGATCGCCGGCTCGGACTCGGGCGGCGGCGCCGGAATCCAGGCCGACCTGAAGGCCTTCGCAGCCTGCGGAGTGCACGGGATGACCGCGATCACCGCGCTGACGGCCCAGAACACGGTCGCGGTGACCGACATCCAGCAGGTCCCGCCGGAGATGATCCTCGCTCAGATCCGCGCTGTCAGCAGCGACATCGGCGTCGACGCCGTGAAGATCGGGATGCTGGGGGACACGCGCACGATCGAGGCGGTGGCCCGCGGCCTTGACGAGCTACCCCCCGGCACCCCCGTGGTCCTCGACCCGGTGATGGTGGCCGAGTCGGGCGCCCCCCTGCTCGACCGCGACGCACGGTCCTCGATGATCGGGCTGCTGCTGCCGCGAGCCACCGTGATCACCCCCAACGTGCCCGAGGCGCGTGCGCTGGTCGACCCCGGAACGGCGCAGGGCGACGACGTCGCGTCTCTCGCCCGCGCCCTGCATGCCCTCGGGCCGGCGGTCGTGGTGGTCACCGGGGGCCATCGCGAGCAGGCGATCGACGTGTTCTTCGACGGCCACCGGATGGTGGAGATTGCCGGCGAGCGCCATCCCGGCGGTGCCGCCCATGGGTCGGGGTGCACGCACTCATCCGTGCTGGCGGCTCGGCTGGCCTGGGGCGACGCGCCGCTGCAGGCGGCGCGCGTGGCCAAGCAGCTCGCGGCATCGGCCGTCAGAGATGGCCTGCGCGGAATTGGCGCCGGGGCGGGCCCGGTTGACGTTCTGGGCATCGCCAATACCTGAGTCGCGGTCGTCCGTGAGCCGAAGCAGGGGCGCGGGCTCCCGACCGCACGCATGCGCCTGGCGACCAAACTAAACAATTTCTGTCAAGATTGTAGAAAAGGCGCTGGGGTGAGATGCGATCGGTGCAGCTCGGCCAGCGAGGGATCGGCCGGAGCCGGTCCTGAACACGACCAGGAGGTGTGAGTTGCCTGACCACGACGGGCTTTCAAGGCGCGCCGGACGACCGTGGCGCGCCGTCATCGGCGTCGCCGTGTTGGGAGCGGCGCTACTGCCGGCTGAAGCTGTGGCTGCACCGGCCGCTCCCATCCATTGCGGGGGAGCCCTCACGAAGGCGACGCCGACGATCGACGACGCGAACCTGATCAACTATTCATTTCACTGCGACGGCGACATCGTGGCCTACACCCTGGTCGTCAACCGAACCCGGAATGACTTCAGCACGGTCGACGACTTCTCACCGACCGCCACGGTGCTCAACTCGACCAAGACGACCGCGATCTCGACTCAGGGCGTCGGTTGCGGCGGGACCATCCCCGGCAACGGCGTGAACTGCTTTGCCCAGGGTTCGTCGACCCCGGCGGTCGTCACGGCGTGGAACTTCATCCAGGGACAGTTCGACACGACCGATCCGTATTGCGCAAACATCCCGGCCGGGTCTCGGCCCGGGACGGTGGCGGAGCCGCAGGCAGTAGTCCAGATCATTGCCTCGGACACGGCCGGCAACGAATTCGGTCCCTTCCCGATCGGCCGCTCGCCGGCCTGCCCGCCGCCCCCGAAGCCCAAGGCGAAGCCGAAGCCCAAGCACAAGGCCCACAAGCGGGCGACCACGAAGCGGACGGCTAGCTGAGCGCGCAGTAGGTCGCATTCGCTTGTCCCAGGGAGCGGGCACTGCCGGCCCGCTCCCGCTCCGCGACGGTCATATCGGCTCGTCACTTTGACATAATCCCGCAGGTGCGCTTCCTGAGCATGAAGCCTGGACACGGCGAAGTGCTGATTGCTGAAGGCGATATCGACGTCGCTCAGGATGAGCAGCGCCTGATCGAGGAATTCCGCCGCCAGCTCGACGCTGGCCTGTGGGCAGCGGTCCCCCTCGCCGGCACCGCAGGCCGACGCCGCGCGCAGATGATCCGCGGGTTCGATGAGATCCCACGGGACGCGGACCGGGTGATCTTCTTCCCGCGGGCCGCGGGCGGAAGTCAATAGGACCCGTCTCCCGCCGTGCTGCTCGCGCTGTCCGCCACCGCCCTTGTCGTAATCGCGCTCCTGTCGGACGTGATCGCTCCGCGGTTTGAGGAGGCCTGGTCTCGACACCGCGCCCGTCACCGCAGGACGGCGTCGATGCCCTATGACCCCGGTCGCGAACGTCGGGCCGAGCAGCGGGCGAGATCGCTTCTGCGGTCATGTGTCAACGACGAGGAATGGGCTATGTACCGTGAGCTGGGGTTCATCCGGGTCTGGGGCGCACAGACCGAAGGCCTCGAAGGTCAAGCTGGTACCGGCGGGGCACCGTACGGCTACCTCATCTATCCGCACCGGCCGATCGTCGCCTACCTGGCGCAGACCCATCGGCTGCTCAGCGAGTACTGCGTGGCCTTTCCGGACGAGACGCGGCCCTACGGCAGCGCACGGCTGCCTGACTCCGATGACGTGCTCGCGAAGTGGATGGCGCTCACGGGAGATGAACGGCGCCTGATCGCCACCGCGAACATGCACCTGCCGGGCCGCCAGCTCGATCCCTCGGCGGTGAAACGTGACCTGTGGCGTCTCTCTCAGTGGGAGCGTGCCAGGATGCGTGACGCCGCCGGCGCGGGACATCTGCGCCGCTAGGCGCGGGCGCCTGGGGCACGACGGCGTCCGCCCGAGCGGCGATGAGCGCCGACTCGGACTGAGTGGCGTTCCCCTCTGCTCATGCCCGGCCCGGGGTCTGCGCAAGCGCCTGCAGCGGATTCCCCACAAAACCAATCAACAAACACAGGATCTGCTACGTTCCGGCCCTACTCGATCGACCTTGTCGGATATAAGCAGTGGGGAAAGGAATCACATTGAGATCAAGCAAGAAGGTCCTGGCAGCGCTGACGGCGGTAGTGGTCGTCCTTGGCGCGCCCGCGGCCGCCATAGCGCGAACAACCATTTTCGGTTCGGGATCCAGCGCTGAACAGCCGATCCTGAACCTGCTGTTCAAGGCCTACAGCAAGCTCCACAAAAACATCGCCTTCGCGTACAACCCCGACGGCGGCAACGCCGGAGTCAAGGATGTGCAGAAGGGCCGCAGCGCGCTGGCCGTGAACACGCGCCCACCGCTTCCGAGTGACTCAGGGACGACGCAGTTCAAGATCTTCCTGGATGGCCTCTGCGTGGCGGTGAATCCGGCCAACAGCCTGGGCAATCTGACGATCTCCCAGACCAAGAACATCTTCCTCGGCCTGACCACGGCGTGGAACTCCGTCGGGGGCTCGAACCTCAGCGCGACGATCGACCCGATCGGCCGCAACTCCACCGCGGGCTCCTACACGTTCTTCCAGAGCGCGGTGTTGGGCGGCAAGACCCAGGCCTCGAACGTGAACCCGCAGACGTCGGACGGTCTCGTGGCGACGGCGATCAAGAACGACAGCAACGCGATCGGTTACGTGGGGCTGGCCCACTCGCAACCGGGGAGCGGAGTGAAGACCGTGAGCCTCAACGGCGTCGCGTGCAACCAGACCACGATCAAGCGCGAGACCTACCCGCTGTTCCGTTACATCTGGGCCGTCGTCCCGACCGCGCATCCGAGTGTTCCGGTCGAGAAGTTCATCGACTGGGTGCGGGTCAATCACCAGGCCGGTCTGATCATCTCTCGGGCGGGCGCGGTTCCCGCGTTCAACAAGTAACCAGAGAAGGGTGTCGGTCAGGGATGGACGAGTACATCCCCACTGAGCGGGGGGCAGGTTGGAGTCAGGACCAGCGCGCCGAGCTTTGGCTGGTCTGCATCGTTGTCGGCCTGCTCATCGCGATGCTGGTGTTCGTGCTCCACGCCGCCTGGCCGTCGTTCTCTCACAACGGGCTCGGCTGGTTCGGAACCGGTGGCCGGGTGGACGGCCAGATTCAGGCGATCTTCACCTCCGGCGACCTGAAGAGCACTCCTCTGTACGTGTTCCATGCCTGGCCGCTGATCTGGAGCACGGCATTGATCACCGGGGTCGCCGTCGTGATCGCGTTCGGCTCGTCGCTGTTCGTAGCGGTCTTCATCGTCGAGTTCGCCCCGGACTGGCTCAGAGGCGTGCTCGAGCCGGTGGTGAGGCTGCTGGCAAGCGTGCCGTCCGTGATCTATGGCCTGCTCGGCGTCCTGATCCTTGTGCCGCTGATCGGCAACCACCTGATCACCCAGCAGGAGAAGGCATCCGTCAATCCAACGGTTCAGCTGAGCGGCTACGGACTGCTCGCCGCCATCCTCGTTCTGACGATCATGGTCGCGCCGATCATGATCGCGGTCTTCGTCAACGGTCTGCGCGCCGTCCCGCGCAACTGGATCGAAGGATCGCTGGCGCTCGGAATCAACCGTTGGCGCACGTTCTGGATGGTCGCGGTGAGGACCGCCCGTCCGGCCCTCGTGGCCGGCACCGTCCTCGCCACCGCGCGCGCCCTGGGGGAGTCGGTGATGCTGAGCATGCTCTCCGGCGGCGTCGGCTTCGCGCCCAACCCGGCCGACGGCCTGATCTTCCTCTTCGAGCCCTCACGAGGGCTCGCTTCGACGATCCTGTTCAACACCGACGAGCTCAGCTCGCCGCCCATGCAGCACACGCTGTACGCGATCGCGGCGGTCCTCCTGTTCTCGGCCGTGATGCTCTCATTCGCCGGATGGGCGGCGAAGCAGCCGATGAAGCGCTACGGGGTGATCGCGTGAGCGTCACGGTGAGCCCGGCCCCTCCTCGCCCCCTCGGGCGCGTACCGACCCGGCGCCCGGAGTCGAGCGCCTCGTGGCGCTTGAGCGACCGGATCGGACTCGCTGTCGCCTGGGCACTGGGTCTGTTCTTCTGCGCGCTCACGGCGGCGATCGTCATCTATCTGCTCGTGCAGGGGCTCAGGTACGTGAGTCCCCATCTGTTCGTCACCCACCCCACCGCGGGTTTCAGCGAGACCCAAACCGGGGGGTTCCTCGACCCGCTGATCGGAACCGGGATCGTTGCGCTGATCGCCATGGGCATAGCCCTGCCGGTCGGAACCGCGATCGCGGTGTGGCTGAGTGAGTTCGGCCGGCCGGCCCCACTGGCGCGCGTCGCCGAAGCCACGGTCGAGATGCTCGCCGGCGCGCCGTCGATCGTGCTCGCACTGTTCGGGGCGCTGATCTTCGAGAGCCCGCTGCTCGGGTTCCTCAGCCAGCAGACGAACCACGTTGTGCTCGGACGATCGTTCTTTGCGGCTGGAGCGATGCTCTCGCTCGTCGCGCTGCCCCTGGTCGTCACGAACGTCCGGGAGGGATTGCAGGCGATCCCGAGCCACGTCCGTGAGGCGTCATATGCAGTGGGAAAGTCGAAGGTCGCCACCACGCGGCGGGTCTTGCTCCCGGCGGCCCGGCCGTCGGTGGTGACCGGCGCGATGCTCGGCCTCGGCCGAGTCATTGGTGACACGGCGATCGTCCTCGTGCTGCTCGGAGCAACGCTGAACCTGCAGGGTGCCGGTGGTCCGGCGATCCTGAGCACGCTGCGCGGCCAAGGGAGCACGATGACGAGCTACATCTACGAGAACGCTCCGACCGGTGAAGGCAACCAGCCCACCAAGGCCTACGCCGCCGCGTTCGTGCTGCTGATGATCGTGCTGGCGCTGAACGTGCTCGTCGATCTGGCCGGGCGGCGCGCCCGGGAGCTCCGATGGAGCTAAGCCAGCCGCCGCCGGTCCGCCGGCTGACCGGCAACGAGGGCAACGGTCATGCGACGCGTTCGGCGCTGCGGGAGGAGCGCAATGGCGCAGGGCGCGCCCCGGAGTCGGGATTCGTTTCGGCGCCGCGCCGCGTCACCCCCGCGACAGTCGCGATCGACCGCATGCACGTTGACGGGCTATCGGTCTCCTATGGTCAGAAGCGGGCGGTCGACTCGGTCTCGTTGCCGATCCGGCAGGGCGAGGTGCTGGCGCTGATCGGGCCTTCCGGCTGTGGCAAGACGACGTTGCTGCGCTCGCTGAACCGTCTGACCGAGCTGACCAAGGGAACGTCGTACAGCGGACAGGTCACGCTCGACGGGCTTGACATTGCGCAGATGGAGCCGACCGAGCTGCGTCGTCGCGTGACGATGGTCTTCCAGCAGCCCAATCCGTTTCCGATGAGCGTGTTCGACAACGTCGCCTACGTGTTGCGGGAGCAGGCCAAGCGGCGACCCAGGCGCAGAGAGGTGGCCGGCGCGGTCCGCGACGCGCTCGGCCGCGCGGGGCTCCTGGACGAGGTGGCCGACAACCTCGACCATCCGGCCCTCCGACTCTCAGGTGGCCAGCAGCAGCGGCTGTGCATCGCCCGGGCACTGGCGGCCAACCCAGAGGTGCTGTTGCTCGACGAGCCCTGCTCGGCGCTCGACCCGCAATCGACCAAGGTGATCGAGGATCTGATCGTCCGGCTCCGCGACGACGTCGCCGTCGTGATCGTCACGCACAACCTCCAGCAGGCGTACCGCGTCGCGGACTACGTCGCGTTCATGTACCTGGGCGAGCTGGTCGAGTACGCCAGCGCCCAGACCGTGTTCGGCTCCCCGCGCGAACAGCGAACCAGGGATTACGTGAGCGGTGCCTTCGGTTAGCCAATCTCTTCGCCTCGCACCGGCTGTGCTTGTTCTCACGGCGCTGCCGGGCTGCGTCACGACCCAGCAGCGCAACGCGCGGACCGTGCTGATCAACCAGCGCACCGTGGCCAGCCAGACGTCCGTGCGCGTGACACGAAAGAACCCGGACGTGGCGGTGACAGACGTCGCGCTCGTCACCTCCGCCGGCACCACCGCAGTGGCCGTGCAGCTGCGCAACCGAGCTGCTCGGCCGCAGACCGATCTGCCGATCTCGATCGGAGTGAGGACGGCGGCGGGACGGCGGCTATATCTCAACGCCAGTCCCAACACCGACTACTTCAGCACTCACGTCGCCGCGATCGGCCCGGGCGAAACGCTCACGTGGGTCCTGACCACCCGGAGCGCCCGAGCGCACGCGGGTCGGCTGTTCGCGGCGGTCGGGACCGCCAAGCTGCCTCCCAGCACGGGCCAGAGGACGCTTCCCCGCATCACCGTGGCCAGCGGGCCCTCATCGCCGCTCGGGACATCTGCTCACAGGCTTCGCGTCGTGGTTTCCAACGCGTCAGCGACTCCGCAGTATCAGCTTCAGATCTACGCGGCCTCCCTCAGAGGGGGGCGCTACGTCGGAGCGGGCCGTGCCGGTGTCGCCAACCTGGATGGCGGAGCCCGGAAAACGCTGGAACTGAACCTGGTCGGAACCTCGGCCGGCGCCACCGTGCGGCTGTTTGCGACGCCCACGATCTTCAACTAGGAGGCTGACGCGTGGACACGACAACCTATGAGCCGACCACCCCGATCGCGGCCGCGCCCCTGGCCGAAGCCCCGGCCCACGAGGCGTGCGAGCACTGTGGCGCCCCGGTTGACACGGCGCAGCGCTACTGCGTGGTCTGCGGGAGCCGGCGCAGGCACGCGCCTGATCCCGCCGCGCGCTTCCTCTCCGCCTCCACGGGTCGATCGCGCTCGGCCGCCCGCGGGGCCTCGGGCGCACCGCCGCCGCGCCGCAGCTCCCCCGGGGTGGGCACGGCGCTCCTGCTTGCGTTGATCCCGCTGGCCATCGGGCTGGGGGTTCTCGTCGGGCGGGGGAGCAACAACGGGGACGGCAAGCTGCTGGCCGCGCTCCGAGCGCAGAAACCGGAGATCGTCAACGTCGGCGGCGGAGGCGGGGGTACGGCGACCAAGACCGCGTCGTCCGGGACGTCGGTCGCGACGCTCACGAGCAGCTTCCCGTTGCCGAGTGGATACTCGGTGCAGCTGAGCACGCTGCCGCCGGGGACGACGCAGAGCGCCGCGAGCGCGGCGGAGAAGGCGGCGCGGGATAAGGGAGCCACCGGGGTCGGCCTGGTCAGCCAGTCGGACTACACGATCCTGCCCAGGCCTCCAGCGGGCGCCTACGTCATCTACGCGGGCGCCTACAAGACGAGGGCGGCGGCGGAGGGCGTCCTGGCCGGGCTGAGGAAGAAGTTCCGCGGGGCCCGGGTGATAGCGCTGAAGT
Source organism: Solirubrobacteraceae bacterium (assembly GCA_036564325.1). Lineage (GTDB taxonomy): Bacteria > Actinomycetota > Thermoleophilia > Solirubrobacterales > Solirubrobacteraceae > Palsa-465. The sequence goes on along the minus strand of DATCPD010000111.1, from coordinate 4,608 downwards.
CATCCTCATCCGGATCCTCGCCGGCCGGGGCCGGGAAGGCGTTGGCGACGACCAGATACGGGACCGCCAACCAGGTCACCGGCTTCAAGGCCACGCCGGCGGCTCTGGCGCAGGGTGCCCAGACGGTCAACAGGATCGCCAAGACGATTGGCAAGAGCTACGTCGGCTCGCAGACCGGCCTTCCCAGCCAGATCTCGGTGCCGTGAGGCTCGCCCGCAAGCAACCAGTGGCTGCCCGAGCGCCCGCGGAGACCCCGGTCGACCGTGATCTGGTGGCGCAGCGCGACCGGCTGACCGAGCGCTTCGCGATCATGCAATCTGAGCTGGGTGGGCTGTTCTACGAGATGGCGATCCGGGACCACGTCCGGATCGAGGTGCTGATGCCCAAGGCGGCCGAGCTCCAGCGCGTCGATGCCGAGCTCGGACAGATCGAGCGGTTGCTGCACGAGGGTGACTCAGGCGTCGGCGGGAACTGCGCCGCCTGTGGTGCGCTCTACGCGCGCGGAGCCGCGTTTTGCGCGCAGTGCGCCAGTCCGCTGAGCGCCCAATGATCCGCTCGCTTCAGGCGATCCGGCTCACCCGCCCGCAGGTGGTGGCGGTCGCCACCCTGTCCGCGCTGGCGACCGCGCTGATCATCGCCTCGGCGATGGGCCGGTCGAGCGTCCAGTCGGAGGTCCTCGCCGCCCTTCAGCGGCGGGTGGTGATCCACCGCCAGCCGGCGCTGGTGTCCTCGCTCGGCGCCAAACGCGGCGCCTCGCCGAGCTCGCCCCTCGCAACCTCGCCGGCGGGTTCCGGAGGGAACTCCGGTGGGCCGTCGCCGAGCGCTTTGCCCGCGTCCTCGCCAACCCCGTCTGCGGTCTCGGTCCCGGCCACGGCCCCGCCTCCGGCGACCACGACATCGACCACAACGCCGCCCGCGGGTGCCAGTTCGGTCAGGAGATACAGGGTCAAGCACATCTTCGTCATCGCGCTGTCCACCCCGAGCTACCAAGCCGCCTTCGGTCGTGCATCGGTGGCTCGCTACTTGAGCGGGGCGCTCACTTTGAGGGGGACACTGCTGAGCGGTTATCGAACCCTCGGGGGTAGCGAGATGCCCGACTACTTGGCGATGGTGAGCGGGCAGGCGCCGAATCCTGCGACGCGCGCCGGCTGCCCGACGTACGCCGATTTCCCCCCTGCCGCCAAGCCGGCCGCGAACGGGCAGGTCCCGGGCAGCGGCTGCGTCTACCCGAATACGGTGGTCACCGTGGGGGACCAGGTGACGGCCGCGGGCGGGCAGTGGAAAGCTTACCTCGAGGACATGGGGACGGCCACCTGCATACATCCCAACTCGGGCGCGCTCGACGATACGGCGCTGCCGTTCTCCGGTGCTCAGTACGACACGCGCCACAACCCGTTCATCTACTTCCACTCGCTACTGGATCTCGGGGACTGCGCTTCGGATGACGTTGCCCTGGACCAACTTCCGGGCGACCTGCGATCGCCGTCCAAGACGCCACGCTACGCGTACATCGCGCCTGGTCTCTGCGACGACGCCGCAGCTCAGACATGCGCGAGCGGAAAGGCCGCGGGACTGGCGAGCGAGGACGCGTTTCTGAAGCTGTGGGTGCCGCGGATCCTGAGCTCGCCGGCGTACAAGCACGACGGGGCCCTGATCATCGCGTTCACGAGCAGCCAGGCGGGGGGTGCCGCCGCCGCGCGGACCCCCGTCCGGACCGGGGCGCTCGTCATCTCTCGGTACGCCACTCCCGGCCGCACGGTGGCACGCGCCTACGACCCGTACTCGCTCCTGAGATCAGTGGACGAGCTCCTAGGGTTCAAACCGCTCGTCAACGCAGCCAAGGCGAAGTCGTTCGTGGCCGCGGCACTGCCAGGAGCCTAAGAGGGACCACTGAGCCTGACCAGGCGACCGCGACCTGCTCTGAGGGGTAGCGGCTAAACTTCACAAAGTTGATCAACAAACATAAGAACGTGCTAGCTTCACGTCCTGATTGACACAACACCGACTGATCTGCCGTTCGGGAAAGGATTACTTTGAGACAAGGAACAAGGCGCCTCGCGACCCAGGAAGGTTCTGCATGTGGTCCCGGGCACGGTCCGGCGACGAGGCGGGCAGCGCTGATCTCAATCGTCGTCCTTGCCGCCGTGGCGATCCCCGGATCAGCACTGGCAACATCGAGTCCACCGACGATCACGAGCACCTTCACGCCGGCCTTGATCGCGGTTGGCGGAACGAGCTCGCTCGCGGTGACGCTCACCAATCCCAACGCCACAGGCAGCCTCAGCGCGATTTCTTTCACCGACACGCTTCCGGCTGGCCTCGTGGTCGACGGCCAGAGCGGGCAGAGCGGGACCTGCGGCAGCGCCGGGACGCTCTCGGCCAACCCTGGTGCTTCGACGATCAGCCTGACCGGTGGGAAGCTCGCGGCGGGGGCGAGCTGCACGGTGTCGGCGGATGTGACCGCGAACGCTCCGGGGATCTTCCGGAACAGCACCGGCCCGGCCAGCTCCCTCGAGGGTGGCAGCGCTCTGGGGAGCGGCGACACCGAATCACTCACGGTTGTGGCGGCTCCGACCATCACGTTGCGGAATCCAGCCGCTCATGACGTCTTCAACTTCGCCCAGAAGGTGAAGGCGAGCTACAGCTGCCAGGAGGCCGCGAACGGGCCGGGAATCATCGACTGCTCGGGAGACGCCGCCAGCGGAGCCCTGATTGATACGTCGGTAGCCGGAGCACAGACGTTCACGGTCAGCGCGAGCAGCGCCGACGGCCAGGTCACGACCGAGACGGTTGACTACACGGTTCGCCCTGACAACCACTTCGCGTTGTCGAAGATCAAGCCGAGCTCCAACGGCTCCGTCGGTTTCGCAATTGTCCTTCCAGGGCCGGGAACGGCGTCGATCCTGGAGAGCGCTCGAAGTGGTGGACGATGGTTCACCTTCGCCAAGCTGAGCCTGCGAGCGGGTCATGCGGTGCGCAAGAGGGTTGTGCTCAAGCCCGATGTCAGGGGGGCTCGGCTCGTGACGGCTCTGTCTGCGGCGCGCAAGAGCCAGAGCAGCGCGAATGCCAAACCCTTGCTGTCGCTCAGGCTGGTCGTCGTATTCAGACCGAAAGGCGGACGGGCTCGACGGGAGACGGTTCACGGGATCCGCATCCCGTAGCGGATCAGCCTGGTCGTGGGCGCTACAGTCACGGCGCCATGACCGAACCGTTTGACCTCAAGCACCGCAGCCGCGCGCTGACCGAGGGTCCCGAGCGCGCGCCGGCCCGGGCGTACCTGAAGGGAATCGGCTACGACGACGAGGCGCTCAGCAAGCCGATCGTCGCGGTCGCCAACACGTGGATCGAGACGATGCCGTGCAACTTTCACCTGCGCGCGCTCGCCGCCAAGGTCAAAGACGGAATCCGCGCGGCCGGGGGCACCCCGATGGAGCTCAACACGATCGCCATCTCCGACGGAATCACCATGGGTACGGCGGGGATGCGTGCGTCGCTGGTCAGCCGTGAGCTGATCGCTGACTCGATCGAGCTCGTGTGCGACGCCCACATGTTCGACGCGGTGATCACCATCAGCGGCTGCGACAAGACGATTCCCGGGACGGTGATGGCGCTGTGCCGCCTGAACGTGCCGAGCCTGATGCTGTACGGAGGCTCGATCCTGCCCGGCCATCTGCACGGTGAGCAGGTGACGATCCAGGAGGTCTTCGAGGCGGTCGGCGCCCATTCCGCCGGACGGATCACCGATCAGGAGTTGACCGAGATCGAGGACGCGGCATCACCGGGCGCGGGCGCCTGCGGCGGGCAGTTCACCGCCAACACCATGGCCATGGCGTTCGAGGTGATGGGCATCTCGCCGGCCGGCTTCTCGATGGTCCCGGCGGTCGACCCGCGCAAGGCGGACGTCGCCGGGCAGGCCGGCGCCCTGGTCATGGACGTGCTTGCACGCGGACAGCGGCCCAGCGAGATCATCACCCGGGACAGCCTGGAGAACGCGATTGCGGCGATCGCCTGCAGCGGCGGCTCCACCAACGGCGTGCTGCACCTCCTCGCGGTGGCCAAGGAGATGGGGGTGGAGCTCGACATCGACGACTTCGACCGGATCAGCGAGCGCACGCCGCTGCTGTGCGACCTGAAACCGGGAGGAAAGTACGTGGCCCCGGATCTCTACGCGGCCGGCGGCGTGCCCCTGGTGATGAGACGGCTGCGCGAGGCCGGGCTGCTGCACGAGAGCGCGCAGACGGTGACCGGACAGACCGTGGGGGAGATCGCCGATGGCGCCCAGGAGCAGGAGGGCCAGCGCGTCGTCCGCCCGCTCGATGACCCGATCAAGGAGACCGGCGGGTTGGCGATCCTGCGCGGCAACATCGCGCCGGAGGGCTGCGTGGTCAAGCTGGCCGGCTACGAGCGGCGCAAGCAGTCCGGGCCGGCGCGCGTGTTCGAGTCTGAAGAGGATGCGATGAAGGCGGTTACCGCGGGTGCCGTCAAGGCCGGGGACATGGTGGTGATCCGCAACGAGGGGCCGGCGGGCGGGCCCGGGATGCGGGAGATGCTCGCCGTGACCGCCGCGCTCGTCGGCCAGGGCCTCGGCGAGGACGTCGCGCTCCTGAC
>DATCPD010000086.1:0-5489 GCA_036564325.1 Solirubrobacteraceae bacterium | reverse complement strand
GGTGAGATGCGACCGAATGCTTTTCGGGCCCCGTCGTCCGCGTCCGGGAATCGTCACGTCGATCGGACCCGAGGCGGCTCGGCCCAACTCCCAGAGCGCAAGCGCCGCGCGGTGGCTGAGGACCGCTCCCGGCCCGCAGGCAAGGACCGCCGCCATCCAGCGCCCCCGCAGCGTGAGGCGGGTGTGGCCGACCGCGTAGACGCCCAGGTAGAGGCGATGCAGATGGCCTTTGGCAACGAGGCGGGCGATAGCGTTCCGCGTGTATCCGAGGTTGATCAGCTGCCAGACCGAGACCACTCCGTGCTGCCTCGACGCCAGCTCGGCCAGACGTGGTGGCTCTGAGTCCTCGTATGCGGGAGCGAAAGCCACCACGTCCGAGGGTCGCACCGATCGCGTGACCCGTGGGTGACGCGGTGTGCCGGGTGTGTGAAAACGCGGGCTAGCGCCGCAGCAGTCGCCGCAGCAGCGCGAGCACCACGAACCCCGCCGCGACTTCCAGCGCCAGCCGCGGCAGCCCTCCGCGCCGCTCCGCGAGCGTCGTGCCCGGCCGGGACACGTGCGAAGCGGGCATCGGGAACTCCTCGGCGGCCAGGATGTCGTGCGGCTCCGCAGTTCCCGTCGGGTCCTCGGGCAGCTGAATCGGACCGTGGTGGTGAAGGTCCGGATCCGGGGCCGGCATCGCGAACGCCTCGGCGGCGAGGACGTCATGCGCGGCGTCTGGGGGGGTCTCTCGCTTGGCCATCGCGACAGATCATCCCAGAAGGCGAGACCTCGAGTGGGCTCAGGGTCGCCACGTCGCCGGGGGGCGGGTGGCAGGGTCGCCGGACGCAGGTTGCCCGCGCCGCCGGGGGCCGGTCGCGGGGTCGGCGGGGCGGGTCGCCCACGAGCCTCCCGGATCGCCCGAAGCGCCGTGCGATAATCTTAGCCATGCCGACTGAGATCCGGCCTTGCCAGCCTTCTTCACGGTGCTATTCTTTTGCTTATCTGTCGTAAGCAACTAGTGAAAGTGAACCCTTGATGTCCCGTCTTCTCTTAGTACCGCTGGACGACGCAGTCGTCTTCCCGGGCATGACGCTTACGCTTGCCGTAGACGTGGCCGAGGAGGAACGAGTGCTGCTCGTGCCGCGGCATGAGCAGGAATTTGCCGGCGTCGGCACGGTCGCCGAAGTCTCCGATCGGGTCCGGCTGCCGGGCGGCGCGCGCGCCGTGGCGGTCACCGGCCTGCATCGCGGTGTCGCCGGCGCGGCCCACACCATGCCCGACGGACGGCTGTTCGTCGAGGTGGAGGAGCGGCCCGACGAAGTGCCGGTCGACGGCCGGACGCGCAACCTCGAGCGTGAGTACCGCGCCGTGGTCGAGGAGCTCCTCGAGCTCCGCGGCGACGACGGCCGGATCTCGGCGTTCCTGCGCAGCATCACCGAGCCCGGCGCGCTGGCCGATACCTCTGGCTACTCCCCCGATCTCAACTACGAGCAGAAGGTCAAGCTGCTGCAGACGGTCGACGTGACCGAGCGGCTGGAGCTGGCCCTCGGCTACCAGCGCGAGCGGCTGGCCGAGATGCAGGTCCGCAAGCGGATCCGCGACGACGTCGAGTCCGGAGCGGAGAAGCAGCAGCGCGAATACTTCCTGCGCAAGCAGATGGAATCGATCCGCAAGGAGCTTGGCGAGGACGACGCCTCCGTGGTGGAGGAGTACCGGACCAAGATCGCCGAGGCGGGTATGCCGGACGAAGTGCGCGAGCAGGCCGAGAAGGAGCTCGGGCGGCTCGAGCGCGTCGGCGAGCAGAGCGGCGAGTCCAGCGTGATTCGCACCTACCTCGATTGGCTGATCGCCGTGCCGTGGGGCAAGCGCTCCGACGAGCGCCTCGATCCGCAGCACGCGCGCGAGGTCCTCGACGCAGACCATGCCGGTCTGGAGGACGTCAAGGATCGGATCGTCGAGTACATCGCGGTCAGGAAGCTGCGCCAGGAGCGCGGCATCACGGAGGACAAGCGCTCCGGCGCGATCCTCACCCTGATCGGACCTCCCGGCACCGGCAAGACGTCGATCGGCGAGTCGATCGCCCGGGCGACCGGACGGGAGTTCGTCCGGATGTCGCTGGGCGGCGTCCGTGACGAGGCGGAGATCCGCGGACACCGGCGGACGTACATCGGCGCCCTCCCCGGGCGGCTCGTCAGAGCACTCCGGGATGCCGAGACGATGAACCCGGTGATCATGCTCGACGAGGTCGACAAGGTCGGCGCCGACTGGCGCGGAGACCCGAGCTCGGCCCTGCTCGAGGTGCTGGACCCGGCGCAGAACCACAGCTTCCGGGATCACTACCTCGACGTCGAGCTCGATCTGAGCAACGTGCTGTTCATCGCCACGGCGAACGTCGCCGACACGATCCCCGGCCCGTTGCTGGACCGGATGGAGGTGATCCGCTTCGACGGGTACACCACGTCCGAGAAGGCGGCGATCGCCCGCGGGTACCTGTGGCCGCGCCAGGTGGAGCGCAACGGCCTGCGCCCGGAGGAGGTTGAGATCTCCGACGAGCTGCTGAAGACGATCACGATCGAATACACGCGTGAGGCCGGCGTTCGCCAGCTCGAGCGCGACCTGGGAACCCTGCTGCGCAAGACGGCGACAAGGATCGCCTCAGGCAAGGCTGCCGCACCCGTCACGATCGACCCGGAGGCCATCCGGGACGCCCTCGGACGTCAGCGGCACTTCCAGGAGTCAGCGATCAGGACTGCCGTGCCCGGTGTCGCCACCGGACTCGCGGTGACCGGAGCGGGCGGCGATGTGCTGTTCGTCGAGGCCACGGCGATGCAGGGCAAGCCCGGTCTGACCCTCACCGGCCAGCTCGGGGACGTGATGAAGGAATCGGCGCAGATCGCGCTCTCCTACGTCCGCGGGCACGCGGAGGATCTGGGAATCGACGCACATGTGTTCGAGGACCGCACCTTCCACGTGCACGTCCCGGCCGGAGCCATCCCCAAGGACGGCCCCAGCGCCGGTGTGACGATGGTGACCGCGCTCACCTCCCTGCTGAGCGAACGCCCCGTCCGTCACACCGTCGGGATGACCGGCGAGGTGACTCTCCAGGGTCGCGTCCTGCCGATCGGCGGGCTCAAGCAGAAGGTGCTCGCCGCCCACGCGGCCGGCCTGACTGACGTCGTGCTCCCAGAGCGAAATCGCGGCGACCTCGATGACGTGCCCGAAGAGGTGCGCGAGGCGATGAAGTTCCACTTCGCGATGACGATCGACGAGGTGCTGGACGCCGCGCTGGAGTCGGCCCCTGTCCACCTGGCCGCCTAGCGCCGTACTCGACTGGCCCAGGAGCCGGCCGGACCCAAGGGGTTCGGCCGGCTTCAGGGTTGGCCGGAGGCGCCGGTCGGGTAAGTTGATCCCATGACCACGATCACCGCCCCAGAAGAGCAGCGCATCCTCGACCAGGTCCCCAAGCAGCTGTTCATCGGCGGGGAGTGGCGGGACGGCGCCAAAGGAACCCTGTCGGTCGAGGACCCCTCCACCGGCGAGTCGCTGTGCGAAGTCGCCGACGCCTCCACCGACGACGCTGTCGCTGCGCTTGACGCAGCCGTGGAAGCCGGCCCGGAGTGGAGCCAGCACCCTCCCCGTGAGCGAGGCGAGATCCTCCGGCGGGCGTTTGACAGCATCATTGCCCGCGCCGACGAGCTCGCGCTGCTGATGACCCTGGAGATGGGCAAGCCGCTGGCCGAGTCGAAGGCCGAGATCATCTACGGAGCAGAATTCCTCCGCTGGTTCTCCGAGCAGTCGGTGAGGATCGACGGTCGCTACGCGGTGGCGCCGAACGGCCAGAGCCGGCTGCTGACGATGAAGCAGCCCGTGGGTCCCTGCCTTTTGATCACGCCCTGGAACTTCCCGTTGGCGATGGGCACGCGCAAGATCGGCCCGGCGCTCGCCGCCGGCTGCACGGTCGTCGTCAAGCCCGCCCAGCAGACGCCCCTGTCGATGCTGATGCTGGCGAAGATCCTCGAGGAGTCCGGCCTGCCCAAGGGCGTGCTCAACCTCCTCACGGCCTCCTCATCCGGCGAGACAATGAGCCCGTTGATCTCCGATCCGCGCCTGCGCAAGCTGTCGTTCACCGGCTCGACGGAGGTCGGACGGAAGCTGATGGAGCAGGCCTCCGAGAACCTGCTGCGGCTGTCGATGGAGCTGGGCGGCAATGCCCCGTTCATCGTCTTCGAGGATGCGGACATCGATGCCGCGGTCCAGGGCGCGGTGATCGCGAAGATGCGCAACATCGGCGAGGCCTGCACCGCCGCCAACCGCTTCCATGTGGCCGGCGGGGTGGCGGACCAGTTCGCGGAGAAGCTCGCGGAGAAGCTGGGCGCGATGAAGGTCGGCCGCGGCACCGAGGACGGGATCGAGGTGGGTCCGCTGATCGACGAGGACCAGCGCGGCAAGGTGGCCGAGCTCGTCGAAGATGCCGTCGGCCGCGGCGCCAAGGCGCTGGTTGGGGGCCACGCCCGCGACGGAGCCGGCTACTTCTACGACCCGACCGTCCTCTCAGACGTCCCCGACGACGCCCGTCTCCTGCGCGAGGAGATCTTCGGCCCGGTCGCCCCGGTCAAGGGATTCGCGGACGAGGACGAGGCGATCGCGGCGGCCAACAACACCGAGTTCGGCCTTGTGGCGTACCTCTACACCAGCGATCTGAAGCGGGCGCTGCGAGTCGTCGAGCGCCTGGAGACCGGCATGGTCGGCCTCAACCAGGGGATCGTTTCCAATGCCGCGGCGCCGTTTGGCGGGATCAAGCAGTCCGGCTTCGGTCGCGAGGGTGGTCCCGAAGGGATCGAGGAATACCTCGAGACGAAGTACGTGGCCGTGAACCTGTAGGAGGGATGGTAGATAGAGGGCCCCTTACATGGCCGCAACCATGCACAAGTATCTGGACAGCAAGCACGTGGCTGTCGATCCGCTGGGGGGATAGGGGTTAGACGGGTCCGGGATGGCCCCAACCCGGACAGCGACAGTCCGCCTCGGTCAAATCGTCCGCAGATAAAGCTAGACGCTGGACTTCCCCCGCTTTCGTGGACATCTTGATCTGAGGTGCCGTCTGATGCTTTGGGAAAGATGGGGTTCATGCCGAGGCCGTATCCGCCTAACCCCCAGTGATCTCTGGCGTGGTTTTAAGCTAGATCGGACGTTTCCGGGCTCATATCTGTGCTTTCACAATTCTCGTTGCTCGCCTTTGACAGAGCGGCATACAGTCGGCATTGGCCTCCCCTCATGGCACGGCATTGGGTGGCGGCCCGAGAGCAACATCGACATCTCGAGAGAGAGCGCCCCGCCATGCCTACCGTTCACGCGCGCTACGTGACTCACAGCCCACAGGGGGGTCGCGGCCTGGACGCGGGCACGGCGACGGACGACAGGAACGAGCGATCGAGAATAGGCCGAGGGCGGAGGCAGTGGCACACGTGGCTGATCGCGGCGATTGCGTCCCTCGCTCTGGCTGCAGT
>DATCPD010000020.1:0-3054 GCA_036564325.1 Solirubrobacteraceae bacterium | reverse complement strand
GGCGCCGGCGCGCTCGGAGCCGGTGAGCGAGACGCCCTGCACGCGCGTGTCCGCGATGACCCGCTCGATCTGGTCGTGCGAGGCGTAGATGTTCACGTAGGCGCCGGCCGGGAAGCCCGCGTCGAGGAAGATCTGCTGCATCGCGGCGGCGGACTCGGGGCACTGCTCGGCGTGCTTGAGCAGGATCGTGTTGCCGATGATCAGGTTCGGGCCGGCGAAGCGGGCGACCTGGTAGTACGGGAAGTTCCACGGCATGACGCCGAGCAGCACCCCGAGCGACGAGCGGCGGATGACCGCCGAGCCATTGCCCGCGAGGAGCTGGATCGGCTCGTCCTTCAGGAAGTCTGGCGAGCGGTCGGCGTAGTACTCGTAGATCGCCGCGGCGAAGTCGACCTCGCCGAGCGCCTGCCCGATCGGCTTGCCCATCTCGCGCACGATCAGCTCTGCCAGCTCCTGGCGGCGCTCCGAGTGCAGTTCGCCGACACGGCGGATGAGGGCCGCGCGCTGCTCGACCGTCGTTGACTTGGACCAGGTGCTGTGCGCTTCGTCGGCTGCAGCGATGGCGGCCTCGAGCTCGGCGTCGGTGATGGTGTCGTAGGTCTTGACCGTCTCGCCCGTGGCGGGGTTGGTCACGGCATAGCTCATCGTGTGGGACTCCTTGTCAGTGCGCCACGCCAGAGCCGGTCTGCCGCGGTGCAGCCCGCCGGGAGGCGGGTGGGTGGGCTGGAGGCCGATTCTACTCGCGGCTCCGGACAGGGCGGAAGCCCCCATCGGCCGCGCGAGCCATCACGAAGAGGAGGTCCGCGAGCCGATTGAGGTAGGGCACGACCTGGGAGTCTGGGAGGCCGCCCCCGTCGGCGAGCTCCACTGCCCGGCGTTCCGCGCGTCGCACGATCGAGCGGGCCATGTCGAGGGCGGCGCCGGTGATCGTTTCGCCGGGAATCACAAACTCCTTCGGCATCTCGTGTCCCGCCTCGATGGCGTCGATCTCACCCTCCAGCCACGTGACCATCTCGGCCGTGACGCGCGTCTTACCGTCGGTCAGCTTCTGGCGTCGGTCGACGTGCGTCGCCAGCTCGGCGCCAACCACGAAGAGCTCGCGCTGGAGCCGCACGATGAGAGGCTGTAGCTCGGCCTCGGTCCGGTCCGTGGCCGGCCCGATCGACGCACGCGCGAGACCCAGCGCCGAGACCGCTTCATCGGTCGTGCCGTAGGCATCCGTCCGCAGGTCCGCCTTGCTGACGCGAGCGCCGCCGTACAGCAGGCCGGTCGTGCCGGTGTCGCCCTTGCGGGTGTAGATGCGCATCGGGGAGATGCTAGCGCGGCCTCCCATGAAAAGTGGGCGCGAGTCGGTCCGCTTACCACCTTGGGTGGTGCAAGCGCACCGAGACGCGCGCGTCATTGCCGGTCACGTGTTCCGGTACTACGTGAGGTAGTAGGACGGCACCTCACGGGCCTCGATCGGCGTCAGCCGAGGCATTCGCGCGCCGATGCACTACGGGACGTGGTAGAGCGTGCCCCGGCAACGCCGAGCCACTCCGACTCTAGAAGAGGCCGGGCGGGGGCTCCCAGCGGTCGGCCAGCAGGGTGACCTTGACGGGCGGCCCGACCACCTCCTCGGTCTTGGTCTTGATGGTCTGGATCAGCTCCCCGGCCCACGGACAGAAGGGCGTGGTGAGCACCATCTTGATCTCGGTGGGCGCGCCGTCGACCCCGATCTCCACGTTCTTGATCAGGTCGAGGTCCACGATGCTCATCCCGATCTCGGGGTCGTGGATGTCGTAGAGAGCGGTCATCACCTCGTCCACCTTGGCGAGGTTCGAGTCAATCGTCATTGCCGACCAGTCTAGCAAGAATTGAGCTCAGGACACGAAGGGCGGCCCGGACAGGGCGAGGATCAGGGCGATCGCCCCGGGAAACGCCAGGCCGACCAGCAGCACGAGCAGCGCCAGCCAGCCGGGCCGCTGACGACGAATGAGCCGCAGCAGCACCGCCAGGGCTCCGGCCATGGCGCTCACCAGCAACCCTGAGACGATCCAATCGGCGGTCGTCAGTGGCAGCCCGTTGACCATGTACGAGATGACGGCCCACATCAGCACCCCGTCGACGAGCAGGGTCGCCGCCATGGCAAGCCCTGCCACGGCCGTCCAGGCAGGCGACGGGGACCGATTCATGCTGGGCCTGCCTGCTCCACGCGACGACCGCGCGGCTACACCAGGCGCGAGTAGAAGGTCGGGCGGGCAGCCGGGACGGTGGGACGGACGCGGGTGTAGCCCTCGTAGATGACCCCGTCGCGGTCCAGCGCGGCGCGCAGCTCGCTGATCTCGTCGGTGATGTCGGTCTGGCTGGCGTGGCAGGCCAGCGCCGCGAGCTTGCGGCCCGCGACCTCGGTGATCTCGATGCGGTGGCTGGCGGCCCCCTCCTCCGGGGAGAGGTCGTAGCTGCGATGGCCCGGCCCGAAGACGGGCGCCACTACGTAGACCGCATGCGGCGCGATCCCCGACTCGGCCAGGCGCTCAACGGCCCAGCGCGTCGCGGCGCCCACGACCACGTGATCCGCGTCGTTCGTGATGCCATGCGCGCCGAAGGTGATCACCGCGTCGGGCCGCCGGTCAGCGAGCCAGAGGGCGATCTCGTCTACGAGCGTCGAGAACGGGACCTCGGAGAGGCGGCCGTCCGGATGGTCCACGACGGTGACCTCGTCCATCCCGATCTTGGCGGCGGCGCAGCGCATCTCCTCCTCGCGCATGTCGGCCAGGTCGAGGTCCGGTGAGCGCTCGGCATTCCCCGCCTCTCCCCGGGTGAGGAGGAGCAGTCGCACGGTGCGCCCCGCGTCGTGGGCCAGGGCGAGCGCGCCCGCGGCGGTGAAGCTCTCGTCGTCCGGATGCGCGAAAACGGCCGCCAGGCCGCCGATCGGCTCACGCTGACGATCGGTCACCGATCCTCCTCGTCTTCGTCGCTCAGATTTCGCCAGCCGCGCGTCGCGACGGCGACCCGCATGGTACGCAGCACGGCCACCTTGGCGCTGGCCACCTCGGTGATGAAGCGAGCGGT
>DATCPD010000011.1:0-4531 GCA_036564325.1 Solirubrobacteraceae bacterium | reverse complement strand
ACGAAGCCCTGCTGCTGAACCTCGCGAGCTTCGGCCTCGCGGAGCAGGCACTGTTCACGCAGGCCGGCATCGTTGGGCTGTCGCAGCTGGTGAGCCTCAGTCTCGAGCAGTTCCGGGAGCGTCTCCACGCGGCGGCCCGAGTCCTCGATATGGAGCCACCGGCCGACATCACGGTCGAGGGCTGGTGGGAGCAGGCCAAGACACTCGAGGAGGAGTAGCGGCGGGGCTGCGAGCGTCGCGTGCCACAATGCCGGGCATGACGGCTCTCGGCGCCTCCTCGGCGCCAGTCTCCGCGGTCCGTTCGCGGCGGCTGTCCCTGACAAGCATCCTCGTTCCGGCCGCGACGGCAGTGACGATCCTGGCGCTCGCGCTGCTGCCGCTCCTCACGCCCTGGTTCGTGCACCCGGCGCTGGCTGCCGCCGACTCACCAGCATGGCTTGGAGCGAGCCAGGGCCTGGTGAATGACTTCTCCGACCAGACCGTGCACGACCTGGTCTTCGGCGGAGGCTTCCGCATCGCGCCTCGTCCGGAGCCGTGTGCCTGCGTCAGTCTGCCGCCGCCGGCCTTCCCCACGGGCGCCTCCCTGTACACGGATGCTGAGATCGCCCACATGCGCGATGCACGAACACTGCTCTACGCCTTCCTGGGCCTCGCCGTGCTGTCCGTCGCGACCCTCGCGATCAGCATTACGCGCGCCCCGGACCGCGCTGTCGTGTGGCGGAGCATCGCCACGGGGGCCCGCGGACTGGCGATCGCCGTGGTCGTGGGCGGCGTGATCGGGTTCTTCGCCTTCGAGCCGGCGTTCGAGCTGTTCCACCGGATCTTCTTCCCGGGCGGCAACTGGGCCTTCGATCCGGCAACCAGCGAGCTGGTGCGTCTATATCCCTACCTGTTCTGGCAGATCGCGGCCGGTTCCCTGGGAGCGATCGCCGTCGGCCTCGCGGCGCTGACGTGGTGGTTCAGCAGGCGGCGGGCCCTGGCTGCAGCAGACGTGCGAGTCACGCGATGATCGGTCGCGGGGTGAAGCTGGCGACGATCGCGGGCGTCCGGATCATGGTGCATCCGAGCTGGTTCGTGATCTTCGCGCTGGTCGTGGTGTCCCTTGCGAGCATGAGCGAGACCGCAACCGGCGCCGCACTCGGGACCGTGTCGCGCTGGGTCGTTGCCGTGATCGTGGCGGTGTTCTTCTTCGGCTCCGTGGTCGCCCACGAGCTTGCGCACGCCATCGTCGGCCGCAGGCGCGGCGTTCGAATCGACGAGATCACGCTGTTCATCTTCGGCGGGGCGGCGTCGATGGAACAGGAGGCACCGAGCGCGCTGACTGAGGCGCTCATTGCGGGAGCTGGTCCGCTCACCAGCGGCGTCCTTGGCGTGATCCTGCTTGGCATCTCGGTGCCAGTGCGGGACCTCACCGGCGAGTTCGCGGCGGTCATCTACTGGGCGTCCTTCTGGCTCGGCATCAGCAACCTGCTGCTGTGCGCGTTCAACCTCATCCCGGCGTTTCCCATGGATGGCGGCCGCTTGCTGCGCGCGGTGCTCTGGGGAACGATGAAGGACTTCATGCGCGCCACGCGGATCGCGACAGTGATCGGGCGCATCTTCGGCTACCTCGTTGTCCTTGCCGGCCTGTTCATCTCGATGGTCGACCTCGTGAACGGCATCTGGCTGGTGCTGATCGGCTGGTTCCTCAACCGAGCCGCCGGATACAGCTACCGCCGCGTGGCCCTCGAGCAGCTCGTGGAGGGCATCAGGGTCCGGGACGTGATGGAGAGCGACGTGCCCGTCGTCAACCCCAACCTGACGCTCGACACGCTCGCCGAGCAGCACCTGATGAGCGGCGAGACTGGCTTCTACGCGGTGGTGGCCGACGGCAAGCTGGTTGGCACGGTCGATATCCGCCAGATCCGGGGCGTGTCGCGCAGCCAGTGGACGACCACGCGCGTCGGCGAGGTCATGAGCCGCGACGACCAGATCCTGAGGCTTACTGAGCCGCAGCCGATCCTGGATGCCGTCACCCGCTTCGAGCAGAGCGGCGCGTCGGCGATCCCGGTGGTTGCCGAGGATGACAAGAACCGCCTGCTTGGCATGCTGACCCGCGACGGACTCCTGCGCGCCGTCCAGGCCCGCGCTCGACTGCGCGCCGGCACGACCGCACCGTGACCCTGCTCCGCCTCGAGGAGGCGCGCGAGCGGATGCTGAACGGCGTCGAGCCGCTCGGCGTGGAACGGATCGCGCTCTCGAACGCGCTCGGGCGTGTGCTGGCGGAGCCGGTGCTTGCCCTGGTGACGCTGCCGTCCTGGGACAACAGCGCGATGGACGGGTTCGCCGTCCGGGCCGCGGACGTTGCAGGCGCCTCGAATGAAGCGCCAGTGCGCCTTCGAGTGGTAGGGGAGGTGGCCGCGGGCCACGTGCCGACGATGACCGTGGAGCCAGGCACGACAGTTCGCATCCTGACGGGCGGGATGCTGCCCCAGGGTGCCGATACCGTGGTGCCGGTCGAGGAAACCGACGCATCGCCCGGCGTCGCGGAGCTGCCCGCGGGCGTGCAGATCTGCGTCGCGGCTCAGGCTGGGGCGCACGTCCGACGTGCGGGCAGTGACCTGCGGACCGGGGATCGGCTGCTCGAACCCGGCGCAGCCTTGCGGCCCGCGAGTTTGGCTGTCGCGGCCGCCGCGGGGCACGGAGACATCGCGGTCCATCGGCGGCCTCGCGTCGCGATCCTCGGCACGGGCGACGAGCTGGTGCCAGCCGGGACACCGACAGGTCCCGCACAGATCCATGACAGCAACTCGGTCGGATTGGCCGCACAGGCGG
Organism: Solirubrobacteraceae bacterium; assembly: GCA_036564325.1. Lineage (GTDB taxonomy): Bacteria > Actinomycetota > Thermoleophilia > Solirubrobacterales > Solirubrobacteraceae > Palsa-465. The sequence goes on along the minus strand of DATCPD010000011.1, from coordinate 1,717 downwards.
TTGAAGCTGGCGCTGAGGCCGTTGCGCTGGGGATCGCCGGGGATCGGCAGGACGCCGTGGCAGAGCGCCTTCGCGCCGGGATCGCCGAGGCCGAGATCGTCATCGCCAGCGGAGGCGTGTCGGTGGGCGCCCACGATGTCGTCAAGGACGCCTTCGAGGAGATGGGCCGGCTGGAGCTGTGGCGAATCGCCGTGCAACCAGGAAAGCCGCTGGCGTACGGCGTCGCCACGCGCCCGGACGGCGGAACGGCCCATTTCTTCGGGTTGCCGGGCAACCCCGTGAGCAGCTTCGTCACCTTCGAGCTGTTCGTGCGGCCGCTGCTCCGTCGCTTGGCAGGTCATGGCGACCTGACCGGCCGCCCCACCGTGCGTGCCCGCCTCACCGATCGCGTGGGGAGCTCGCCCGGGCGCCGCACGTTCGCCCGCGTGACACTTGCGCCCGATCCGGATGCCGCCGGTGGTTTGCTGGCCTCTCTTGCTGGCGGCCAGGGCTCGCACGTGCTCTCGGCCCTTGCCGCGGCCGATGGTCTTGCCATCGTCCCCGAGGAGCTGGAAGAGCTGCCCGCGGGGGCCGACGTGGACGTCATTCGCCTGGACCAGGATTGCCCGTGATGGAGTGCCGCTGATGCCGCTGGATACGAACACGCGTCGAGATCGTCGCCGCCTCACCCATGTCGACCGCGGAGGCCGCCCCCGCATGGTCGACGTCAGCGCGAAGCCACTCACGGCTCGACGAGCGACCGCCGAGGCGCACGTCACGGTCTCGCAGGAGACGCTCAGCCTGGTGATCGACGGGACGGCACCGAAGGGCGACATCCTGACGGTGGCCGAGCTGGCAGGGGTGATGGCCGCCAAGCGCACGTCCGAGCTCATCCCGCTCTGCCACCCGCTGCCGCTCACGGACATCTCGGTCGAGATCACGCCCGATCGGGCCGGCGGCGCTCTGCGAATCCGGGCATCGGCCGCCACGACCGCACAGACCGGTGTCGAGATGGAGGCGCTGACGGCAGCGTCCGTCGCCGCGCTCACCATCTACGATATGGTCAAGGGCGTTGACCGCGGCGCGGAGATCCGCCTCGTGCGGCTGATCGAGAAGTCGGGCGGCAAGTCAGGGGAGTGGCATCGGCCGCCGGACGCGACGGATGCGCAGGCCACTCGCTTGAAGCCGCCAAAGGGAGTTCGCGGGCCACGTCGGGGAGGTTGAGGAACCCTAGGCGCGGCGGAAGCACGAGGGAGGCGACCGCATGGATCGGGCGTTCGTGCTCACCATCAGCGACGGAGTCGCGGCCGGCGTCCGCGAGGATGACAGCGGGCGCGTGCTTGCCGAGCGCCTCGCAGAGCTGGGGTTCGACGTGGAGCGCGCCGCCGTCCCTGACGATCCCGCTGCCCTGGTGAGCGCGGTGCGTGATGCTGCTGGCCGCTGCCGGCTCGTGCTGACGACCGGCGGCACGGGTCTCGGGCCGCGTGACACGACGCCACAGGCGCTGGCCGGCGTCCTGGACTACGAGGTGCCGGGGTTCGGGGAGGTGATGCGCGCGGCGGGACGGCAATCCACGGCCCTGGCGGACCTGTCCCGATCCCTCGCCGGGGTGATCGGCAGCACGCTGGTCGTATCGGTCCCCGGGAGTCCGCGCGGTGCGCTGGAGTCGTTGGCCGCCATCGAGCCTCTGCTCGATCACGCGCTGGAGACGCTGGCCGGACGGACGCAGGTGCACCCC
>DATCPD010000005.1:0-39041 GCA_036564325.1 Solirubrobacteraceae bacterium | reverse complement strand
GGGATCGATGGAGCACTTTGGTCGGTCCCGGGCGCCCGCGACCCGCACAGCACGACAATCGCTGCACATTGGCTGAGGCCTGACGTGCTGTTCAGCGCATGGATGAATGACGCGGCAGACCGTGCGTTCGCGGCCGGCATTGTCGTCCTGTTCAGGTTCCGCACGCCACCACCGAGACCGAGCCAGCGTCGCGGCAATCGCCGGCGGGACCGCACCCCAACCGACCCTCCCAGCCGTAGTTGCTCTCGACCCAAAAAATCGCGTCGAAGGCACCATCCAGGCTTTGTCTCAACTCGATCGCGGCCAAGACGGGGCGGGCTCGGACACCTCAGATCCTCCGGCGGCGCGGGGATACGCAGAAATTCCCGCGTAGCGGGAATTTCCGTGCGCCGTCTGCGTCCGTCCCGCGCAACCCCCAACGAAAGTCTTGACAACGCCCAATTAGCGATATATCGTTATCTATCGTGATGGATCGTGAACACCTTGACGACGCCGATCGGAAGGCCGCCCTGCGCGCGATGGCCGTGGAGGGCTACTGGGGTCGGCACGCGTTCGGCGGCGGCCGTGGGCGGCGCCGGCGCGGAGACGTGCGGCAGGCGGTGCTGCTGATGCTGGCCGAGCGACCGCTCAACGGCTATCAGCTGATGCAGCTGATCGAGGCCCGCAGCCGGGGACGCTGGCGTCCCAGCCCCGGGTCGGTGTATCCGACGCTGGCGGCGCTCGAGGACGAGGGCCTGATCCACGCCACCGAGCACGAAGGGTCGAAGCTCTACGAGCTGACGGCGGCGGGTCGCGAATTGCTCGCCGGCCAAGCCGACGGCGAACCACCGTGGCACGGCCACGAGGGCCATGCCTCCGAGGCAGACGACGAGCTGCGCTCGCTCACGCACGGCCTGCATGTCGCGATCTCGCAGGTGGCGCAGGCCGGCGACGCTCAACAGATCGCGCGGGCGGAGGAATTGCTGACCCAGGCACGGCGGGGGCTCTACCGGATCCTCGCCGGAGACGCCGATGACTGACCCCGTAACGTTGAGTGGGATGACAGACCCGCCTGCGCATCCACTCGCGATCGAAGTTCGCGGCCTGGTCAAGCGCTACGGGGAGATCGAGGCGGTGCGCGGCGTGGAGTTCGCAGTCAAGACGGGCGAGGTGTTCGGCTTTCTCGGCCCGAACGGCGCCGGCAAGACCACGACGATCAACATGCTCTGCACGCTGGTCAAGCCGACCGCGGGCTCGGCCACCGTCGCCGGTTACGACGTCATGCGCGAACGCGATGACGTCCGCCGGAACATCGGCCTCGTGTTCCAGGATCCGACGCTCGACGGCTATCTGACCGCCGAGCAGAACCTGCGCCTGCACGCCGAGCTGTATGGCGTCCAGTCGAACCTGGTGAAGCCGAGGATGCGTCAGGTACTGGAGATGATCGGGCTGTGGGACCGCAAGGACTCGGTGGTGGCCACATTCTCGGGCGGCATGCGACGGCGCCTGGAGATCGCTCGGGGGCTGATGCACTCCCCCCGGGTGTTGTTCCTGGACGAGCCGACGATCGGTCTCGACCCCCAGACGCGGCGGTCGATCTGGACCTACATCCGCGAGCTGAAGGAGCGGGAGGAGATCACGATCTTCATGACCACCCATTACATGGATGAGGCCGAGTGGTGTGACCGGATCGCAATCATGGATCATGGCCAGATCGTCGCGCTCGACTCGCCCGAGACGCTCAAGGCCGGCGTCGGGACCGACCGGGTGACGATCCACACCGACGACGACGAAGCGGCGATCACCGCGCTGGCCGAGCGCTTCGGCGTCGAGGCGGGGATCGTCGAGGGGGCCGTCAGCTTCGGCGTTCCCGCCGGCGAGGAGTTCGTGCCGCGCCTGTTCCAGGATTGGGATCCCGCCCACCCGTCGATCCGCTCGGTCAGCGTGTCCCGGCCGACGCTCGACGACGTGTTCATGTCCTTCACCGGCAGCTCGATCCGCGACGCCGAGGAGGACCAGAGCAAGCAGCGCAACCGGGTGATGATGCAGGTCATGACCGGCGGAGGCAGGCGATGAGTAGCCGGACGACTCACGTGCCCTCCGGTCGTGGCGAGCCCGGACGGCGAGCGGAGGAGCACGTGAGAACGGATCGCCCGGCCCAGACGCCGCCGGCCGCGCCGCAGGAGGTCGTGCGGGTCTCCGTCCCGCAACGAAGCCTGGCCAGCGAGATGCGGGCGATTCGGATCGTCTGGCGGCGTGAGCTGAGCCGCTTCCGGGCCGACCGGATGCGCATGGTCACCGCGCTCGTGCAGCCGCTGCTGTTCCTGTTCGTGCTCGGCTCGGGCCTTCAGGGCCTGGCCAGCGCGGGCACGCACGGCGTCAGCCTGAAGACGTTCATCTACCCCGGGATCCTCTGTATCTCGGTGATGTTCACCGCGATGTTCTCGGCCGCCTCGATCGTCTGGGACCGGGAATTCGGCTTCCTGCGTGAGATGATGGTCGCGCCGGTGCGACGCAGCTCGATCGTGATCGGCAAGGTCCTCGGCGGCGCCACGGTGGCGTCGTTTCAGGGCGTGATCATCATCTGCCTGGCCGGGTTCGTGCACGTCCCGTACGACCCCCTGCTGATCCTTGGCATCTTCGGTCTGCAGCTGCTGCTGGCGTTCGCGATCACTGCCTTCGGAGTGATGATCGCCGTCCGGATCAAGCAGATGCAGTCGTTCATGGGCGTCATGCAGATGATCGTGATGCCGATGTTCTTCATCTCCGGGGCGCTGTTCCCGGCTTCCGGACTACCCGGTTGGCTGACGGTGCTCAACCGGATCGACCCGCTGACCTACGCGGTCGACCCGATGCGGCGATTGGTCTTCAACCACATCACCATCTCTCCCGCCGCCCGTCACGCGCTCGATCCCGGCGTCACGTGGTGGGGCTGGCACGTGCCGGCGCTGGTCGAGGCCGGCATGATCGCCCTGCTCGGGCTGGGGATGCTGGCGATCGCGATCTGGGAATTCAGCACTACGGAGTAGTCCCGAACAGCCGCCGGTACGCGGCGACCCAGTCCGTGGCGATCTGATGCTGGGCCGAGCCCAGCGAGATCACACCGTGACACACCTCGGTGTGCAGGCGGTTCTCGACCATGTCCTTACGGTTGGGGCTGGCACCCGGCTCGGGCCAGAGGTTGTGCGGGTCGTTCGGCGCGCCCCCGAGCTCGAGTGAGATCAGGTGGTCGTATTCGTAATGGCGCGGTGAGTCGTGATCCCCGTACGCGGCCATGCTGGCGAGCTTCTCCGGCTCGGTCACCGACTCGGGCGGGCGCACGCTCTTGGAGTAGCCGGCGTGACAGATGGTGCTGCCGATGTTGCGCTCGGTCACGCGGCGATCGCGCACGCCAGGCGTGCAACCCGAGTCGGGCAACGCGCGCGTTCGGTTCCCCCGCGCATGGCACGATCCCGCCGGAGGCTGACGCTGCACGGTGTATGCAGCCGCACTCGCGGCCAGCACCAGCAATGCCGCGGCGATAACCAGCTTGCGCATGCCGCAAGTCAACCACCGGCGCCTGACATAAAAAGGGCCGCCCTAGAAAGGGCGGCCCATAAACCCAAAGCTGCTCCGCGTTTACGCGGCGGCGCCGGCCGTGGCAGGCTCCTCGACGCGGCGGGGGAGCAGCGTCTCGCGTGCGATCACGAGGCGCTGAATCTGAGCCGTGCCCTCATAGAGCTGGAGGATCTTGGCGTCCCGCATCAGCTTCTCGACTGGGTACTCCTTGATGAAGCCGTAGCCGCCGTAGACCTGCACGGCGTCGGTGGTGATCTCCATCGCGGCGTCGGCGGCAAAGCGCTTGGCGTGCGATGACTCGAGCGTGTTGCGACGGCCCTGGTCGAGCAGCACCGCCGAGTTCCAGGTCGCCAGGCGAGCCATGTGCACCTTCGTCGCCATGTCGGCGATCATGAACTGGATCGCCTGATGCATCGCGATCGGAACGCCGAACTGGACCCGTTCCTTGGAGTAGTCGATCGCGAACTCCATCGCGGCCCGGCCGACACCGACGCCCATCGCGGCTACGCCCGGGCGAGTCCGGTCAAGCGTCATCATCGCGATCTTGAACCCCTTGTTCTCCTCGCCGACGAGGTGGTCGAGCGGAATCTCGCACTCGGGGAAGGTGATGGTCGCGGTGTTCGAGGCCCGCTGACCCATCTTGTCCTCGTGCTTGTCGACGACCACGCCGGCATCCCGCGGGACGATGAAGCAGGAGATGCCACGGTGGCCTGCGTCCTTGTCGGTCTTCGCGTAGACGGTGTAGTAGTTGGCGTACTCACCGTTGGTGATGAAGCACTTGGAGCCGTTGATGACCCACTTGTCGCCGCGGCGGGTGGCGGTCGTCTTCATCCCTGACACGTCGGACCCGGCGTCGGGCTCGGTCAGGCAGAAGGAGGCCAGCAGCGGCGCCTCGGAGAGGCGGCCGAGATACTCCTTCTTGAGCTCCTCCGACGCGGCCAGGATGATCGGCGCGGTGGCCAGGCCGTTACACGAGAGCGAGGTGCCGATCCCCGAGCAGCCCCAGGCGATCTCCTCCTCGATCAGCACGCCGTCCAGGAAGCCGAGACCGGGGCCGCCGTATTCGCCCGGGAGGTGGCTGTTCATCAGCCCAAGCTCCCAGGCCTTATCGATGATGTCCTGCGGCCAGGTGCTGTCGCGGTCGTACTCCCAGGCAACCGGACGGATCTCCTTCTCCGCGAAATCGTGCGCCATCTCGCGCATGCTCTTCTGCTCGTCGGTGAGCGTGAAATCAACCACGTGGATTTCTCCTTGAAGATGGGCGCCGGCCGGCGTGGTGGCCTGGCGCGGGAACAGATTGACTAGTCAGTCAACCGGTGATATTCCAAGGGTAGCCGATCCCCGATGCCGCAGCAACGTGATGGTTGAGCTTTCAATCGCCGCCGTGCGCAAGACTTAAGCGGCTGTGCAGCAAGCGTTCGCAACCGTGCTCTGGGTGGTCTGTGGTGTGGGGATCGTTGTCGCCTTTGTCGCGCTGGCCATGACCGGTAAGACCTGGGAGGAGTACGGGAAGGATCGGCTGTTCATGGATGGTGACTCCCAGCAGGTCACCAAGCCCGGTTCCGCGGCGGCGCTCCTCGAGCGCGACACCGAGATCCGCCAGCTGCTCGAGGCGCGGAACCACCGCCGGCAGCGCCGCGGCGAGGCGCCGGTCGATGTCGAGGTGGAGCTGCGGCGGTTGACCGCACCGGCCATCGATGCCGAGCTGCGAGGGGAGATTCGTGACCTGGTGATCGCCCGCAACCACCGCCGCGCCCGGACCGGCAAGCCGCCGCTCGACGTCGAGGCGGAGATCGAGCGGGAGATCCTGGGACTGCACGGCGTTTGACGCCGGGCGGTCAATCGGTACCCTGCCCGCGATGGCCGACGGACGCAAATTCGAGCTCGACGAGCTGGCCATCCGGCCGGGCACGTACTTCAGCCCTCAGACCGAGGTCCTGATCGTGGTCGACGACTCTCCGGAGCTCGACGCCGAGATCTTCAACATGGAGCAGTACGAGGGCGCTGACTGGGTGCTCATCTCAGACGAGGTGCCGGTGGATGAGCACCGCCGCGACGAGCTACTGGAAAGCTTTCAGGTCGACGCCCAGCCGCTCCCGACCGATCACGATGACGATGACGACGACGAGATCAACGAGGAGCTCGACGCCGATCAGGAGGACTAGTCGGTGGGGCCAGCAGCCGGCTATTTCCCGCTGAGCAGCGACGAGCAGCTCTGCATCTTCGCCACGTCCTGCCCCGCCGCCTGCAGACACGCGCTGTAGCGCTGAACGCTGGAGCTCGTCCCGGTGGCCCCGGCGCCCGTCGCGCTGCCGGTGGTGGCACCCGAACCCGTCAACGGCGCGCCTGAACCTGCGGCGCCTGGAGAACCGCTCGCGGCCCCGCCCGCAACGGCGGATCCGGCGCTCTGCACGGTGGCCAGGAAGGACCGCAGTTTGGTGGTGAACTCGCTGAACGGCCGCAGCGAGGTCGGTGCGCTGATCGTCTGCGGCTGATTCAGGCTCGCGTACTTCATGTTCATGCCGATCTGCGCCGTGCGCAGGCCCCCGAGCAGTCCTGAGATCTGGCCGGACACGGGAACCGTCAGGTTCAGCGCCAGGCGCCGGAGCGTCTTGTCGCTGTTGCCCGTCCAGACGTCGAAGCTCGGGTTCTTGATCGAGGCCGCGATCCGGGCTCGGGTCGAATCCGAGATCCCTCCCTGCAGGCTGCTGGCGCCGGAGACTCCGAGCGACGAGGCCTTCTGCAGGACCGTGCTGAAGTCCTTGAGGAAGGCGTTCACGTCGATCCCCGCCCGGATGTGGGTCGTGTCGACCCCGGCCACGGTCTCTTTGCCCACCACCGAGGGGTTGGTCAACCACCGAAGCGGACTGATGCCCAGCTTGGCCAGGGCGCCCGACCCGGAACCTCCTCCAGAGGCCGTGACCTGGGCGAAGCTCGACTCGAGCTTTTGGAACGTCGCGGCCGGCAACTGGTAGCTCGTGCCCTGCAGGGTGACGTAGCCGTTGGTTCCCGTCGAGAGGATCGACAGCGACCCGGTGCGGCCCAGCGCGCCGATGCTGATACTGAAGTTCGAAGCGGGCAGCTTGCCCTTGCCGAGGCTCTGGAACGGGCCGCCGAAGCTCAGGGTGATCGGTCCGCGGAGCGTGCTCGAGCCCGACGGATTGACGGTGACGCTGAAGCTGAGGTTCCCGCTGTTGACGGCGTGCGTGCCGCTGAAGGTCTGGTTGAGCAGCGCCGAGGCGTTTCCGGAGCTGCCACTGCTGCCGCAGGCGCCCAGCACCAGGATCGCGCCGCCGGCGAGGATCGCGAGCAGTATCCGGTGAAAGTTCCTGCTCCGGGGTGTCGTCCGCACCGCAGCGAATCTAGCATTGCTTCAGGGGAGCGGGGGCCGGTTCGCCAAGTGGGTCGCGCCGGAACGTCGCGCCCTTTCCGGTGGGACGTTTCGGTGGGGCCCACTGGCTCGTAGACTCGGTCGATGCAACCGCGAACGATCCTCTACACCGGCAAGGGTGGGGTCGGAAAGACCTCGGTGGCGGCGTGCACCGCGAGAAGCTGCGCCGCCGCGGGGCTGCGTACGCTGGTGCTCTCGACCGATCCGGCGCACAGCCTGGCCGAGTCGCTGGAGGCCGAGCTCACGGCCGAGCCGACGCCCGTCGGCGATGGGCTCTGGGGCCAGGAGGTCAAGGCCCAGGAGGAGATGGAGCGTCACTGGTCAGGGGTGCAGGATTGGCTGGGCGAGCTGTTCGTGGAGCGCGGCGTCGACCGGATCTCCGCCGAAGAGCTGACCGTCCCGCCCGGGATGGACGAGCTGTTCGCACTGCTGCGCCTGCAGGCCCAGCACCAGTCCGGCGGCTGGGACGCGATCATCGTCGATTGCGCCCCCACCGGCGAGACGCTGCGACTCCTGTCCTTTCCAGACGCCGCCCGGTGGTGGATCGAGAAGGTGTTCCCGATGGAGCGTCAGATCCTCGCCGCGGCCCGCCCGATTGCCCGCTCGCTGCTTGACATCCCGCTGCCCAGTCAGGCGGTGTTCGCCGACATCCAGCGCCTCTCGCAGAACCTCATCGCGATGAACGAGATCCTCCGTGACCGGGAGCATTCGACGATCAGGCTGGTCATGAACCCGGACAAGATGGTGATCGGCGAGGCGATGCGAACGTTCACCTATCTGAACCTGTACGGCTACCTGACCGACGCGGTCATCGTCAACCGCGTGTTCCCGTCCGATGTGGGCGATTACTTCGCCGGCTGGCGGCAGGTCCAGGAACAGAATCTCGACCTCGTGCGGTCGGCGTTCTCGCCCGTGCCCGTCCTGTGCGCCCCGTACTTCGAGCAGGAGGTCGTCGGTCCGGAGATGCTGGATCGGCTGGCCGCGGCCCTGTTCAGCAGCGCCGGGCACGATCCCGCGGCCGTCCTGCACCACGACCTGACCCAGGAGCTCGAGCTGTCGGAGGACGGCGCTCGCCTGCGTCTGGCTCTGCCGTTCGCCAGCAAAGGCGACATCTCGCTGAAGAAGATCGGGCTGGAGCTGGTGGTCGCCGTCGACGGCCAGCGGCGAACGATCATCCTGCCGAGCGCCCTGGCATCGTTCAGGCCTGCTGGAGCGACGTTCGAAGATGGAGCGCTGGAGGTGAAGTTCGATGCAGGAGAGCAACATTCCAGGACGTGACCCGGGCGACGAGGAGGATGCGCTCCGACGACTCGAGGCGCGCCTGGATCGCGCGTCGGGAGCGGCAGAGCGGCTGATCGCTGAGGCGGCGCGAGCTTCGATGTCCTCGGCGGGACGAGTGGCCGACGCGGCTGCGCGAGCCGCCGGAGCTGCGCCACAGCCGCCCCCGGCCGGCTGGGAGGTTCCGGGCGACGACGCCCGCTCCGGCGCCGATCTGGAGGTGCTGGCGCAGGTCATCCAGTCGCTGCGAGAGCTGATACCACCGGAGCTTCAGCGACGCGTGACCGAGGCGCTGCGCGAGCTCCTGCTGGCGCTGCGAGCTCTGATCGACTGGTACCTCGAGCGCGTCGAGAAGCGGCAAGCCGCGCCGGCGGAGGTTCAGGACATCCCGATCCTGTAGGCGGCCCGGGGCCGTCCCCACGGCGCCTACAATCGAGCCGTGGCCCGAACCTGGATTCTCACCGGGTCGCCGGAGAACCACGCGGCGACGCGAGATCACGGCTTTTCGGTGATCGGTCTGAAGGAGCGAAATCGCAACCGGGCTCTGGAGATCGAGCCGGGCGACCGGATCGTGCTCTACCTGACGCGAGTCAAGGCGATCGCGGGGAGCATGCGCGTCGAGGGAGAGCTCCACGAGGATCGCGAGAAGATCTGGCCCGGCAAGCCCGGCAAGGTCGACGCCTACCCGTGGCGGTTCCCGACCTCCGCGGAAATCGTGCTGGAAGAATCCGAGTGGATCCCGGCCGAGCGGTTCGCGGACGACCTCGAGCACGTCGCCAAGTGGCCGCGTGAGCATTGGACCTTGGCCTTTCAGGGACAGATCCGACCCGTGTCCGATCATGACGCTCACGTGTTGGTCGATCGCCTAGCCGCCGCCGGCGGGGCTCGCGTATGAGCGCCAACCGCTCCGCAGCCGGAGTCGGCCGCTGGGCCGGGACGGTCGGCGGCCGGATCGTCCGCTGGGCCGGGACGCTCAGCGGCCGGCTCGTGCGGGTCTGGCGCGTGCTGCCGCACGAGCGTCGCCTCGCGGCGTTTGCCTCGCTCGGGCTGTTCGTGACCCTGTTCCTGCCCTGGTACCAGGAGACGGTGATCGTGCCCGGCAGCAAGGGGGCGGCCTCGGCGAACACGACGGTCACCGGCTGGGCCGCGTTCTCGTTTGTCGAGGCTGCCGTCCTGCTCGTCGCCGCCGGCGTCGTGACGCTCCTCTTCCAACGGGCCGAAGGCCGCGCGTTTCACCTCCCGGGCGGCGACGGATGGGTGATCATGGCCGCCGGAGGCTGGGCCTGCGTACTGGTCGTCTGGCGGATCTTCGACAAGCAGACCACCAGCATCCGCGGTCCGGGAGTGAGCATCTCGGGCATCGAGTGGGGCATCTTCGTCGCGCTGGCCGGGGCGGCCCTTCTGACCTACGCGGGTTCGCGGATCCGTGCCGCGCACCAGCCGGAGCCGCCCCTGCCCGGCGACGAGGCCGCCGTCGTGCCCGGCGCGGCTCGGGACGTGGTGCTATCGCGGCCGCGGGCGGACGCGCGCCCCCCGGCTCCGGTCCCCGCGGATCGCGCCGCTCCTGATCGGGCTGCTCCGGCTGTCGACCGTGCCCGCGCCGGCGGCGAGCGCGCGGCTCCACCCGCGCCGCGGCGCGCCGGGGGAGGCCGCGAGGGACCGTCCGCCGAGCGGCCGTTCTTCGAGCGGCCTCCGGGCTGGCTGACCGCGCGGCCGGAGCACCTCGGGCCGCCCGAGTTCGACGAGCTGCCAACCCGGCGCGGGTCCGGCCCGCCGGACGAGGCGCCGAGACGGCGGCCTGCCGAATCCCCCGAGTCGCCCGACGACGCACCTAAGCGCCGCGCGTCCGGACCGGTGGACCAGGCCCCGACGCGCCGCGATTCCCGCCCGGCCGACAACCAGCCGACGCCCTACGCGGCGGATCCACCGCCTGAGGCTCCCCTCCCCCCCGCGACTCCGGCCGCGCGGCGCCAGCAGGCCGACGAGCAGCTGACCATCCCGCTCGAACCCGAGGACTGACTGGCATCACCTGGCCGGGGCGAGAGGAGATGGTTGGCGGCCCCGAAACGACCAAAAGTGCGCGCCGCCCGCGCACCGCTACCCGGTGTGTGAGATAGGGCCTTGAGAGGGCGCCTCAGCGACAAAGCTGTCTGCGACGGTCGGGCTGTGCGCACTTTTGCTCCCCGCGTGGTCAGGCCGTCGATGCACGAGTCGCGCAGAGGCGCCCCAACCCACTAGCGCGTCGGCTGCAACACGAACGAGAAGTACGCGCTCACCAGCCCGATCACCAAAATCCCGGTCAGGATCAGGGTTCGGGACTTGATGATGTGCCCGAACACGCCGATGACCAGGCCGATCGCCAACACGGCCGTGAAGACCCCGAGGTGCGACGCACCGGCGGCTTGAACGAGCACGAGCACGGTCGAACCCTATATTTGCAGCATGAGCGAGAACCCCGGTTCCGTGCAGGACGTCGCCCAGGGCCTGACCGAGGTCGGATATCTGCCCGGCGGCTCGACGGCGCTCGTCGCCTACCTGGCGACGCAGCTCGGTAAGCCGGTGCTGGTCGAGGGCCCCGCCGGCGTCGGAAAGACCGAGCTGGCGAAGGCGCTCGCGAAGTATCTCGGCCGCACGCTCGTACGGCTCCAGTGCTACGAGGGCCTCGACGAGGCGAAGGCCTTGTACGAATGGAACTACCGCAAGCAGCTGCTGCGGATCCAGGCCGAATCAAGCGAGGCGGGCTGGCAGGACGTCCAGGACGACATCTTCGGCGAGGAGTTCCTGCTCCAGCGCCCGCTGATGACCGCTATCGCCAGCCCCGAGCCGGTCGTGCTGCTGATCGACGAGATCGACAAGACCGACCAGGAATTCGAGGCGATGCTGCTCGAGCTCCTGAGCGACTTCCAGATCTCGATCCCGGAACTGGGACGGATCGAGGCCAGGACGCACCCCGTCGTGCTGCTCACCTCCAACAACACTCGGGAGCTCACCGAGGCGCTGAAGCGCCGCTGCCTCTACCTGTGGCTCGACTACCCCGACCTCGAGCACGAGCTAAGGATCGTGCGGCTGCACTCGCCCGAGCTCGACGAGAGGGTCGCGCGCAAGCTGGTCGAGATCATCCACCAGGTGCGCGAGCTCGATCTGAAGAAGCCGCCGAGCATCGCCGAGTCGATCGACTGGGCGCGGGCGCTGATCCTGCTCGGAGCCGAGGACATCGACCAGGCCACGTTCAAAGAGACGATGAGTGTGATCGTCAAGCACCGCACGGACCTCGACACGGTCGCCGCGCGCGTGGGCGTGAAGCTCGAGGCCGCTGATGCCCAGTCCGCCGCCTAGCGACGGCAGCAGCAAGGTCTACGCCCGGATCCCGGACCGCACCCCCGGGGGCATCAACGGACAGCTGCTGGCCTTCGCCGAGGACCTCCGGGACGAGGGCGTGGCGGTGGGCACGTCCGAGATGCTCGACGCCTTCGGGGCGCTCGATCACATCGCCTGGACCGACCAGGACGCCTTCCGCTCGGCGCTGTCGGCGACGATCGCCAAGTCCCCCGAGGACCAGCGCGTCTTCGACCTGGTCTTCGATCGCTTCTTCTTCCGCGCCACCGAGGCCGAGGCCGCCCGTCAGGAGATCAGCGAGGCGCCGGGGGCGCACGGTGGCGAGGCCGGCGAGAACATCGACCTCGAGACGCTGCGCCAGCAGATCGCCGCCGCGCTCCAGGACGGTTCGGACGCCGCGATGCGGGATCTCGCGCGCCTGGCCATCGCGGCCTTCGGCCGGGGCGAGGGCTCGGGGGTGCTGGGCGTGGACGTTCAGCGGATCCGGCGTGCGCTGGGGCTGAAGGCCGAGCCGCAGCCCGAGCTTCCCGACGACGATCCGCGGCGAAACGGCGTCCCGCGCGAGCAGCTGCGGCGCTTCGAGCAGCACCTGCGCCGTGAGCTTGAGCGCAACCTGATCGAGCGCACCGCGAGTCTGCCTCCGAAGCGACCGCTCAACGAGCTCGATCGCGCGCTCCCGACCGGCCCGATTCAGGACCTGGCCCAGGTGCACCGGGTCGTCTTGCAACTCAAGCGGCGCCTGGCCACGCAGGGTCACGAGCTGCGAGGCCGCAAGAAGCACGCGCACGTCGATGTCCGGCGCACGATGCGAGCGTCGCTGCAGACCGGGGGCGTCCCGGTCGAGCTCAAGTTCCGGCCCAAGCGCCCGCGGCGCCCCGAGATCTTCGTGCTCTGTGACGTGTCGACCAGCGTGACCAGCGCCAGCACGTTCTTCCTCAGCGTGCTGCACGCGCTGCATGACTCCTTCCGCAAGCTGCGGTCGTTCGTGTTCATCGAGCGAATCTCCGAGGTGACCGAGGTGTTCGAGCGCGAGCGTGACTTCCGCGCCGCCAGCGAGGCCGTCTCGCGGGACGCCGGAGTGGCCGACATCTCGGGCTACACGGATTACGGGCGCGTGTGGACCGAGTTCCTGGCCATGATCGAAGACGAGCTGCATCCCCGGGCGACGGTGATCGTGCTCGGCGACGCCAGAACCAACGGCCGCCCGCCGCGCGATGACGTATTTGCCGCGATCACCGCCAAGGCGGGGCGCACCTTCTGGCTGAATCCCGAGCCGCGCCTCTACTGGAACTACGGCGACAGCGTGATCGCCGCCTATGAGCAGCACTGTCAGGCGTTCGAGTGCTGGCGCACCGACCAGCTCGAGGACTTCGTCAAGGCGCTCGCGCAGCCGATCGTCGCCTGACCGGGACGAGGCGCCCGCGGCGCCTCAGCGCTCCTGCACGAACCGGGTCTGAATCGTCCGCGTATCCCGGTTGGCGTCGCTCAGCACCCACGTGGCGGTGTAGGCGCCGGGGGGCAGCCCGCGGACGACCGCGCCGGCCGACGTGTCGACGTTGCCGGCATGGAACGCCACGCGTCGGGAGCCGGCACGGGTGATGGTGACCGCGACCGGGGTGTGAGTGCGGACCGTGGTGCTGTGCGGACCGGGCAGGCCAGCCTGGGCCAGGGCGACAAAGGTTCCGTAGAGCGTCGCGTTCTGCACCGGAGCGGTCCCGAGAATCGCCGGCAGCTCGGTGCGCGTCTCCCCGCCGCTGCGATCGTCGACCTGCATGATGTTCGCCGTCGGCAGGCCGCGGGCGCTGCCATTCAGCGGGCAGATCCTCCCGTCTCCCGCGACTCCCGGGGTTCCGATCCCGACTCCGACCGGCGGCGTTCGCACGACCCCGCCGTAGAACTCGCCGGGCTCGCACAGGCCTGAGGCGATCACGGTCGAGGCGCCGTCCAGATGCACCCGCAGGTGTGCCACGTGCAGCGTGGTCAGCGTCCGACCCGCCTGGTTGCGCAACGTCAACGTGTCGCCTCCGATGACCCCGGCCCCATGGGCGAACGCCGGGAACGCTGCGGTTCCGCCTGCCCGTGCCCGGGCGCGAGCGCCGGCGCGGCCGCGCCGGCGACTCAGCGCGTAGCGTGCGCCCGGCACCAACCCGTTGCAGGTGACGCGCTGCGAGCGCAGATCAGCCGTGCATGAGGGCTGGCCAGAGGTCAGGAATGGAAGCAGCGGGTTGCCGACCGAGTCGACGCTCCTCGGCTCGCCGAGGGCCACCGTCAGTCTCACCAGCGCGCCGTCCGGTGCCTCCACCGTGGTCGCGCGGTTGTCCTGACTGCTCAGGCTGAGCTGGCTCCGCGGCCCCAGGTGTGGTGTCGGCACCTCTGCCACGTCACTCTGCGTCCCGCACAGCTCGAGCGGCGAGGCCAGCGGCTCGCCGGCGAGACTGAGCGTGAGCACCCCGGTTTGCGAGCAGGGACCGACCAGCACCGACCTCGACCCGACGGCATAGCCGTGGTCGAGATCGAACCAACCGGTCCAGCCGGCCTGGCCGAACGCGTTGCCGCCGTCGCCGGTCTGGATCAGCTCGGGCGGGGGGCCGCCGGTGTCGTAGTGCACGAGGATCTCCTCCCGGTCATCGCCGACGCCCGCGGGCGCGTCCGTGGCCAGGGAGCGCAATGTCAGCCGCCAGCTGCCATCCGCCCGCGTGGTCGCCACACCGCCCGCGACGACCGACCCCGCGCGCGCGACCAGCACGGTGACCTGCAGCCCTGGGCGCGCGACGGCGCTGATGCCGCTGACCGTGGCGCCGAACTGCCTCAGGCTGACCGTCGACAGGGGCAGCGCCGAGGTGGTCGACGAGGAGCTCTGCTTGCACCCGGAGTCGGCGTTCGACCACATCGCCTGGAGCAGGTAACCGTGACCGCCGATCAGCTGGTTGTACGGGGACCCGTTGCCGGCGAAGCCGATCGGCGTGCCGGTCTGCGGCCCGTTTTCGCATTTGTCGCCGACCTCGAACCCGTTCGGGTCCATCCACCCGGCCCCCACAGGGTCGGTGATCGCCTCGAGCGCTTCGTGGGCGACGGTGTTGATCGTCGACTCCGCCTCGGGGTTGCCCTGCGGGTCGCTTCCCGGCGTCGGCGTGAACTCGATCAGCGGATCCGGGATCACCGCGTAGACCGCGGCGCCGTGGCCGAGGTTCAGCAGCGAGTGGTAGCCCGCATAAGCGTTCGTCGCGCAGGAGCCGACCACGACGCACGTGTCCACGTCGGGAGGAAGGAACACGAACCAGACGTCGTGCAGTCCCGTCCCCCCGGGGTCGTGAGCCTGGATGTTCCGATCGATCTCCCGCTGCAGCTCGAGGTCGGTCACACACGTCGCGGTGCCGGAGGCCGACGCGCACTGGCGGGAGCCGCCCGGGTAGGGATTTCCGTCGTCGATCGAGTCGGTGCTCGCGTTGTAGGAGATCCGATAGGCACCGGCCCCGGTCCCGTCGGGATACTGGCCGAGGACCGAGAACACGTTCCCGGCGCTCCCGGAATCGTGCGCAACATCGGTGAGGAATTGCGCAACCAGGCCCTTGTAGGACAGAGTCCCCGGTGACGGTGGACCGCTGAACCGGTATCCCGCGGGGGCCCAGAAGATCGTGTGGATCCGGACGTCGTGCATCACGGCGCCGCCGTGGTAGACGATCGGAATGCTGATCGCCGTGGCCAGATCCGGCTGCTGACCGTGCGCCGGGACGAGCCCAAGGGCGCGGCCGATCCGCGGCCGGAATGCCGGCTGGGCGACGGCCACGGGCGCCGTCGCGCACAGTGCGATCAGGACGGCGGCGAGAAGGCCGAGGGCCAGCTTGTTGCTCCCCACCGTCGGCACTATCGCACGGTTTCGCACGCGATAGCATCAGGCCGTGAACTGACAACCAGGGGGGCTGGCGGGAAGCCGGCTGAGATAGCGCCCATCGCCTATCGTGCGACCCGGCGCTGACCCTTCGAACCTGTGGGGTAATGCCCGCGGAGGGAGCGAGAAGCGCGATGATCGAGGCTCCAGCAAGGGAGCCTCGCGATCTCGATCGACCCACAGCCGTAAGGGTCGAGGTCGTGAGCCGCACGTTCATCAGCCGAGGCAGCCGCGTCGAGGCGCTCGATGGCGTCTCGCTGCAGGCCGGGACCGGCGAGGTGGTGGCAGTGGTCGGCCCGAGCGGCTGCGGCAAGACCACGTTGCTCGAGCTGATCTGCGGGCTCCAGCGACCTGACGCCGGCACGATCACCGCCGAGCCCGCCGCGCTGATGCCGCAGCGGGACCTGCTGCTGCCGTGGCTGAGCGCGCTGGACAACGCCGGACTCGCGCTCCGGGCGCACGGCATCCCCCGGGCGCAGGCCCGGGCTCAGACGGCGCCGTGGCTGACTCGGTTCGGGCTGGCCGGGTTCGAGCAGGCTCGTCCCTCGGCGTTGTCCGGGGGGATGCGCCAGCGCGTGTCGTTCCTTCGCACCCTGCTGGCGGGCAAGCCGGTGCTCGCGCTGGACGAGCCGTTCGCGTCGCTCGACGCGATCACCCGCGCCGAGATGCAGGGCTGGCTCGGCCACGTGCTCGAACGCGAACCGCGCACCGTGGTCCTGGTCACCCATGACGTCGAGGAGGCGGCGATGCTGGCCGACCGCATCGTGGTGATGTCCCCGCGCCCCGGCCGGGCGGTGGCCCAGGTCGAGGTTCCGCCGCCGCGGCCGCGGCGGCGGACCGACCCCGAGGTGATAGCGCTGCGAGAGCACATCTACGGCGCGCTGGGGATGGGATCGTGAGGATGGCGAGGCGAATCCTGCCGCCGCTGCTGCTGCTTGCGGCGCTGCTCGGCGCCTGGGAACTGTACGTGGACCTCGGCGGGGTGGACGGCGTGATCCTGTCCGCTCCGCACCAGATCGCGCAGTCGATCGCCGACGACCGCTCGTTGCTGTGGAGCAACTTCCTCGTCACCCTGCAGGAGGTCGTCTTCGGGATCGCGATCGCGGCCGTGGTCGGCGTGGTGCTGGCCGTGGTAATTCATCTGTACCGCCCGCTACGCGGCGCGGCGTACCCGCTCGTGGTGGCCTCCCAGACGATCCCGGTCGTGCTGCTCGCCCCGCTGCTGATGCTGTGGTTCGGCTTCGGGATCCTGCCCAAGGTGATCGTGGTCGCGCTGGTGTCGTTCTTCTCGATCGTGGTGAGCACCCTCGACGGGCTCGCCGGAGTCGACCCGCAACTGATCAAGCTGATGCGCACCTTTGATGCGTCCCGGTGGCGGACCCTGCGCTCGGTGGAGTTTCCCGCCGCGCTGCCGGGGATGTTCACGGGCACCAAGATCGCGGTGGCGGTCGCGGTCATCGGCGCCGTCATCGGAGAGATGACGGGCGGGTCCGGCGCCGGCCTCGGCTACCTGTTCCTGCTGTCGATCAATCAGCTTCTGACCCCGCGCGCGTACGCTGCCGTCGTGATCCTTTCCGTCTTCGCGATCGCACTGTTCGCGCTGCTGACCCTGGCCGAGCGGCTCGCGCTGCCGTGGGCCTACGAACCCAGAGGAGAACGCTCGTCGTGAAACGCCTCAGCCTTGGTTTGCCGTTGATCCTGGTCGCGCTCGGACTCTCCGCGTGCGGCGAGAAGAAGGACGTCATCTCCGCTCCTTCGGGCTCCGCCCAGCCGGTCACGCTGATGCTCGACTGGGTTCCCAACGCCGATCACGTCGGGCTCTACCAGGGGCTGGCCGAGGGCGACTTCACCAAGGCCGGGATCGATCTCCACGTCCAGGTCCCGACCGATCCGGCGACGCCGTTGCAGTTGCTGGCGGCGGGCAAGGTCGACGCCGCGATCTCGTACGAGCCGGAGGTGATGCTGGCGCGCAACCGAGGTCTGCCACTGGTGTCGATCGCAGCTGTCGTGCAGAAGCCGCTGACCTCGCTGATCTCGCTGTCCTCCAAGCACATCGCCGGGGTGCGCAGCCTGCGGGGCAAGACCGTGGGCGATGCCGGGATCGCCTACCAGCACGCCTACCTGGACACGATCCTGGCTCATGCCGGAGTCTCGCCGAGCCGGGTGAAGGAGGTCAACGTCGGGGCGAACCTCGTTCCCGCGATGCTGTCCGGCCGGGTCGACGCGACGCTCGGCGGCTACTGGAACTACGAGGCGATCCAGCTCCACCAGCGTGGCAAGCGGGCGAACGTGCTGCGGATGGATCAGCTCGGTGTGCCGACCTACGACGAGCTGGTGCTGGTGGTCACCCGGAAGACGATCTCGACCCGCTCCGATCTCGTCCGGCGCCTCGTGCAGGCGATGGGCCGGGGCTACGAGGCGGCGCGGCGCGACCCACAGGCTGCCGTGCAGTCGCTGGTGCGGGCCAATCCCGGGCTGGATCAGCGCCTTCAGCTCGCCGGCACGCAGGCGACCCTGCCGGTGTTCTTCCCCGCCGCGGGCAAGCCCTGGGGTTACCAGGACCCCGTTCAGTGGAACGCCTACGGCCAGTGGATGCTGAACAACCACCTGATCAAGGATCCCAACGCGATCCTCAACGCGTCGACGAACGAGCTGCTGGCCGGACAGGGCCCCTAGTGCTCTGATCCAGCAGGGTGTCAGCGAGGCGCGTGGCCAGCGCCATGATCGTCAGCTGCGGGTTGACGCCGAGCGCGCTCGGGACGGCCGACCCGTCGGCCACGAAGACACCGCGGGTACCGTGGACCTCGAGGTTCCCGTCGAGGACTCCGGCCGCGGGCCGCGCGTCGGCGCGTGCGGTGCCCAGCGGGTGAAAGGCCATCAGCTTCAGGTCTTGCGCCCTCGCCCGCTCCGGTGTGACACCCGGCCTGAGCGGCAGGAACACCTCACGCGCCCCCGCCGCCCGGAACAGCTGCTCGAGTCTGGCCAAGCCGGCGCGGAACTTCGCGGCGTCGGCGTCGCCCACGCTGTAGGTGATCACCGGCCGGCCCGCCAGCGACAGGACTCGCCCGCGGGAGCTGTCGCTGACCATCAGCCCGAACTGGGCCAGCCGCCGGTAGGCGGACATCACCTCGGCGTGCCGGCGGCCGCTCAGCGGCAGCGACATCGCCGCGTAGGCGGGGGGACCGGCGACGCCCTCGAAGATGATCCCCTCGGAGACGAACTCGTCGACGTAGAAGCTCTGCGGTACGCCTCGGGCCATGTCGACGACGTGATCCATCAGCGCGACACCGGCGGTCGCCGGATGCAGCGAGAGGTTGCCGCCCAGCTGGCCGGAGGCGGAGCCCAGGCCGCTGCGGGCCAGCACGGCCGGGGTGTGGATCGTGCCCGCCGCCACGGCCACCACCGGGGCGTGGACGTGCAGCGCCCCGCCGGCGCCGAGCGACGCCTCCACGCCGGCCGCACGCCGGCGCCGGACGAGGATCCGCCGGACGTCCACACCGGTGAGCACCTCTGCTCCGGCCGCCTGGGCGCGCGGGATGTAGGTGATGCCCGTGTGCTGCTTGGCCGACGTCGGGCAACCGAACACGCAGACGCCGGACCCTACGCAGCCCTTTGCGTTGCGGCGCAGATAGCCGTGAGACCAGCCCAGCCGCTCTGCTCCCCGCCGCGCGACGGCGGCGTTGCCACCGGCCAGCTCAGGCGTCACCTCGGTCACCGACAGGGCCGCCTCGACTCGCTCGAAATACGGCCGCATCGTCTCGGCGTCGACGTCCAGGCCGTAACTCCGGCGCCAGTGCTCGAGGACGTGCTCCGGCGTGCGAAAGCACGTCCCGGAGTTGACGAGGGTCGTGCCACCCAGCCCGTGCCCGATTGGCAACGCGATCGGCGGCGTGCCGAGCGTCAGCGTCTGGCCACCGTCCCGGTAGAGCGCGGCGAGCATTTCCGGAGGACGGGCGGTGAAGGAATCTGGATCGTGCTCAGGACCCTGCTCGAGGAGGACGACCCGCATTCCGCCCTCCGCCAGCTCCGCCGCGAGGACCGCGCCCCCGGCCCCGGCGCCGATCACGCATGCATCGGCCTGCAGCGTCCGCGACGCGGCCCCAAGGCGCACCTCAGGGCCTCCCTCCGGAGCGCCGGAGGGCCCGGCCACGCTCGACCACGGCCTCCGCGTCCCAGCCCAGGGCGCGCGCCTGCGCCGGGTCGTCGTAGCGGACCATCGACAGCAGCCCGTCGATGGCCTGATCGAGCGGAGCCATGCGCGCGAGAAGCGCTGCTCCCCGCGGTCGCAGCGCCAGCGCGAACAGGAGCCTCATACCGGGCCGCCGCCAGCGCGGCGCCCCGTCGATGAGAACGTCGTGGGGCGAGCTCATCGACGCCCGAGCATCGCGGATTCCTGAGCGGCGGTGAGCGTGCCGATCGCCTCCGCGGCGGCATCTGCATCCCTTCGCTCGATCGCCGCGGCGGCCCGCTCGTACAGCGGCGCGAGCTCCGCCCGCCGTCCGACTACGTCCGCGAACAGCTCCATCTTCGGCAGGTACAGCTCCCGGACCGAGTTCATGATCAGTTGCAGGATCAGGTTTCCGGCCGCCTGCACCAACGTGGACATGAAGCTCCAGTCGGCGAGCAGCGCCGCGGCGTCCTCCGACGCGACGCGCATCGCGCGGGCCAGCTCGGTCAACTGCTCAGCCTGCTCCGAGCTGCGACGTTCGCAGGCCAGCCGCGCCGCCTCGACGAGCAGCAGCCGTCGGGCCTCGAACAGGGCCGCGATCGTGGCGGGGTCGGCCGATCCGAGCACGGCCAGCGCCTCGAGCCCACCCGAGTTGCGCCAGTCGAGCACCCGGGTGGCGTCGCCGTGGCGCACCTCGATCAGGCGCAGCTGCTCCAGGCGTCCGAGCGCCTCCCGGACCGACGCCATGTTGACCCCGAGCTCTGCGGCCAGCCGGCGCTGGGTCGGCATTCGCTCTCCCGCCATGTACTGGCCGGAAAGGATCGCCTCGCACAGCTGCGCGAACACGAGGTCGGGAACCGAGGCATGGGTGATCGGCGCCGTCACAGTTCCAGAGTATCAGTGTTCGGAACTCTGGTCGCCGGGCGGGGCGTGGGGAACGGGCGGAACGGCCGCCGCGGGTCAGGCGGCCATGCGACGCCCGGCGCCGCTCGCCCCGGCCTTCAGCGCGTACACGCCGGCCAGCGCGCCGTAGGGGGCGTACGGCGCGAAGAACCGCTCGACCTCGTCCTCGGTCGCCCGGGCGCGGGGATCCCTGCCTCGCAGGCGGCCGACGAGCTTCAGGTAGGCCAGATCCCCGGCCGGCAACTGATCGAGCCGGCCCTGACCGGCGCAGGCGAGCATCTGGATCGTCCAGCGCCCGATTCCGGCGATCGCTTGCAGACGCCGCCAGCCGCGCTCGGGGTCAGCCTCATCGAGGTCGACCCGGCCCGAGGCGACCTCCCTGGCGGCGCGGATCAGAGCCAGCGACCGGCCGCCGGAGAGGTCGAACGAGGCGAGCAGGGCCGGCGCCTGACCGGCCACGACCGCCGCGGTGGGTGCATCGCGCCAGCCGCAATCCGGGCACCGGCGGCCCAGACGCTGGATCAGGCGTCGCTGGATCGCTGCGGCTCGCTCGTATTCGATCAGCTGCTCGCAGATCGCCCACATCAGCGCCTCGAACGGATCCGGGCGGGCGGCCACCCGTAACCCCGGATCCGCCCGGACGGCGGCGCCGATCAGCGGGTCGAAGCGGAAGCGCTCATGGAAGTCACGCAGATCGTGGTCGATGCCCAGCCCGCACCGCATCTTCTCGATCCCCCGCTCGGCCGACTGCCGGTCTCGCGCCTGCGCGCCGAACAGCACCCGGTCGCGCGCCGGCTGGGCGACGCGGACGCGGACCGGCTGCTCGCCCACGTGTACGAGACGATGCAGGACCCCGCCGCGCACGCGCATCAGCCCGTCCATGGTGCCGTGCCGAGGGAGGCGAAACGGCGAGCGCGGGCGCACCTCCAGGCGCACCTCGAGCTGCGGCTCGGGCGTTGTCACTCGGTCGGCTTGGCGATCAGGTGAACGTCGACGAGGAACGTCCTCGTGCCGACGATCGGCAGCAGATCGACGGTTCGCCGCGGGGCTGAGCGCTGCGCCCGCGCGAGCTTGCGCGCGCTGTGGCGGCGGACCAGCGCCAGGGTGGCGGCGCCGGCCACGAAACCTGTGGCCGCCGCGGCTGCGGCTTGTACGGCCGGCAGAGCAGTGGGCACCGGCTGCACCGGCCGTACCTCGGCCAGCACCGGCACGCCCTCGACGGTCTCCACTTCCTGGTCGGGGCTCACCGCGAGCTCCATCTCGATCCACTCGTCCACGCCGTCAACATGGTGACAGCGTGAGCGGTCATGTCAAAAGATCTTCTCGTATACCCGATAGGTACGCGCGATCCGCCCCCCCATACCCTCCATCGCGCGGTTCATCGACTTGTTGGATTCAAGGATCCAGCCCATCTCGCCGCCCGTCTGCGGCGTCCGCTCGGCGGCGTCGAAGTGCAGCTCGTAGAACTTCGCCGCAATGCCGGTGTGCTGCCACTCGCGCTTGACGCCGAGAGCGAAGACCCGGACCCGGTTGATCTTGCGCCGGTACCACAGCGCCTTGACCCAGCCGAACGGCAGCAGACGCCCGTTCAGGTGGGCGAGGACCTGGTTGTAGTCCGGGAGCGTCAGCGCCGCCCCTACGGTCTCCCCATCCTTCTCTGCCACGAAGGCCCAGTTCTCGTCGAGAATCGGCTTCAGGTCCTTGGCGTAGTGGCGAACCTCCGCCTCGGTCAGGGGGACGAAGCCCCAGTTGCGCTCCCAAGCCGCGTTGTAGACCTCCAGGAAGCGATTGATTTCCGCCTCCATGTTCTTCTTGCGCATCGGGCGAACGGTGATGCCGTGCTTGGCCTCGACGTCGGCGGCCACGCGCCAGATCGCCTCGTGGACGCGGGTGCGATCGGACACGTCGAGGCTCCACATGTACAGATCCATGGCCTTGGTCAGGCCGGCCGACTCGATCAACCCGGGGTAATAGCGATGCTGCCAGTTGGTGAGGATCGTGGGGAACAGGTCGTAGCCATCGACCAGCACGCCGCACTCGTCGTTGGTGGTGAAGTCCATCGGGCCGACCATGCGATCGCGGTCCCGGGCGCGCAACCACTGCTCGGCGCTCGAGAGGAGGGCGTGGGCCGCCTCGGGGTCGTCCTCACACTCGAAGAACCCGAACATCCCCCACGCGTGGTCCTGGAACTCGTTGAAGTGCCGGTCGATGTGGGCGGTGATCCGACCCACGGCCCGGCTGTCGCGCCAGGCGAGGAAGTACTCGGCCTCGGCATGCTCGAAGAACGGGTTGCGCTTGCGGTCGAAGAAGCGCTTTCGCTCGAACAGCAGCGGAGGGACCCAGTTGTCCTCGTTACGATAGAGCCGCCACGGCAGCTTGATGAACGTGTTGATGTCGCGATCGGACGCGACAGGGCGAACTTCGAGAGTCATAGCGAGGGGAAACTACATGCCAACTTCGATCGACGTCTTCGCCAAAGCCCGGGAGTTCGAGCGGCTCGAACTGCTGGCCGCCGCTCGCGAGCTGGACATGCTGCCCTACTTCCGGGTCCTCGAAGGCCCCACGCTGCCGGTCGTCGAGATGGAGGGCAAGCAGCGGATCATGCTCGGGTCCAACAACTACCTCGGGCTCACGGGCGACGAGCGGGTCAAGCAGGGCGCGCTCGACGCGCTGAACCGGTATGGCACGGGACTCACCGGCTCACGCTTCCTCAACGGCACGATCGACCTGCACCTGGAACTCGAGCGTGAGCTCGCTGAATGGTTCGGGACCGAAGCCGCGCTCGTTTTCACGACCGGGCATCAGGCCAATCTCGGCGCCCTCGGGACGATCCTGGCGCCCGGGGACACGGTGGTGGCGGATTCCGGCGACCACGCCTCGATTTTCGACGGCTGCATCCTCTCGCGGGCGAAGCTGAGGGTCTTCCGGCACAACCGCCTCGACCGGCTCGAGCGGGCATTGGAGAAAGCGGTCTCCGACGGCGGCGGCATCCTCGTCGTGGTCGACGGGGTCTTCTCGATGGAGGGCGACGTCGCTCCTCTGCCGGAGATCGCGGAGCTGGCCTCGCGGTACGGCGCCCGGCTGATGGTCGACGAGGCTCACGCGCTCGGCGTGCTCGGCGCGCGGGGCGCGGGGGCATGCGAGCTGCTGGGCATCGAGGACCGGGTCGACCTGCGGATGGCCACCTTCTCAAAGTCGCTGGCCTCCTGCGGGGGGGTGATCGCCGGGCCGGCGGACGTGATCGATTTCCTGCGCATCGCCTCACGGCCGTTCATGTTCACCGCGTCGGCCGTGCCCGCGGCGGTTGGCGCGGCGCTCGCCGCCGTACGGATCTGCCGCTCCGAGGAGGGGCAGGAGCTGTTCGCGCGGGTGCTGGCCAACGCCCGCTATCTCCATCGAGGCCTGAGCCAGCTCGGCTTCAAGGTGGTGGAGCCCACCCGGCTGGGCGACGGCACCGAGATCCTCACCCCCGTCGTCCCCGTCGTCGTCGGCGACGACTGGAAAGCCGGCCTGCTCTGGAAGGCCCTCTATGACGCAGGGGTGTTCGTCAACACCGCCCTCCATCCGGCCGTCCCGCCCGGCGGCGCGCTCCTGCGCACCAGCGTCATGGCGACTCACGATGAGCAGGTCCTCGACCGCGCGCTCGAGGCCTTCGCGGACGCCAAGCGGTCATTCGAGTCCGAGCACGGACCGCTGCCCTCCGGCGGTTAGATCCCAGCTACACCTCCCGCTTGTCCACTACTGCACAAGGGACCCGAGTAAGAAAAAACACGCTAGGAGCACATGGTCCGCAACTTGTGACCTTGCTGTGACCGGGTCGCTGGCGTAGCTTCTGCCCTACCTCACTGATGGTCGGCCGGACCGCGCGAGGGTCACGTCGGGGATTGGTGTGACCGGGGCGCAGCGGCCCGACAGAAGTACTCGAGGGCCAAAAGAATCAGGAATGCAGCACCCGTCGGATACGGCGGAGGACGTGCCGTGCCCGTCGGCAAACCATCAAACGGCGTCCGCCTCGGCGGACAGGACGCAGGGAGAGAGAGATAGGTACATGACGGAGACCGCCAGGATGACGCCGGAGCCGCAAAGACTGCGCGCTCTGGAGCGGGCCAACGAGGTCCGGCTCGCGCGTGCGGGACTGAAGCGACGGATTGCGGAAGGTGCCGTGTCCGCAGGAGAAGTCATCCTCACCTCCCCCTGGGAGGCGAGCAGCTGGACGGTAGGAGACCTGCTGATGAGCCAGCGACGCTGGGGCAGCACCCGGTGCCGCAAGTTCCTCTCGCGCAATCAGATCGGCGAGATGAAGCAAGTTGGAGCACTGACGGAACGACAGCGGCAGATGCTTGCCACTGCGCTGCAGACCTGCTCGATGGCGCCGCACTTTGCGGAGCCGGGAGCGACGCCGGAACTGCAGCTCGTCGGCGCCTGAGCACGTGCCCCAGGCCGGTCCTGCGCCACGCGATGTGGCGCAGGACCGCCCGCCGGAACGTTGCCGTGCCGCGGTCAGAGCTGGATGCCGACAGGCACCGGGCTTGTGCCGGCGAAGAAGAAGAACCACACGACGAAACCGGTGATCGTCAAGCCCGCGCTGACCACGAGGACTCCCTCGAGCACGAAGTGACCCGGGTCCGCCAGCCCCCGCGCGACGCAGTTTGCGCGATACACGTTGCTGAGCTTCGCCAGGAGTGAGGCGAGTGCCGCGATCGTCACGATCACGCCGAAGAACATCGCGCCCAGCGCCGCGCCGAGCGACGACGTGGCGCCCTGGATCTGAGACCCCACCCACAGCCACGCCAGCGGCGTCCCGATCCACAGGACGAGGCTGCCGATGAACATGATGAGCAGCACGAGCACCGCACCGGCGCCCGACCTCAGCACGTTGCGCATGGGCCTCTGGTAAGCAGGGGGTGGTTCGGTCCGGTCAGGGCCGCGGCAAGCCGCGACCCCTGGGTAACGGACAGCCGGAGGAGAGCTTGACCTGCCACCACCCCATCAGCATGCCGATCAAGCCCAGGCGCGGACGGACGTGCCAGGCACCGCAGCCCGGCTCACCGAGATCCTCTCGCGAGACTCGGGCAAAGCGATACTTCCCTGGTTCCAGGAGCATCCGCTCCAGATGGAGGCGGCTGGCCGCCTGCTCGTCGGCGCGCTCGGCGATCCGTAGCCGCGCCCCGCGCAGACGCTCGGCCAACGCGTCTCGGACCTGCTCGAGCTCCCCGAGGTCGAGCAGCCGCGGTTGGGCGCTGTACGCGGGGGGGTGCTCGAGGCCGCCCATCGTGTAGGCGGTCACGAATGCCTCGGCCAGCTGACGCTCGAGCCCGGCGATCTGCCTCCGCAAGGTGTGCCGGGCGGCGCGCTGCGCGTCCTCGGTGACGGTGACCGGCGAGGGCAGTTGGACCTGCTGAGCGCTGCTTTCCTGATCGAGGAGCCTCATAGCCCTCTCCTTTCCAGTGAGCCACGCGAGCTTAGCAGGAGGAATACCCTCAGAACACCGGTTTCAGGCAGCGCCGAGCGCCTCGACACATACCCACAGCGCCTCCTCGATGTGAATCGCCGGCACGCCGTCCACCCCCACCGCGAAGAGCACGATCCGCTCGGTGCTCGCGCTCGCACCGTGCCCCGGTGCCACCTCGTCGAACAGGAGCGCGTGGACGGAGGCGGCATCCGCCACCACCAGCCGCCCCGGGACGAGATGGTCCCCGAACTCGGTGCTGCCGAGGTGATCCCCGCTGACCGAGGTCCGGATCCCCAGCCCTCCCGGGTCGACGCGGTCGGCGTCGAGCGCCCAGATCGGGACGCCGGTCTCGATCAGGCCGATCAGCAGCGCGTCGTCGATCAGATTGCTGGACCGGAACTGACCGTGCAGCAGCCTGATCACCGCCGCGTGCTCGCTGGGAATCCGTGTCACATCGGGATCGAGACCGATCTGGCGAAAGAAAGTCCGATAGGCGCTGGGGATCGGCTGGGTGCGCATCGCCACCACGCTGGCCCCGCGGTAGCGGTTGGACAGGGCCCTGAGGCGGTTGACGACGGCCCGCGGGCTGGCGTGACGGCGGGACGGCACGCTGATCCAGACGAGCCGAAGCCCAGGAAACTCGGCGCTGACCCGGGGCTCGACGAACCCCGCCGCCGCCGCGAGATCTACGTCCTCGGTCATCCTCGGCCGAACACCGCCCGGATCTGACCCGAGAGAGCCGGCGCAGCGCTCCAGTGTTCGCCGATCAACCGTCTCGCCACGACACCGCCACGACGCGCGATCTCCGCGATCGGGCAGATCTCGACGCCGTAGGTCTGGCCGACCGCGCCGTCCCGGTCATAGGCCACCGGGATCGTCCAGTGGTGTGAGCGGACCTCCGCCGCCGTGGCCGCCCTGCTCGCGCGGATCGCCACCGCAGCGAACTGGACCACCGAAGGCGGGAACTGCCGTGAGAGCGACTGCATCGCGTCGACCTGCCGGGTGCAGGCCGAGGATCCGGTGACAAAGAAGGCCAGCAGCAGCGGGCCGCGGCCGCACACGTTGAGGGCCTGGGGATTGGGGTGAGCGGGATCGCAGCGGGGATTCATGTTCGCGTCGAGGTTGACGCCGCTCGTGGCCAGCGGGGCCACGAACCGGTGCAGCAGCTTGCCCGGGGCCACGCCCGGGCTGGCCGTCCCGTTGCTGGCGAATTGGTAAATGGAAATTGCCACCACGAGGACAAGCCCGAAGATGCCGATCGCCCAGCGATACGGCCTCGTGTCGATCGCAGGGGCGACCGGCGCCAGCGGCCTCTCGGGAGCCGCCGCCGCGGCCGCTGCGAGATCTGGATCGAGCCGGTGCTGCGGGACCAGCGGCGGGGTCTCCGGCTCCCCGTTAGCCGGCGCAGGGTGCTGAGCGTCGGACTCGCCGGGCGGAGGCGGGAGCGGAGGGTCGCTCACGCGACCCGCGCCCGCCGGCGCGAGCGCGGCAGCAGCGTGAGCGCACGGCCGTAGGCCCCGCGCAGGCTCTGGGCAACGTCCTCCCGCTCTGAGACCACCAGCACCGCGGGCAGCACCACGAGCACACCCGCGAGCGAGACGGTCAGATCGATCAGGGTGACGAAGCCAAAGTCACGGAGCATGGTGATGCTGGAGAACACCAGCACGCCGAACCCGGCGATGGCGGTGACCCCGGAGGCCAGGACGGCCGCCCCGGTGGAGCGGTATGTCTGTGAAAGAGCATCGGTGAGGTCTCGGCCGGCGGCCCGCTCCTGCCTGAAGCGCTCCGAGAGCAGGACACTGAACTCGGTGGAGATCGCTATCACGAGCGCGCCCAGGGTGGCCGACATCGGGTTGAGCGGGATCCCGATGACGAACAGGATCAGCGCCGACCACCCGGTGGCCAGCGCGATCGGAATCAGCGGAACGAGCGCCCGCTGGGGCCGGCGGAAGATCGCCAGCAGCACGAGGCCCACGGCGAGCAGCCCGGCCAGCAACGTCAGCAGCCGCCGACCCGAGGAGGACAGCGCGCTGTTGGCCTGCGCCGCCAGGACCGGCAGGCCGGCCAGGCGCGCGGTGACACCCGGGGGCGGATGCAGGTGAGAGTTCATGTAATCGATCACCCCCTGCTGCTTGGCCAGCGGCATCAGCCTGATGCCGAAGGCGAGCGTGGCGCTGCGGCGATCCGGAGTGATCACGGCCTGCGAGAAGTACGGCGGCACAGCCGCCAGCAGGCTGCGAATCGCCGACTGGCTCGGCGGGGCCTGGGAGCTCTGGCTGGATTGCGAGCCCGCGGTGAAGAGGTCCGGAAGGGACAGCGCCGGGCAGAGGGTCGAGTAGGCGCAGCCCTTGGTCTCCAGATAGCCGAAGTGCCGCTGCAGCTCGGAGTCGTACTTCAGCATCCAGCCGACGACCTTCGGAGTGGCGACGTCGGCGGCGTCGACCACGACGTCGATCTCTCCGGAGACGCCCGTGACCTGTTCGAGCGTGTGCAGGTCCTGCAACGCGGGCATGCTCGAGGGCACGAGTTTGGTCACGTCGGACTGGACCGAGGTCTGGGTGTCGGCAATCCAGCCGAGCAGCGCCAGGACCGCGCCCACGGCCAGCACTCGGCCCGGCCGGCGCACGACCAGAGCAAGCACGGTGGGGACCTTGGCCAGCGGTGCGCCACGGAACCTTCGTAGCGCGGGCCGCCGCGGGCGACCCGCACGTCCTGCGATGTCGCGAAGGATCTCCCGGGCGCCGCGCATAGAGGCGCCGATGGCCCCGCCCTTGCGATCGGCGAGCACGAGCGCCGCCGACCCCGCGGCCAGCGCACAACCGAACGCGACGGCGATCCCGACCACGAGCAACAGTCCGAAGCCCCTGACCATCGGCACCGGGGAGAGCACCAACACGAGAAAGCCGGTCGCTGTGGCCAGCGCGGCCACGGCGATGGTCGGGGCGCCGACCCGCGCGGCACGCACCACCGCCGACTGCGCGGTCAGCGGCTCGCCGTCATCCCCGCGCCGGGCCTCCTGGGCGCGGGACTGGAACTGGATCGCGTAATCGACGGCGAGCCCGATCAGGATCGGCAGGACGGCGATCGACGCCATGGTCAGCGACCCTCCGACCAGGGACAGCAGTCCGAAGGTGACCCCCGCGGCCGCCAGGGCGATGGCCAGCGGAAGCAACCGCAGACGGCTCCGGAACACCACCAGCAGTGTCGCCGCCATCACCAGCACGGCGGCGATCAGCAGCCCGGCGATCGAGCCGCTGATCTTCGCCGCCAGGTCGTTGACCACGACCGGCTCGCCGCTCACCAGGTACTTCCCTCCGTAGGCGCTGGCGAACATCGGCATCCGCACGGCCTGGCGGATCCAGGAGATCGCCTGGGCCTGCTGGGCGTCGCTCAGCGAAGCCTTCAGGCGGACCTGGATCAGGGCTGAGTTGGCCGTGGGGAACAGATACGCGAAGCGTGATTTCGGCTGGTTGACCCCGCGGGTCTGGTCGAACACGATCTG
This sequence comes from Solirubrobacteraceae bacterium, assembly GCA_036564325.1. Lineage (GTDB taxonomy): Bacteria > Actinomycetota > Thermoleophilia > Solirubrobacterales > Solirubrobacteraceae > Palsa-465. The sequence continues at coordinate 9,585 of DATCPD010000005.1, read as the reverse complement.
GGGAATGAACTGCGGGTCGTCGATCTTCGGCGTGCCGCTGATGCCGGAGTTCAGATACAGCCGCTCCAGCGTTTGCGTTTCCTGGCTGGAGGCGAGCGTCTGAGCGGAGCGGGCTTCCTGCGCGGCCTGCGCGGCGGTCATACCGCGGCTGAGGGCCAGCTGCCGGGCCGCCGCCCCCGCGCTGCTGACCTGCTGCTGGGCGGCGCTCAGCAGCGCCCGCACCTGGAGATTGACGGCTGCGACAGCTCGGTTGAGGAACGTGCCCGGCCCGTACACAACCTGGACCGGCTTGGCCTGCATCAGCTTTCCACACGGGCTGTTGTAGCCGCCGTAGGGCGCGTGGGCCCCGGGGGGCGCCGGCTGGAATGACTGCAGCTGCGTGCTCGGAACGACGTACTGGCCGGCCAGGCAGGCCTCGAGGAACGTCACCGTGGCCAGGTCCTTGGTCTGGACCAGGTCGGTCAGCGGCTCGCGGATCAGGATCACGACCGCATCGCCGCCGAACTGCCGGTGGTCCTGATCGGTCGCCTGGAAGCTCGATGTCGACCTCGAGACGAAGGTGTCGCTCCCGGCGGAGGGCTTGAGCCCAAGCGAGAGCAGGGTTCCGGCCAGAGCCAGGGTCAGGACGATCGCCACCGTCAACCCCGGACGCCGTGCAGCGACCCTGGCCAACCCCTCGAGCCTCTGCTTCATGCGCTCAGGCTATCGGGGCCGCGCGGGAGTAGACGCCACTACCGCGGCCGCGCTGGTTAGTGGGTCGCGCCGGAACGTCGCGACCCACTAGTCCATCGTCAGGGGGCCCTGCGACTCCCCGGCGAGGAACTGGCGGATGAACGGGTTCTCGGAGTTGAGCATGTCCTCCGCTGGGCCGGCCTCGACGATGCGGCCCTTCCAGAGGACATTGATGTAGTCCGCCACCCGGCGCGCGCTCATGATGTCGTGGGTGACGACCGCGAACGTCGGCAGGTGTTCCTTCTCCTTCTCCTTGGCCTCGTCCATCATGTCGCGGTGGATCTCGAGGATCAGCTCACCCAGCAGCGCCGTGCGCACCGGGTCGAGTCCCGAGTCGGGCTCGTCGAACATAACGATGTCCGGCTCGAGCACGAGCGCGCGCGCAAACCCCGCGCGCTTGCGCATCCCCCCGGAGAGCTCGTTCGGCATCTTGTCCCGCGCGCTCCCCAGGCCGACCTCGTTCAGCCGGCGCATGATGATGTCATCGATCTCGTCCTCGCCCTTCTCGGTGTGCTGGCGCAGGGGGAAGGCGACGTTGTCATACAGATTCATCGACCCGAACAGGGCCCCGTCCTGGAACAGCAGGCCGAACTTCTTGCGCATCTCGAACAGGTCGTCGTCGGCCATGTTCGGCACCGACTCTCCATGCACCAGCACATCGCCCTGGTCGGGGTAGAGCAGCCCGACGATGTGCTTGATGCAGACCGACTTGCCAGTGCCGGACGGGCCCAGGACCATCGACACCATGCCCTCAGGGAGGCCCATGTTCAACCCGCGCAGGATCCGCGCACGGCCGAAGGACTTGTAGGTGTCGATGAACTCGACGGCGTCAGGGCGCCCCGAGGGATAGACCCGGTAGGTGTGCCAGCGGTACTCCTCCTCGTCTGCCCCGTCGGGGGGCGCCGGCCGGGGAGGCTGCTCGTCGACCACGGAAACCCGCGACCCGGATTCCTGGGAGCCGGATCCCGTTCCCGTCTCGGAGTCGTTGCCCTCCGCGCCGCCCGCACCTCGCGCCTGCGTCTCGGCGGTCGCCTGCGCGTCCGCGGCGGGCTGCGCCTGCGAGGCCTGACCTCCGGCTACCGGGGCCTCAGATTCCGGGGCCGCGCCGCCGCCCTGCTCGCCGCGGGGGGAGTCGTGTTCGCCGCCAATCGGAGCCGGCTCGTCGCCCGGCTGCTCCCAGTCCTCGCGTCCCGCGGGCAGCCACGAATCAGATTTCGGCTCGTCGCCAGCCGGGGCCTCCGACGCGGGCGCCGGCTCAGATCCGGGAGCGTCCGGTGCCGGCGACTCGCCCTCCGCCGGGTTGGACCCCTCGGGATTCCCCTCGTCGCCCTCGCTCTTGCCACCGAAATTGAACCGCCGCATTTTCAGCCTCCGATTGGTGCCCTCGGGTTCGCGCCCCAGAAGAGCTGCGTACCGAGCATGCCGATGAGATGAACCGAGACTATGTTGACGACCATGGATTTGGCCGTGGCGGTGCCGACCCCCACCGGGCCTCCGCTGGCGTTGTAGCCGTAGTAACAGCCGACGAGCACGATCACCGTCGCCATCGACATGGCTTTTATCAAGCTGAATAAGAGATCGGGTGGGTTCTGGAATTGCCAGAAGATCAGGAAGAACCCACCTGAGGTGACGTCTCCGATCTGCTGGACGACTACGAGGTAGCTGGCGAAAAAGCCGGCGCCGATCGAAATGATGTAGACGAATGGGAGCACGAGCCATGCGGCCAGCAGCCGCGTCGCGCAGAGGAACGTCATCCCGCTGATCCCCATCACCTCGAGCGCGTCGATCTCGTCCGAGATCCGCATCGAGCCGAGCTCGGCGACGATGCCGGTTCCGACCTTGGCGGCCATCATGTAGCCGAAGCCATATGGGACCAGTTCCCGGAGGTCGCACCAGGCCGAGAACACGCCAGCGTAGGCCGGCACGCCATTGGCGCGGTCGAAGTAGGCCCCCTCCACCCCGCATTCGAGGCCGATGATGAACACCAGACCCCAGATCACGAGCGTCGAGGAGATGATCAGGATCCCCGATTGACGCAGCGCCTCGCCAAAGAACTTGAACACCCGAAGCCGGAAAACCTCGCCGACGATCTTCGAGGTGAACTTGATCATCTCGCCGAACGACTCGACCCAGCCCTTCGGTGCCGCGAACACGTCGTTCATGAGGCGATCACTTGGCGATCGTGGTGATCTCGGGGTGGGTGGCCAGCAGCGTCTGGGTGAAGGCGTAGTTGAACGCGAACACGCCCAGGAACGAGATCACCACGGCTTGGTTGACGGCGCGTCCCACCCCCTCCGCCCCTCCGGACGCAGTCATCCCTTTGTAACAACAGACGATCGCGATGATCGCGCCGAAGATCGTCGTCTTCACCACCGACCCCCACAGGTCGGTCGTGGACGCGTTGTTGAAGAAGGTGGCCCAGAACGGCCCGAGCGGCGCGTTGTTGACCAGCGTGGCGACGATGCCGCCGAAGATGCCGAACAGCAGCGCGTAGATGTCGAACAGGCCCGTCACGAGCATCAGGGCCAGGAACCGCGGCACGACCAGGTTCTTGATCGGGTCGACGCCGAGCACCTGCAGCGCGTCGAGCTCTTCACGGATCTTGCGCGCGCCGAGGTCTGCGGTGATGGCGGTGCCGGCCACGCCGGCCAGCACGATCGCGTCGACGAATGGCGCGAATTCCCGGATCGACGCCAGCACGAAGAATCCGCCCAGGCGGTCGAGCGCTCCGAACAGCACCAGGAAGTTTGCCGCCTGCAGTCCGGGCGCGGCGTATCCGAAGGCGACCGTCGAGATCAGCAGCGGGAACCAGCACAGCCGCATCGCAAACAGGAACTGGCCGACGAACTCGCTGCCGTACGGGTACGGGGGGCGCACCGCGGACGTGATCGTCTTTCCGGTCAGGATCATCATGTTCCCGACCTCTTCCAAGACGCCCTTGGTCGGCAAGAACGCTCGGTCAGCAGCTGCTCGGATCAACTGTCGTCTTCTCCCGCGGGGGTTGGGGCGGCCGCCGGTGCGGCTCACCGCCGACAAGCCTACGACAACGACACCGGTTAAACCAAGTGGGAACCGTCTACCACCGCGGCCGCCGCCTGACCGGCAAGCGGCGTTCAGGCGAGGGCGCGCGTGGTATGTTGCGCCCGCCGTGACTCGGTGGAGAGTGAGGAGCCGCTGGACCATCGCCGCTGCGGCGCTTGCGGTCGTGAGCGGCTGCGGTGGTGGCGCCCGTCAGGATGCCAACGAGCCCACGGGCAGATATCAGGTCGCGGTCACGACAGCGCGCTTTCCCAGCACTCAGCGGCTGGCTCAGCACACCCACATGGTGATCGCGATCCGCAACGCGAGCAACAAGACGATCCCCGACGTCGCGGTGACCGTCTGCAACGTCAGCTGCAGGGCTCCCGCGCAACCCGGCTCGGGTACCGGAGCCGCAGCGTTCTCGGAGAACATGGACATGACCGGCCTGGCCAATCCCTCGCGTCCAGTGTGGATCGTCGACCGGCCTCCGGGACCGTGTCAGTACAGCTGCCACGCCGGCGGCCCGGGAGCAGCGGTGACGGCCTACTCGAACACCTGGGCGCTCGGCCAACTCAGGCCGGGAGCCACCGCCACCTTCGACTGGGGGGTCACCGCGATCAAACCCGGCCGCCACGTGATCGAGTACTCGGTGGCGGCGGGGCTGAACGGCAAGGCCAAAGCGGTGCTGTCCGGCGGCGGTAGCCCGAGCGGCACCTTCAGAGTGACCGTGCTGAGCAAGCCCCAGCGCTCCTACGTCTCCAACAGCGGGCAGATCATAAATTCCCCATAGCGAGCTGCTGCGGCGCTACGCCGAGCTGGAGCGCTCCCAGATGTTGATCCCGCCGTCGACCGCGTGGCGGTCGATCTCCGCCAGATCGTCGGGGTCGAAGTCGAGCGTTTCGAGCGCCGCGACGTTCTGCTCGAGCTGCCGGACGCTGCTGGCGCCCAGCAGCGCTGAGGTGACGCGCGGATCGCGCAACGCCCAGGCGATGGCCAGCTGGGCCAGCGTCTGTCCGCGACGCTGCGCGATCTCGTTCAGCGAGCGCACCCGGTCAAGGTTCTCCTCGGAGATCAGCTCCTGCGAGAAGTGCAGGCCGCGACGCACGCGTGAATCGTCAGGGACCCCGTCCAGGTACTTGTCGGTCAAGAGGCCCTGGGCCAGCGGCGAGAAGACGATCGCGCCGATCCCCTCACGCTCGAGCACCGCCAACAGCTCGTCCTCGATCCAGCGGTTCAGCATCGAATACGACGGCTGATGGATCAGCAGCGGCGTGCCGAGCTCCCGCAGGATCTGGATCGCCTCCTCGGTCCGCCTCGGGCCGTAGGAGGAGATGCCAACGTACCGCGCCTTGCCCTGGCGGACCGCCGCGTCGAGTGCGCCCATCGTTTCCTCGAGCGGCGTCTCGGGGTCGAACCGATGCGAGTAGAAGATGTCGACGTACTCGAGGCGCATCCGCTTCAGGCTCTGATCGAGACTGCCCAGGAGGTACTTGCGCGACCCCCATTCGCCGTAGGGCCCCGCCCACATGTCGTAACCCGCCTTGGTGGAGATCACGAGCTCGTCCCGGTACGGGCGGAGGTCCTCGGCAAAGATCCGTCCGAAGTTGATCTCGGCACTCCCGTACGGTGGCCCGTAGTTGTTGGCCAGATCGAAATGTGTGATCCCCAGATCGAAGGCGCGGCGGAGGATCGCGCGGCTGTTGTCGATCGGGAAGTCGTCGCCGAAGTTCTGCCATAGCCCCAGCGAGATCGCCGGCAGCTTCAGGCCGCTGCGACCGCAGCGCCGGTAAGGGATCTGTTCGTAACGGGCCGGGGCCGGGAGATACACGTCAAAGCCGAGCTTGGGGTCAAAAGGCACGGTCTGAGTATCTCATGGGAGCGCTTCACGCGGGACCCCTTCGCCGAACGGCGAACCGCACGAGCCTCGGTTTGGCCATCGGGATAGTGACCGTCTCCAGGGGTATGGCCTACCCTTCGCGCTCACGCCTCGGGGAACGCCGGGGCCGGCTCTCGTACGCGTCGATGCCGCCGACGGCGCACAAAGGAAGGAACGACACCACGCATGCCTCGCATTCGCCAGCAGAACGTCCTCGCGGCCCAGTGGGCCCCTAACGGTGGCGCCCTGGGCGCGCCCGACCTGACGGTCCCCGATAACCAGATCTTTGCCTCCAATGTCTTCAGCCCGGCGATTCAGCGCCAGCGGCTGCCCAAGGACGTCTTCCGCCGCCTGCAGGTCACGCTCGCGCGCGGGGAGGCCCTCGACACATCGCTCGCGGACGCGGTCGCGCTGGCCATGAAGGAATGGGCGCTCGAAAAGGGCGCCACCCACTACACCCACTGGTTCCAGCCGCTGACCGGCTCGACGGCCGAAAAGCACGACAGCTTCTACAACCCGACCGGAGAGGGCACGGCGCTGGCCGAGTTCTCCGGTAAGGAGCTGATCCAGGGCGAGCCGGACGCCTCGAGCTTCCCCACCGGCGGTATCCGCGCCACGTTCGAGGCGCGCGGCTACACGGCCTGGGATCCGACCAGCCCGGCGTTCCTGCTCGAGAACCCCAACGGGGCGCTGCTGTGCATCCCGACCGCGTTCGCCTCCTGGACCGGCGAGGCGCTCGATCACAAGATCCCGCTGCTGCGCTCGATGGACGCGCTGTCCAAGTCGGCGATCCGCGCGCTCAAGCTGTTCGGCAACAGCTCAGCCCAGCGCGTCTTCACGACCGTCGGACCGGAGCAGGAGTACTTCCTGATCGACGAGCAGTACTACTTCGAGCGGCCGGACCTGATCACCACCGGACGCACGCTGTTCGGGGCCAAGCCGCCCAAGGGCCACGAGCTCGACGATCACTACTTCGGTTCGATCCCCGAGCGGATCCTGGCCTACATGCTGGAGACCGAGCGCGAGCTGGCCAAGCTCGGCGTGCCGGTGAAGACGCGGCACAACGAGGTCGCGCCCAACCAGTACGAGCTCGCGCCCGTGTTCGAGAACTCCAATGTCGGCTCTGACCACCAGCAGCTGGTGATGCAGATCATGCAGAACGTCGCGCGCCGTTACGGGCTCGTCTGCCTGCTGCACGAGAAGCCGTTCGCCGGCGTCAACGGCTCCGGCAAGCACAACAACTGGTCGATGGGCACCGACAGCGGCGAGAACCTGCTCGAGCCCGGTGACAGCCCGCACGCGAACCTGCAGTTCCTGTTCTTCTGCGCGGCCGTGATCCAGGCCGTCAACCGGCACCAGGGGCTGCTGCGGGCATCGATCGCCTCGCCGGGCCAGGATCACCGCCTGGGAGCCAACGAGGCGCCGCCGGCGATCATCTCGATCTTCCTGGGCTCGCAGCTGGAGAACGTGTTCGGGGCGATCGAGCGGGGCGAGGCCGGCGAGTCCACGCCCGAATCGTTCCTCGGCCTCGGGACACCGGTGCTGCCGCCGCTGCCGATGCACGGCGGCGACCGCAACCGCACCAGTCCGTTCGCGTTCACCGGCAACAAGTTCGAGTTCCGGGCGCTGGGCTCGAGCATGTCCCTGTCGCTCCCCAACACGGTGCTGAACACGATCGTCGCCCAGGCGATCGACGACCTCGCGGAGGAGCTCGAGGATGCACTGCGGGAGGGCCAGGACATCGAGGCGGCGCTGCGGCCGATCCTGCAGCGCAGCTACGCCGCCAACAAGCGGATCGTGTTCGGCGGTGACAATTACTCCGAGGAGTGGCACGCGGAAGCCGAGCACCGAGGACTGCTGAACCTCAGCGCGACGCCGGACGCGTTGCCCTACCTCATCGCCGACGAGACCGAGGCGATGTTCGACAACTACGGCGTGCTCTCGCCGCGAGAGCTCGAGTCGCGCTACGAGGTGTTCCTCGAGCAGTACGTGACCAAGCTCAACATCGAGTCCGAGACGGCCGCGGCAATCGCCCGGACGATGCTGCTGCCCGCCGCCGCCCGCTACCTGGTGCTGCTGCGGGACGCGCAGCTTCCCGATGTGCTCGCGGACACCGAGGCGCTGGTGGCCAAGTTCGTCGAGGCGATCCGCGCGCTGGAGACGGCCAACCTCGAGGACAACCAGCCGCACGAGGACCTGCTCGCGCACGCCGAGTACATGCGTGAGGAGGTCATCCCTGCGATGGAAGCCACGCGTGAGACCGCGGACAGGCTCGAGAAGGTCGTCTCGGACGACCTGTGGCCGCTGCCGAAGTACTCGGAGATCCTCTTCATCAAGTAGTTCGGTTGGTGTTGGACACCGCCCGAACGTCGCGGGCGTTCCGCGAGCGTCGTTCGGGCGGTGTCCAACACCTCTTCGCAGCCCTGCTCCTTGCGTCCGGAATGATCACTCCCCCATCCGCAGATGAACCGGGGCCCCGCGCACGAGTCACCTTCGCGCGCACGAAAGGGGGTCAATGGCTGCCGGCGGCTAGGTCTTGCTCGATCCTGCCCGCAGTGGTGGAGAGCGCGTTGGCCCAGGTCGGCAGCCGTTCGCGGTCGAACCTTGCGGCGGGTAGCGACAGCGAGATGGCCGCGGCTGATTTGCCACTTGGGTCACGCAGCGCGATGCCCACGCCGGTCAGTCCGGTCTCGGTCTGCTGGTTGTTGATGGCGAAGCCGTGCTTGCGCACCGCGGACAGCTCGCGTTGGAGTCGTGGCAGGTCGACGTCGTGCCTCGAGGCGTAGAGCTCGGTGAGCTCTGGTGCGGTGAGGGTGGAGAGCATCGCTTTGCCTCCGGATGCGAGGTGGGCGGGGAGGGCCCGCCCCGCTCGGTCACCCACGCGTAGCAGCTGGTCGCACTCGACAGTCGCGACGAATCGGACCTCATCGCGCACCAGCAGCATGATGTTGGCGGTCTCCTGTACGCGGTGCACGAGTGCCTGCAGGTGTGGGAGGGCGACGCGGCGCAGCTGGACGATGGGGGCTTCGGACTGCTCGACGCGGCGGAGTACGGCGCCGGCGCGGTAGCGCCGATCCGATCCTTGCTCAGCGAAGTCGCGGTAGACCAGCATCGCGAGCAACCGGTGGGCGGTAGATACGGACACAGCCAGGCGTTCTGCCGCGTCGGTGACTCGTAGTGGGCCTTCCTGCTGCAGGAGCTGGGCGAGGTGCAGCGCGTGGTCGACGGACTCGATCGCGTACGCAGGCTTGTTCCTCAAGTTGTTCTTCATAGCAGAAAGGACTATTCCGTCTGTCAGAACTATGTCAAGCTGCTGTGGTGAGTGCAACCCCGAGCGGCTTGGCAAGGAAGGTGAGATTGATGGCGGAAACAGACGCGCAGTACGACGTGGTGGTAGTGGGTGGCGGCGCGGCCGGGGTCGCCGCGGCCGTCGGAGCAGCGCAAGCCGGTGCCCGCACGCTGCTGCTGGAGACGGCGGGGTTTCTCGGCGGCGCGGCAACGCTGAAGAGCGTGCAGACCTATTGCGGGCTGTACACGATCACCGATCAGGTCCGCCCGGCGGTCGGCGGTGTCGCCGCTCAGGTCATCACGACGCTGCGCCACCTCGGCGGCGTCGAGGGCCCGGTGAAGTTCCGCGGGGTGTTCATGCTGCTCGACACCGAGGCCGTCAAATACGCGCTGGACACCGTCTGCGAGGACGCCGGCGTCGACGTGCTGCTGCACGCCCAGATGATCCGCGCCGAGCGTGACGACGACGCGGTCAGCTCGGTGACCTACCACGACCACAACGGCGAGCACACCGTGACGGCGGCCGCGTTCGTCGACGCCACCGGCGAATGCGACCTCGCCTTCTTCGCCGGCGCATCCACCCGCTACGGCAACCACGGGTTCGTCAACCTCGGCACCCTCGGCACCCGCTTCGGCGGCATCGCCCCCGACGCCGACCTGTCCGAAGA